>QHVC01000120.1 GCA_003222205.1 Gemmatimonadota bacterium | reverse complement strand
CCGCGCGTTGGCTTCGCCTTCGGCCGCGAGGATCCGCGCCTGCTTGTCGCCCTCGGCCTTGTTGATCTCCGACTGCCGGATGCCTTCGGATTGCAGGGTGCGCGACTGCTTTTCGGCCTCGGCGGTGAGGATCGCGGCGCGCCGGTCCCGCTCGGCGCGCATCTGCTTCTCCATCGCGTCACGGATGTCGCGCGGCGGGTTGATGTCCTTGAGCTCCACGCGGCTGACCTTGGAGCCCCACTTGTGAGTCGCCTCGTCGAGAATCTCGCGCAGCTTGGCATTGATGGTGTCGCGCGAGGAGAGCACATGGTCGAGCTCCATCTCGCCGATCACGTTGCGCAGCGTCGTCTGCGTCAGCTTCTCGATCGCGTCCGGGAGATTGGCGATCTCGTAGGTCGCGCGCACAGGGTCGGTGATCTGCGAGTAGATCAGCGCGTCGATCTCGACGACGACGTTGTCCTTGGTGATCACGTTCTGCCGCGGGAACACGTACACCGTCTCGCGCAGGTCGATCTTCTCGGTGCGGAAGTGACGCGCGAACGAATCTCCGGCCGGCGTCACCACCACCATGTGCCAGTCGATGGCGCGGGGGCGGTCCAACCATGGCACGATCAGGTTCATCCCCGAGGCCAGCGTCCGGTGGTACTTCCCGAGCCGCTCGATCACCATCGTCTGCGCTTGCTGGACGATGCGGATGCCTTTGGCGACGGTGACCACGACGAACAGCGCAATCGCGCCAAGGAGAATCAGTCCTGGAGTCATGACTCGGGTTCCCTTTCGACCATGAGCGTAGTGCCGTCCACCTGAACCACCATCACGCGTGTCCCCGGCTCCAGCACCACCCCGTCCACCGAGGCGCCCCGCCAGTTCTCGCCTTCCACCAGTACGCGTCCGGGGCGGACGCCGGGCGCGATGCGCTCCGTCACCACGCCCGTTTTCCCGGCCAGGGCGTCCACGTTGGTCCGCACGCCGGAACCGACGCCAAGCCGGAATCGCCGCGCCAGTGCCGGCCGGATTCCCACCATGCTGAGCAGGCTCGTCGCGGCGAATACCACCGTCTCGATCGTGGTCCCCACCACCGGGATCAGCCCGACCAGCCCGGCCGCGAACGCGCCGATCGCCAGGCACGCCAGCCAGAAGCCCGGCGTGAACATCTCGGCCACGAGGAGCAGCACACCCGCGATGAGCCAAACCTGCCAGTCGGACACGGCGCCCCTCCTGCCAAGCTGAAGCGGGACAAGTGGTTCAATACTAGCCGCGCGAGCGGGGAGCCGTAAGGCTGTCCGCTGTCGTCGGTCATCGGTTATCGGTTTTCGGTCGTCCCTGGCAACCTTTCTGGTCTCCGCCCCATCGAACCGCTCAGGGAAACGCCCTGTCGGGCGGGCCGTACGGTGAACCCTCTCCAGCAGGAGACCGCATGCTGAATCGTGTCACACTCATCGCGCTCGTCGTCGGGCTCGCCGCGCGCCGCGCCCCGGCGCAGACGCCGGAGCGCTACACCATCGCGGGCGACGACGTCGCCGTCTACAACCTCGTGGGCCAGCTCAAGGTCGAAGGCGGCACCGGCGCGGTGGTGGTGGTCGAAGTCACACGCCACGGCGCGGACGCGGCGCGGCTCAAGATCGCCACCGGCGAGATCCGCGACCGCCAGACGCTGCGCGTCGTCTACGACGCCGACGAGATCACCTATCCGCTCCTGGAGCGCGGCTCCAACACGAGCGAGCGCGTGCGCGACGACGGCACCTTCGACGACGATCACGACCGGCGCTTCGGCTCGCGCGGCCGGGAAGTGCGCATCTCCGGCTCGCGCGGCGGGCTCGAGGCGTACGCGGACCTCCGCGTCGTCGTACCGGTCGGCAAGCGCCTCGCCGTGTACCTGGCGGTGGGGAAAGCCGTCGTCACCAACGTGGACGGGGACTTGAAGGTGCACGTCTCTTCCGCCGACGTGGAGGCGGATCACACCAAAGGGCGGTTGCTGCTCGATACCGGGTCGGGTGACGTCACGGTGACCGATGTCTCGGGCGAGATCAGCCTCGACACCGGCTCGGGCGACGTCACGGTGAACGGCGTCTCCGGCACCGGCTTGAAACTCGACACGGGCTCGGGGAACGTGACCTGCGACCGGGTCGCCGTCGACGGCCTCAAGGTGGACACCGGATCGGGCGACGTGGAACTCACCGGAGTGAAGGCGAAGAACGTGAGCCTCGACACCGGCAGCGGCGACGTGAAGCTGGAGCTGCTGTCGGACCTCGATCTGCTGGATGTGGACACCGGATCCGGCGGCGTGACGATCACCGTGCCGGCCAACTTCGGGGCGCAGCTGGACATCGAGACGGGGAGTGGCGGGATCGATTTCACGGGGCTGACCATCCAGGCCCGCAAGCTCGAGTCCGACCACATCATCGGCCAGATCGGCGATGGACAGGGGCGGGTAAAGATCGAGACGGGGTCTGGTGAGGTGCGGATGCGGAGGGCCGCCCCCTGACTCTTCGGTTGTCGGTTATCGGTTCTCGGTCGTCGGTAGGCCTGACTCACGCACCGAGCGCAGCAGCCCCGACAGCATTCGTTTGATTCGCAGGACACGGCTGCCCAGATCGTGAGTCTCGCGCGCGGTCAGGTAGTCGTTGTCCTTGGCCACGATCAGGTGATGCTCGAGCTCACAGGCCGATCCGAACGCGATGCGCAGGAATCTCGCCAGATCGGCCTGTGTTCCGCGGCCGCACCCCTCGGCTACGTTGGCGCCAATAGAGACCGCGCACTGTCGCATCTGGGCTGTGAGACCAAACAGCTCGTCGCGCGGAAAACCTCGAGTGGCGAGATACACCCTGCGACTGAGATGCCGAGCCTTTCTCCACGCCTCAAGTTTCCTGAAGTCCTGCACGACCCGATACTGCGACGACTGTTGAGCCGGAGAGGTACCTGTTCGTCGCGCCGAGGTACCTTAATACGCGTGCGTGCGCACACAGACGACCGAAAACCGTGAACCGAGAACGCGAGACCGCCCCTGCGGCCGTCCGCCTCGACACCTGGCTCTGGGCCGCTCGCTTCTTCAAGACCCGCTCGCTCGCCGCTCAAGCTATTGACGGTGGCAAGGTCGAGGTCAACGGGGCCCGGGCCAAGCGCGCGAAGATGCTCAAGGTCGGAGACGGAGTGCGGGTAAGACGTGGGCCCTTTGAGTTCCAGCTCACCGTCCGCGCCCTGGCCGAGCGCCGTGGGCCTCCGGCTACTGCGGCGGCGCTTTACGAAGAAGACCCGGTCGCGAAGAAGGAGCGCGAACGGCACGCCGAGCAGCTGCGGATCGCGCCCTCGGCCCGATACGAAGGGAAGGGGCGGCCGACGAAGAAGGATCGACGGGAGATCGACCGCCTCACCTGAGCATGTCGTCGTAGGTGTACACGTGGGCTCCCGGACGCGCCTTCTTGGCCGCCTTGACCATCGCCGCTGCCACTGTCGCGGCGGGAATCGGCCGGTAACGGCGCAACGGCCCGGCGAAGACGAACCCGAGGGCGCCGCCCACCAGGATGCCGAGACGCTCCGCGGGCCGCGACTCGCCCCGATTCCCCAGCAGCAACGACGGTTGGAAGACCTGCGTCGCCGCGAACCCCGCCGCCCGCACCGCAGCCTCGGCCTCGCCCTTGACGCGGTTATAGAAGATGCGCGACGCGGGGTTCGCACCGATGGCGCTGACGAGGAGAAACTGTTTGGCGCCGTGCCGCGCGCACAGCCGCGCCAGCGCGGTTACGTACCCGAGGTCGACCTTGCGGAACGCTTCCTGGGATCCGGCTTTCTTCATCGTGGTGCCGAGGCAGCAGAACACGTCGTCCACCTTCGGGGCGTCGAGGTCGGCGAGCTGGTCGAAGTCCACGAGGCGCTGCTGGAGCTTGGGGCTGGTCACCGGCAGCCCGCGGCGCCCGACCGCGGTCACCCGCTGGTAGGCGTCGTCGGCGAGCAGCAGACGCAAGACATGGCCGCCGATGAGGCCGGTGGCGCCGGCGAGCAACGCGGTGCGGCGGCTCACGCGGGGGCGCCGGGGTGGAACCGGCGGGGTCGAATCATGGGTTACATTGTGCCGACGTTATGCTCGCTCTGCCAGCCCAGGGGACTTCCCTGACCGACCTGCTCCAGCACCACCCCGTCGCCGCCGTCGCGGCGCTGTTCGGGGCGGGGCTGGCGACGAGCCTCACCCCCTGCATCTACCCGATGATTCCGATCACGGCGGGGATCATCTCGGGGACCGGGGAGCAGGGAGCGGGACGGTCCCGACGCCGCGTGGTGGGACTCACCCTCGCGTACGTCGCCGGGCTGGCGCTGTTCTACGCGCTGCTCGGCGCCATCGCCGGAGCGAGCGGGCAGTTGTTCGGCACGATCTCGGCGAATCCCTGGGTCCGCTTCGCGGTCGCGAACCTGCTGCTGCTGTTCGGCCTGGCGATGCTGGACGTGTTTCCGATCCAGGCGCCGCAGCGGCTCGTGGCGTGGGCGGCGCGCCTCACGGGAGGATCCTACCCGGCGGTGTTCCTGTTGGGCGCGACGTCGGGGATCGTAGCGGCACCGTGCGGCGCGCCCGCGTTCGCCGTCGTCCTGACGTGGGTCGCGGCGACGCAAAGCGCGGTGGCCGGGTTCGTCTATCTCTTCGTGTTCTCGCTCGGCATGACGGCGGTGCTGGTCGGCGTCGGCGTATTCTCAGGGCTCGCGACGTCGCTGCCGCGGGCGGGCCCGTGGATGGTGTGGATCAAGCGGGCGGCGGGCGTGGTACTGATCGGGGTGGCGGAGTACTATCTCATTCAGGTGGGGAAGGCGCTGTGACAACGACACGAGATGGGGGATGGGGGATGCGGGATGCGTGGGTGACGTTGCTGCTCTTGGCTGCGTTCGCGGGGCGGCTCGGGGCCCAGGAAGACGAGCTGGGCATCGCCGTCGGCGCGACGCCGCCGGCGGTCACCGTGCAGGACCTGGACGGCAAGCCGGTGGACCTGGGGCGTTACGTCGGCAGGAAGCCCGTGCTGCTCGAGTTCTGGGCGACGTGGTGCCCGATCTGCAAGGCGCTGCTTCCCAGGATCGAGGCCGCGCACCGGCGCCACGGGGACAAGGTCGAGTTCCTCGTCGTCGCGGTGGCGGTGAACGAGAGCAGGAGCAGCGTGCAACGGCACTTGGTGTCGCACCCGATGCCGTTCACGTTCCTGTGGGACGCGGGCGGGGCGGCGGTGCGGGCGTTCCAAGCGCCGAGCACGAGCTTTGTCGTGGTGCTTGACGCGTCGGGGAAGGTGGTGTACACGGGCGTGGGGGAGGATCAGGACGTGGAAGGGGCGGTCAGTCGGGCGGTGACGGGCAGAGTCGGGCAGGGTCGGGCACCGTGAGTAACCCGGCCCGTCTCCGCCCGACTCAGTCCGTCCCTGCCCGACTCAGTTGCCTTTCGTCGAATCCGCCGGCGCCACCTTGTTGATCTCCGCGGCCAACGCCGTGTACGACGTCGGATCGATCTCGCGGAACGGCGCGGCGACGTAGCTGATCTTCCCGTCGGGCGCGATCACGAACAGCGTGCGGTTGTCCAGCTTGTACTTACCCAGGTAGGCCCCGTAGCGCTTCCCCACCACCGAGCCGGTGTCGCTCGCGAACAAGAACGGGAACTCGGCGTCGCGCGCCCAGGAGTACAAGGCGGTATCCACGTCCGCGCTGATGGCGACGAGCACGATGTTGCGGCCGTTCCGGAACAGCTGCGCGTACTGATCACGGTACGCGTTCATTTGGACGGTTCAGCCCTTGGTGCGAGCCTTGAAGAAGAAGGCGAGGACGACTGTTTTGCCCCGGAAGTCGGCGAGCTGGACGGGGCTGCGCAGCACTCCGTAACGCGTGGCACCGCTGAGTGTGAAGTCGGGCGCGACGGTGCCGACCGCAAGCGGCGTGGGATCGGGCGGCGGCGGGGGGGCCGGCGCTGCCGCTGGCTGCTGGGCGGCGAGCGGGGCGGCGGCGAGCAGCGCCGCGGCGAGTGTCAGGGATTTGACCATGCGGATCCTCTGAATGGCTCGGGTACGGTTAAGGTACCCGAGAACTGCGGTTTCGTCACTCCGATTCGTCACGCGCTTGTCTGGCGAACCCCGGGTCCCTCACTCCGCTCGGGGCAGGCTCCAGCCCGGGGTTAGCGAGGCCCACCTGCCTACTCCAGCTCACGCCAGCGGACGAGTCCCAGCACGATAATCGCGGCGTTCACGCCCAGGCCCAGCAGGCCCGTGAGCAGGGTCTGGGTGGTCGTGGTGCCGCGTTGGGCTTCTGGAGCCGCCAGGCCCACCAGCAGGCCGAGGGCCGCGAGCGCGGCGTACAGCGCCGCGACCGCGATCCCGACGATCGCGCCCCATTTCTTGCGCCGCCGGATGCCGACGCCGGCGACGACGTAAAAGGCGCTGAGCATCAGGAAAATGATGGGAAGGATCAAGGCCTGATACATCCCCATCGAGATGAACGGTATTCCGAGGGCGATCGCGACCAGGAACAGCAGCACGGCCCAGATCCAGCACAGCGTCGACGCGACGAGCAGCGGCACCGAGGTCCGGGCCGGGATCGCCGTGGCGACGGGGGTGAGGGGCGGCAGGTCGGTCATCGGGATCTCCGATCTCAGGGCGTCTTGCGGGCGGTAGACAGCTCTGCCGGCGGCATCGCCCCGACGGTCTTGGCGTCCCCCGTGACGAGCCGCCGGTGGTAATCCACCTGGCCGAGGTGGTACCCGAGGTGCACCGCGAGATGCACCATGAACTCGCCGGTGGTGAGCGTCACGCCGCCGACGGGGAGCGGATACTGCGCCTCCCACTGCTGGGGGCTCACCCGTTCGAGCCCGCGCCGCACGGCGGCGATGGCGGCGTCGATGTCCGCGAGCAGCTCGGTCCGGGGCACCTCGCGCTGGCCGAATTCGGCGTCGCGGTTGCGCACGTAGCCCGAGCCACCGAGCACGCCGCCGATGAAGTGCTGAAGGTTGCCGGCGCAATGCAGCGCGAGGTTGCCGCCGGGGTTGACGACGCCAGGCGCCGGGCGCCACAAGTCGCGCTCGTCGGCGTAGGCTTCGACTTCCCGTCTCAGAGCCCTCAAGTCGCGGGCGAGAATCCCCGCGACCCAGGAGGCGGACCCCGGTGCGGCCATGGGCGGGAAACCTATAAGCGAGCGATGTAGGACGGACGCACGTTGGTTCCTCCGAGACGGCTCTAAGCTACTCCACGTTGGACAACTCGGACACTTGACTCCAAGGCGGTCGCCCCCCGTGGGCTGAAGCCCCGGCTCGGCCAAGGCACGCGTCCTTATAGGACGCCTGATTGCGCCGAGCCGCCCCTTCAGGGGACGGGCAACGGGAGCGGGTTTTTCGACCGCTCTGCGCGTTTTCTTGATCCCTGTTGTTCGTCGAGCCTCGTTAGGTTGGATCGCGAGGTTCGAGTGTCGGTACGCCTCTACGCCCATCTCTCCTGGACCACGTTCGCGCGTCTTCCCCTGATCAAGCCGGCCACCGCAGACTTTCTGCGCCGGTTCTCGCTCGCGGAAGCCAAACGGCACGACGCTCGTGTCATAGCCATGGGAGTCGTGCAGGACCACGTGCACCTCGTGTTGCAGCTACCAGCCGCCTTCGATATCCCGCGGCTGGTCCAAGGTCTCAAGGGCGCCAGCGCCCGGATTGCGAATCGCGATGGGATCGCCGGTCACGAGCCGCTGCGCTGGGCTCAGGGTTACGACTTGCGATCTCTGGGCATCAAGCAGGTGTGGAGCGCAGTTCAATACGTGCGAGAGCAGGAGTTGCGGCACCCGGAACGGATACGGCTACCCACGCCCGTGTCCCCCGTGGGCTGAAGCCCCGGGCCTTCAGGAGTGTGGGGTTGGAGTGATCGAGGTCGCGGTCATCCTCCTTCGGCGCGCCTGGCGCGCGAGGCGGAGGGTGTTGAGCAGACAGCCGAGGGCGCCACCGAGGAAGATGATCTTAGCCGATATCGCGAAGCAGACTATGAAAACGAGCGCGAATGCCAGCACCTGCGCCTTTGAGACGCGGTCCGTGACCCATCTTGCATACTTGATTCTCCCCTCAACGGCGCCACGGGTTTTCAGAGTGCGGAATAGGACGACGTTCGAGACATGTCGGGTGTGTACGACTGCCTCGAGCAGGACGTACGCACCGACGACGACGAGGAAGAGCTCCGGGACCTCTAGGATCCGCACCGTGAGCAACCAACAGAACATGAGCACGGAGGAGGAAAGGCCGAGCTGATAGACCCATTCCGGGCTGATCCACCTCAACGCGTCGATGTCCTTCTTGAAGACTTGCTCGAGCTCGTAGCTTCCGTCGAAGTCGATGTAGGTGCTTACCGTCTCCTTGTACAAGCGCGCACCCCAGAGCGTTAGGTAATAGTCTGAGGTGTACAGCGCCGCCCATACGGCGACGACCACAAAAGGGTGCGCGATGAGAAACGCGTCGATCATCTGAGTTCAGCCTCTCGCCCTCCAGGGACTCGACCGACCTGCCCCCCGTGGGCTGAAGCCCCGGCTCGGCCAAGGCGCGCGTCCTTAGAGGACCCCCGATTGCGCCGAGCCGCCCCTTTAGGGGACGGGGAACACCAGAGCTCGTCGACCCCCGGTCACGACCACAGTCCCCACCCCTCACGCGGTCAGGTCCGGAACACCTCCAGCGCGACGTCCACCTTGCCGAACGGCGCGCTCACCTGCACGCCCTGCACCGTCGTCTTCACGCGCGCGAACATCTCCCGCGCGATCGCGACCCCCTCGGCCAGCGCCGCTTCCTTTCCCTTGTCGGTCGCCTTCCGCATCCGCTGCAGCACTTCGTCCGGCACGTTGACCCCCGGCACTTCATTCGCCAGGAACTCGGCGTTGCGCAGGGAGACCAGCGGCCAGATCCCCGCCACGATCGGGATGCGGAACTGCTCCACCCGCTTCAGGAACGCCTCCAGCTGCCGCTGGTCGAACACCGGCTGCGTCACCGCGAATTCGGCGCCCGCGTCGACCTTCCAGGCGAAGCGCGATAGCTCGCGGTCGAGATCGATCGCGCCGGGGTTGACCCCCACCCCGATGACCCACTTCGTGGCGCCGCCGATCGGATTGTTCCCGGGATCGAGCCCCTGGTTGAGCCGGTACACGAGGTTGGCGAGCCCGATCGAGTCGATGTCGAAGACCGCTGTCGCCTCCGGGTAGGGGCCCATCTTGGGCGGGTCCCCCGTGATGATGAGGATGTTGCGCAGCCCCGCGGCGTGCGCGCCGATGATGTCCGACAGCATGCCGAGCAGGTTGCGGTCCCGGCAGCAGTAATGG
>QHVC01000018.1 GCA_003222205.1 Gemmatimonadota bacterium | reverse complement strand
CAGCGCGCGCGCTCCCGCGGCCCCGGCGGTGACCGCCACCACGCTGTTGCGGCGTCCGAAGCCGTCGTCCACCATCGGCGCGGCGGGGTCGTTCACCCAGCGACGGCCGTCCACGAGGAACGCATACTGGTGCTGACCTACGGGCAGGGCGACGGTCGTTGCCCACACCCCGGCGGCGCCGGCGGGCGCCAGCGGCGCGGTGGTCGCATCCCACTGATTGAAGGTGCCGGCCACGCTCACGCGGTGCGCCCCCGGGGCGTACAGGACGAAGCGCACGTACACGCTCTCCGGTGCAGCCGCGACCGCGACCGGGGGCACCGGCGGCTGCGAGCGAGCGAGAATGAGCACGAGGACGGCCGCCGCAGCGAGCGCCGGGCCGAGGATCCATGGACGGAGCCGGAGACGGATCTCCCACGGTTCCGCGAGCCGGTGCCACCAGCGTCGGGCCGACGGAGCGATCACCCGCTGTCGCACCTCGGCCATCACGCGCGCCTCGAGCGCGGCCGGCAGCGTCACCGGAGCGCGATCCACGGCGCCGAGCAGCCGCTCAGCCGCCCGCGCCTCGGCGTGAAGCTCCGGCGGCAGATCGGCGAGGCGCAGCTCGCCGTCGAGAAACCGCTTGACCAGAGGATGAAGCACCGTCGTCATAGCACGTCCTTGAGCCGCTCGCGCAGCCGATCGTAGGCCCGGTGCATCCGCATCTTCAGCGAGGGAATCGTCGCGCCGAGCCGCCCGGCGATCTCCTCATACGATAAGTCCTCGACGTGCTTCAGGACGAACACCTCGCGCTGCTCCGGCGTCAGCCCCAGGAGCGCCTGCTGCAGCGCCCGCCGCCGCTCCTCCTGCACCAGGGGGCCGTCGGCCTGCTCCGTGGCCAGCACCACCACCGCGTCCGTCCCCGGTCCCGCCCGGGCGACCCGCCGCCGCTCGGCGAGGCAGCGGTTCCGCAGGATCAGGAAGAACCACCCCGCGAAGTTGTCCGGGTCGCGGCACTGCCGCAGCTGCTCGAACGCGCGGATGAACGCGTCCTGCACCGCGTCCTCCGCTTCGTCCACCGAGCCCAGCATGCGGGTCGCGAACCGGGCGTACCGATCGCGGTAGCGGTGTACCAGCTCCGCGTACTGCTCGGTGTCGCCGGCCAGCACCGCCCGGACGATCTCCCCGTCGGTTCGTGTTCCCACTCCACGATGCTACGGGGGCTGGGGGGACCCGGCAACCGCCACCGTGAAGAGTGGCAACGGGTTCAGGCGGTAACGACCTGCGTTACCTGGGCGCCTGGGACCGCCTCTTTAGCACGCCATGACAGCCCTGCCAGAACGACCCGCCCTGCGGCCCTGGCCGGCGCCAGACCGCCATCTGCTCGCCCGTATCGCTGAAGGCGACGAGCGGGCGGCCCGGGCGTTTGCGGCTCGACTCGAGGGCACGCTGTACGCCATCGCGTACGGCGTGCTGTTCGATCAAGAGCTTGCCAACGCGGTTGTCAACGAAGTGATGGAGCGCGCCCAGCGCTACGCCGCTCACTTGAAGGACACGGTCGTCCCGGTGCGGCGCTGGCTGGCCCGACTGACCCGGTTATTGGCTAAGCAGCGGGCAAAGGCGCGTGTCGAGTGATGCACCATAAAAGGAGGAAGCTCCATGTTGCGTAAACTGATTCCCCTCGCGGCGATCCTGGTGTTCCCGGCCGTGGCCGCGGCCCAGACGCCGCAGATTCCCAACGCCCATGCGTCAGATACGGCCAAAGCCAAGGTCGCCGAGCACCGCGCCACGCAGGCGCGCGGTGAGCCGGTCGGCCTCGACCATCGTCCCGTGACCCCGGCCACCCGAGCGGTCCCGGCCACGCGCGCCACCCCCGCCACGCCAGCATCGGGCGGCGGCGCGGCGATTCCGGCGACGCCGGCGACGCCCGCCACTCCGGCGGTGCCGGCATCGCCGTCGCGGAAGCCGGCCAGTCCGGGCCAGTCGGCAAGTCATCGCCCGTAACCTGGCTCGCATCGCAGAGTCTTACCGGGGCACGGCAGGCTGCCGTGCCCCGGTTTTCGTTCGGAGCTAGGTTCCATCCCCGTGTCGCCCGTGTTGCTGATCCTCCTCGCTCAGACCCAGGCCTCCGTCGGTCTGGGGATCGGGACCGTGCGCGACCCCAGGGGTTCGAGCTGGAGCGTCGCGTCCCTCAGTCCCGCGCTGCAGTACGCCGCGCCGACGCTGACGCTCAACGCGAGCGGACTGCTCGCCGCCCTCCCGCACGGCGACTGGTTCCTGCAGGGTCACGCAGACGGCTGGGCGACGACGGCGCCGCTCGCCGACGGCGTGCGCCTGGGGCTCGAGGCGGGCTGGTCGGGGAGCACGCGGACGGGCGGCGCGGAGACGGCGGCACCGTACGCGGTCGGCGAGGTGCTGTGGGCCGCCCCGACTTGGGGCTTCGGCCTCGGGGCGGGGCCCTCGGCGGGATGGATCAACAATGGGACGCCTTGGGTGACCGCGTTGCACGCCCGCGCGCGGACGTGGTGGCGCTCCGGGCGGGTCGACTGGTCGGCGAGCGTCGAGCCCACGCGGTTCCTGGGCGCCTGGTTCACCGACGTCAACGCGGGTGCGACGCTGCACCGCGGCTCCCTGACCGCCAGCCTGTGGGCGGTGCGTCGCGTGTCGAGCTTCTACGGGTCCAAGGGCACCGTGGGCGGCTTCCTGCAGGTGGTCGTCACGCCGGCCGCCGCGCTCGAACTCGCCGCGGGCGGGGCTCTCCCCGATCCGTATCAAGGCTTCCCCCGGACCCAGTTCTTCAGCGCCGTCATTCGGCTCGCCGGTCCCCGGCGCGCGGCGCGGGCCGCTCTGCCGCTGGCGCCGCTGGTGCCGGAGCGTCGCGGGGACAGCAGCGTGGTGCGGTTCCGGTTCACCGGGGCGAGGGCCGTCGCGATCGCGGGGGACTGGAACAACTGGGCGCCGCGGCCACTCACGGCCGTGGGCGACGACGTGTGGGAGGGCACGCTGCTCCTTTCCTCCGGGACCCACCGCTTCAACCTGCTGGTGGACGGGGAATGGGTCGTGCCGCATCGGGTGGCCACGATCGCCGACGAGCTGGGGGGGCTCGTGGCCCTCTTGGTGGTGCCCTGACCCCCTCGCTGCGCTCGGGGTGACCATCGCGGCTTGACGGCACCCGCCGCGTTCCCTACTGTCGGCTCGGCGGGTTCGCTCCCTCTCACCCATTCCGCGAGGTCCCCGATGGGCAAGATCAACCTGCAGAAGGTGATCGTCGGTGGGTTGGTAGCGGGGGTGGTGCTGAACGTGGTGGATTACCTGCTGTTCGGCGTGGTGCTGAAGAAGGATCTCCCCGTGATGAGCACGAACACGATTCTCTGGTTCGTGCTCATGGACTTCTTGTACGGCATTTTTCTGGTCTGGTTCTACGCGGCGATCCGGCCGCGCTTCGGCCCCGGTCCCCGGACGGCGGTCTACGCCGGCTTGGCGATCTGGGTGCTGTATGGGCTCCTGCACGCCTTGATGGAGGCGCCGTTCCACATGTTCCCGACGAATGTCACGGTGATCACCACGGTGGTCGCGCTGTTCGAATGGCCGATCGCTGTGGTGGCGGGAGCGAAGCTGTATACCGAGATGTAACTGCAAAGAGAGGCGTGGGATGTGGGGTAATGGGAACGGGGGCGCCAGGTGGCGCCCCCGTTGGCGTCTCGGGCGGTCGCGGGTGCGGCTACTTCCGCGCCAACACCTCGTCCAGCGGGATCGGCAGAGTTGGAAACACCGCGTCGGTCGCGCGGTCCTTCAGGTAGGGACCCAAGCGTCCCGTGCGCCGCAGGTCGAACCAGCGGTGCCCTTCGTACAGCAGGGAGTACATCCGCTCGTGGAGGATGGCGCCGAGAATCTGCGCCTGCGTTTGCGCGGCCAGCCCCGCGATCGGCGCCAGCCCACCCGACGTCACCCGGATGTAGTTCACATCGTTCGCCGCGAGCACGGGGAGGGCGAGGGCGTTGTTCGCCTCCGCGCGCAGCAGGATCAGCTCCTCGTTCTTGATGAACGGGATCTGGGCCGTGGTCGCCGGATAACGAATCCACCCCACATCGGACGTGAGGTTCTCCGTCGTGGTGATGGGGCGCGGCACCGTCTTCGACGTGAACCGGTCGTCCAGCCCGGTCGTGGGCTTGGTCTCGGCGCTGTCCTTGATCCGCGGGTTGACGAAGTTCTCGCCCGTCTGCGGGTTCTGGAACAGCGGGTTGGGGGCGTCGCCGGGATTGGTGCTGTAGTCGAAGTACACGCCGGCCGCCAGGTTCGCGGTCGCGGATGTATCGATGAACGTCGCGCCGGACTCGAGCAGCCCCTTCGCCGTGGTGTAGCACGGCGCCCCGCACCCCAGGCTGCCGCGGTAGACCTCGACCGCGGCCTTGAGCGCCCGATTGAACTTGCGGTATCCGGCGACGTCGGCGAAGCCGGTGAATCCTGCCGGCAGCGTGAACGGTAACGCCGTCCCGCCGGCCGCGAGGTGCGCGTCGGCCGCATCGAGCAGCGACGACACGAACGTGAACGCCGAGTCGTTCGAGACCAGCGGCGCGGGGGGCGCGCCGATGGGGAGGTCCACGTCGACGGGGATCGAGTCTTCGGCGTGCCCCATCAGCACCATGACGAATTCGTACGCCTTGAGCGTCTCCACGACACCGCGCGTCCCGTTCTGCTCCGCCGCGGTGAGCCGGGTCGCCGTGCCGATCACGTCGAGCAGCTGGTTGGCGCTGAGGATCGCGTTGTACTCCTCGATCCAGTGGTCGCCCCCGAACGCGCCGCCGCCGGGATCGAGCGGCCCGTTCAGGAACTCGCTGATGAACCGCGGGTCGGAGCCGTCGAAGCGGTACGCTTCCCGGCCGAGGATCCCCGCGTCGAGGTTCCAATCCGCGGCGTCGGAGCGGGCGGCCAGGATGACCCCGATGACGTGGTCGGCGACGTCGGCGCGCGACGGGTCGGTGCCGATCGGGCCGGGGCTATTGGGGTCGGTGATGTTGAAGTCGCAGGCCCAGACGCCGAGGGCCGCGAGCGCGAGCAAGCAGGTCGTGGCTTTCATGGTTGGCGCCTCGCCTCAGAAGTCCAGGTCGATGGAGAAGAAGATGCTCCGGCTCGGCGGGAACGGCGCGACGTCAATGTTGCGCGCGATCGCCTGGTTGCCGAAGTTCGACACCTCCGGATCGATGCCCCGGAACTTCGTGATCCGGATCAAGTTGCGGCCGCTGAGCGACACGGTGGCGTTGCGCACGCGGTCGCCGAACATCTGGTGCACGGCGCTGGCCGGCAGATGGTACGAGAGCGTCGCCTCGCGCAGCTTGAGGTAGGACGCGTCCTGGACATACGGCTGCGTTTCCCCCTTGAAGAACAGCGCCCTCCGCTGCCGCCCACCCGTGGCCCAATCCTCGCTGTTCCGGAACAGGTCGAAGAGCAGCTCCGTCAGGTTGATCACGTCCCCCCCGTGTTTCCAGTCCCACAGGAAGCTGAGACCGAAGCGGCGGTAGGTGAGATCGTTCGCGAGGGACAGCTGGAAATCCGGCGTGCCATCACCGACCTGCACCACGTTGCCCAGCGAATCGTTGCCGACGATCTGCGTCGCCGACTTGCCGACCTCGACCTGGAACGCGCCCAGGGACGTCCCGAATCCACCCACCTGGAACGCCGGGACCGGCAGCGCGAGCACTTTGCTCGTGGTCTTCGTGAACGTCGCGTGGACGAGCCAGCTCACCGTTGGGGTTTGCGTTACGACGTACCCCGCGGCCACTTCGATCCCCCGGCCGCGGAGGCGGCCCCCGTTGAACACACTCGCGGCCCGTCCGCTGGACGGCGCAGGTGTCTGAACGAGAATCAGGTCGGACACCGTCCGCGTGTACCCCGTGAGGTTCACGTTCAAGCGGCCGTTGGCGAGCGTGGCATCCGCTCCGCCCTCGAGCTCGGTCTGCCGCTCCGGTCTGATGTTCGCCGCCCCGGCCGTGAAACCGGCGGAGCTGCCGAACAGGCCGCCGATGGTCCCGGTGGCGCTGGGCGTGAACTTGTTGCCGAAGTTGGGCTGGTTGCCCGTCTGGCCCCAGGCGGCGCGCAGCTTCAGCTCGTCGCCCGCGGATCCCCCGAGGGCCGGGAAGCGGTAGGAGGCCGCAGCCTTGGGGTAGAGGAAGAACCGCTTCACGTTCCCGTTGCGGCTGGTCCGCTCCCCGCGCGCGCCCACCGTCAGCAACAGGCGCTCGTCCAGACCCAGCACTTCCTCTTGCCCGAAGATCGCCAGGTCGCGAATCGGCTGCAGGTCCTGGTTGACGGCGATCGACGTCGCCTGATCGATGTTGATCTGGCCCGGCGGGAGGTTGCGACCGACCAGGTTCGTGAAGTTCAGGCTCTTGTCGAAATACTGCACGCCCAGCGAGGTCGTGGCTCGGTACGCTCTGGAGGCCGGAGTTAGGGTGTACACGGCGTTGCCGAGCGCGTTGACGTTGGTGTTCTGCGTCTTGCCGAGCACCACGGTGCCCGGCTGGCCGTCGTTGGGCTCGAACTGGAGCTCGGGCGGCGAGAAGATGTCGTTGCGCTGGGTGAAGTTGTCCAACCCGCCGGTAAAGGTGAAGCGCAGCGTCTGCCGATCGGTCGCGACGGGCTGCCAGCCAAGGGTGGCGGTCGCGAGAATGCGCCACACATCCTCGTCGTTGCGCAGGAACGCATAGGTCTGCAGCGGGTTGCTGCGCTCGAACGGATTGACCGGATAGTCGCTGATTCTCGAACCGGTCGGACGCAGGTCGACGAAACTCGGCGTCAGCGGGAAGACGAGGTAGGGACTCGTGCCGCTGTTGTCGTTGTTCGAGATGCCGCGGTGCGACAGGCTGTGGATCGCCTGCGTCTGGAAGTTGAGCGTCCACCGTGACCCGAGCTGCTGGTCGAGGTTGACGCGCGCCGCCTGCTTGTCGTAGCCGGTGCCCGGGGCGATGCCCCCGTCGCGCTTGACGAGCCCGGAGACGAAATAGCGGGTCTGGTCCGAGCCGCCGCTCACGCTCAAGTCCGTCTCACTGGACAGCGGGTGCCGGTCCCACAGCGGCGAGATGTTGTCGAAATACGGGCAGGTGGGCCGGCAGTACGTCTGCGCCTTCGTCCCGTACACCGAGTCGGCCTCGACGGAGTCGCGGAAGACGCGAGACTTCAAGACGTGGATGACATGAGACTCCCCCAGGCGCTGCGTCATCCGGAACTGCGGCGCGCCCGCCTGTCCGCGGCGTGTCGAGATGATGATCACCCCGTTGGCCGCCTGCGCCCCGTAGATCGAGGCCGCCGACGCGCCCTTCAGCACCTCGATCTTGTCGATGTCCGCCGGGTTCAAGTCGGCGATGCGATTCACGGGGTTGTCCTGATTCGATGCGTTGCCACCGGCGGCGGCGGCCGTGATCGCGTTCAGGTTGTTGCCGATCGCGTCGTTGCTGATGATGATGCCGTCCACGACGATCAGGGGGTCGACCGACGCGTTGATCGTGGAGACCCCGCGCAGGTTGATCTGCACACCGCCGCCGGGGGCGCCCGAGTTCTCCTGGATCAGCGCGCCGGGGATCTTGCCTTGCAGCGCGCCCTCCAGCGTGCCGGTCGGCGCCCGGTTCAAGTCCTCGGCGCGCACCGTGGTGACCGCGTTGGCGAGGTTGCGTTGCTCGACCCCGGTCGCCTGACCCGTCACCACAATGGCGTCGAGGTTGAAGATGTCGGCCTCGAGGACGACGTCGGCGGTCGTTTGTTCGCCCGAGACGTTCAGGACCTTGCGTTTGTAGCCCACGGCGCGCACGCTCAGCGTGACGGGCCCCGCGGGCGCCAGCACCGTGTATTCCCCGCTCCCGTTCGTCGCCGCCAGCCTCGCCGTCCCCACGACCGCCACGCTCGCGCCGGCGATCGCTTTGCCGTCGAGGCTCCCGGTGACCTTCCCAGCGATGGCGCGCTGCTGCGCGGCGAGGGTGCCGCCGAACACCAGGCCCACGCACACCAACACAATGCGATGTGCCACGATTCCTCCGAGCCGCTCGTGGTTCAGTACAGAACGACGTGTCGTTCCCGATACCCTGCGCGCCGATTGGCCAACCCGCAAGCCCGGGGGAAACCCTCGGTGTTATGAGGGTTTTTCGGCGGCCCCCGCGGCCGGCGCGCGCCGCAGCACCCCGTAGCCCGCGATCCCGACGGCGCTGAGCGCGGCCGCCACCAGCACGCCCGGCAGGCCGATCTCGCGGCTCCGCACCTCCAGCGCCACGCCCACCAGCAGCAGCAGCACCGGCAGCGCCGCGAGCACCACGAGCACCGGCACGCCCACCGGCACCCGGAAGCTGCCGCGCAGCCCGGGCTCCTTCCGCCGCAGCCGGATCAGCGCCGCGAACTCCAAGGCGAGGGCCGCCGTGTAAAGGAACACGTCCGCGGCGAGTAGGCCCCCGAACGTCAGCAGCACGAACCCCGAGTACGCCACCGCCGAGGCGATCACCGCCCCCCGCGGCGTGCCGCGCGCGTCGGTGCGCCCCAACGGAGCCGGCAACAGGCCGTCCTGGGCCAGCACCAGCGGGATGCGCGAGTAGGACAGCAGCAACGCGTTGAACAGCGCAAACGCGCTGATCATACCGGCGGCGGCGAGCCACGCGGCGAGCCACGGGCCCAGGACGCCGGCGGCGATGTCCGGCCACGCGCCGTCGCGCCACACGCGCCAGTCCGTCACCGCGAGCGCCGGCACAATTGCGAGCAGGTAGACGACCGTCACCAACGGCAGCGTGCGGGCGAGCGCCCGCGGATAGGTGCGGCCCGCCTGCTCGATCTCGCCGCCAAGTGTGGAGGCGTTGTCCCAGCCGCTGTAGTTCCAGATGCTCTGCGAGATCCCGATCCCCAGGGCGCCGAGGAACGACGTCCCGGCCGCGTGAAACGGCGTGACCGGCAGGACCGCGGGGCCGGGACCTCCGAGCCAGTTCCACAGCGCCGCCACGGCGAGCACCGCGAACGGCGCGAGCACCGCCGCCACGAACCACCCGGACGCCGAGCCCACGACCCGGGTGCCACGGAGGTTGAGCCACGTCGCGCCCCAGATCAGCGCCAGCGCGAGCCCCCAGGCGCCGAGCCCCGACAACTCCGGCGCGAACCAGCGCGCGTACTGCACGAACAGCACCGGGTAGATCGCCATGTCGATCAGCGAATAGACCCAGGAGAGCCAACCGTTCACGAACCCGGTGAACGGGCCGAAGGCGCGCTTCACCCACTGGTAGTAGCCGCCCTCGAGGGGGAGCATCGACGCCAGCTCACCGATGAGCAGCGCCTCGGGCACACTATAAATGAGGGGCGTGAGCACGAGCAGCAGCAGGGCGAGACCGGGCCCCACCGCCCCGACCAGCCCCTCCAAGCCGAAGGGGCCGCCGGAGA
>QHVC01000116.1 GCA_003222205.1 Gemmatimonadota bacterium | reverse complement strand
AGCTCAAGGGCAAACTGGTGCGCCTGCGGCAGGCCTACGCCGCGACGCGAGAGGACGGCCCCGCCCTCACCCGTATGATCGCGGGGAGCCTCGCCGGCTTCTTTACCATGTGGCGCGCGACGCTGCGCTTGATCCCTGGGGACCGTCCCGTGCCCGCGCCGCCCGCGGAAGTCCTGACGCAAGCGGCAGCGGCGATCGGCTTCGCGGCGGAGCCGCTCGCGGACCTCGCGGCCCACGCCGCGGGCGCCGGGCGGCTGCGGCTCACGGCGGCGGACCCGCGGGCGGCGGCGTATCTCGCGGCCGTGGCCAAGACGGCGCAATTCGTGGATTCGTTGTGAGGTCTTCGGTTCACGGTTTTCGGTTTACGGTAACCGATAACCGACAACCGACAACCGATAACCTGCTGAGGGGGGACCCGTGCGTTTACTGAGAGCGATCCTGCCGGGGGCCATGATGCTGGCAGTGGCCAGTTGCGGTTACAACACGATCCAGACTTACGACGAGCAGGTGAACGCGGCCGGGTCGCAGATCAAGGTGCAGCTGCAACGCCGGGCCGACCTGATCCCCAACCTGGTGGAGACGGTGAAGGGCTACGCGCGTCACGAGGAAGGCATCTTCGTCGAGGTGGCGAACGCGCGGGCCCGCCTCGCCGGCGCGGTGCAGAGCGGGGACCTGCGGCAGATGGCCGATGCGAACGCGGCGCTCACCGCGCCGCTCGGCCGCCTGTTGGCGATCGCCGAGAACTACCCGCTGCTCAAAGCCAACGAGAACTTCCGGACGCTGCAGGACCAGCTGGAAGGGACCGAGAACCGCATCGCCGTGGCGCGCCAGGACTACAACGAGGCGGTGAACCGCTACAACGCCTACATCCGCCGCTTCCCCCAGGTGCTCACGGCGAAGGTGATCGGCAAGACGGCGCGGACGTACTTCGAGGTGACGACGCCGGGGGCGGATACGGTGCCGCGGGTGAACTTCACGAAATAGGCGCAGAACGAGGGGGGGGAACCGGCGGCTTGCCAGGTCTCCCCGCAGCAGTAGGTTAAGCCCTACGGGTATGTGGCGGATCCTCGCAGCGTGCCGCCGGCTGCACTGTTCCTCGCCTGCTCCCTCCCCGTCTAACTGCTCGGGTGGGCCTCCGATGTAGAACGCCTCGGTAATGTCTCGACCGCAGTCGGGGGGATGCTGCGCCATTGCGCGTTCCAATACGTGTCACGGGGGAGTTATGCGTTTGACCAGACGATGCATGCTGATCGCGACCAGCCTCGTGGGAGGGCTCACGACCTGCAAGGCAGTTGAGTTCCCCACGCCGCCGGTCCAGGAGTTTCAAGCGACACTCGCCGGCTCGAACGAAGTCCCACCCGTGACCACCAGCGCGACGGGCTCCGTACAGCTCGCGGTAACGCTCGACACCTTCCTCATCTATCGGCTAGACGTGGCGGGGATCGACAGTCCCACGGTGGCGCACATGCACGAAGGCGCAGCTGGGGTCGGTGGCGCGATCATCGTAACGCTGTACGCCGGGCCGACGAAAGGCTTGGCGTTTACGGGGGAGCTCGTGGGGAGCCAGCTGAAGGCGAGCCAGCTCACGCAGCTCCCGGCAGGGTATGGGGCCGACCCCAAGGCCCGGCTGGACTCGCTCATCGCGCTCATGCGCTCGGGCGGCGTCTACGTCAACGTCCATACGCGGGTCAACCCCGGCGGGGCGATCCGCGGGCAAGTACAGGCTCAGTAGTCGATCTGGTTCATGCGCTCTCGATGTGGAGGGTTCGACCGATGAACGTTGCCACTTTTCGTCCGAGACTGGTCTGGATGGGGCTCCTCGCGGCGGCGCTCCTCGCCGCTCCGCCCGCGGCGCGCGCGCAGCTGGGGACGATCGCCGGCCGCGTGACCGATCAGGAACGCGGGCAACCCCTCGGGGGCGCCCGCGTCGCCGTGGTCGGGACCGCGCTGATCACCCAAACCAACGCCGACGGCCGCTACGTGCTCGCCGGCGTGCGCCCGGGGCAGGCGAGTTTGCGGGTGAGCGCCATCGGGTACGGCGCCGTGGTGCGGCCGGTGACCGTCACCGCCGGAGAGATCGCCGCGCAGGACGTCGTGCTGGCGCTGCATCCGTTCTCCCTCGACGAGATCGTCGTCACCGCGACGGGCGACCAGGCGAAGCGCGAGATGGGCAATCAGATCAGCACCCTCAACACCGACAGCCTGGTCCCCAATGCGCCGATCGCGGATATCAACGACCTGCTCACCAGCCGGGCGGCGGGTGTATCGGTGTTCGAGAGCCCGCTCACCGGGGCGGAGGCGCGGGTGCGCATTCGGGGAGCGAACAGTCTCTCGTTGTCGAACGAGCCGATCTACTACATCGACGGCATCCGTATGGAGAGCGCGACCGGCTCGTCGAGCATCGGGATCGGCGGGACCAACCCCAGCCGGGTCAACGACATCAACCCGGAGGAGATCGAGTCGATCGAGATCGTGAAGGGTCCCTCAGCGTCCACGCTGTACGGGACCGACGCGGTCAACGGGGTCATCGTCATCAAGACCAAGCGGGGCCTGTCGGGGCCGACGCGGTGGAACGTCTATTCGGAGCTCGGCGTCCTGCAGGACTACAACACCTGGCCCACGGCGTATCGTGGCTGGACGACCGGGTCGCTGAACACCAACGGCGTGCAGTGCCTGCTCAGTCAGGCCGCCGCCGGGGTGTGCCGCCAGGACAGCGTGTCGCACTTCAACCTGTTCGATGATCCGCGAACCACCCCGCTCGGCACGGGGTGGCGGGGGCAGACGGGCGTGCAGGCCTCGGGCGGGTCTGACGCCACGCGCTACTTCATGTCGGCGGAATTCGAAGACGAGATCGGCCTGCTCAAAATGCCCGACGTCGGGTGGAGCCGCTTCGTGACTCGGTGGCAGGTCCCCACCGTCCCCTACGACTACTACCGGCCGAATGCCCGGAAGCGGACGAGCCTGCGCGCGAACGCCCAGGCGACGGTGAGCCGCACCTTGGACGTCACGATCTCGAGCGGGTTCATCACCAGCAGCGAGCGACTGCCCCAGACGGACAACAACACCACGGGCCTGCTCTCAAACGCGCTCGGCGGACCGGGCCATTTCAACAACTGGCGGTTCATCAACGACACGATCCCGATCTACGGCTACCGGCTGTTCACGCCAGACGAGATGTTTTCGGAGGTGGTGAGCCAGGACATCAACCGGTTCATCGGGAGCGGAACGGTCAACTGGCACCCCAACGCCTGGTTGACGGGGCGCGCCATCGCGGGGATCGACTTCACCAGCCGGGTGGACCTGGATCTGTGCAAGCGCTTCGAATGCACGCCGTTCGGGCTCGATACCCTCGGGTACAAGATCGATAACCGCACCGGGTTCCACGATTACACCTTCGACGGGAACCTGGCGGCGACGTATTCCCTGGCCGCGCACGTGCGGGGCAAGACGACGGCAGGCCTGCAGTATTTCCACAGCGTCTTCGAACGCAACGGCGCGTTCGGGCAAGACCTGCCGCCGGGCGCCACCACGGTCACGCCCGGTGCGACGCTGTCGGCGAACGAGGCGACGACGGAGACCAAGACCCTGGGCGTGTTCGTCGAGCAGCAGGTGGCGTACAAAGAGCGCGTCTACGTCACCACCGCCCTGCGCGGGGACGACAACAGCGCCTTCGGCCAGAACTTCAAGGCGGCGTATTACCCCAAGCTGAGCGTGTCGTATGTGATTTCCGACGAGCCGTCCTTCCCGGCGGTCTCCTGGTTGTCGAACCTGCGGCTCCGCGGCGCGATCGGCGCCTCCGGACAGCAGCCGGGGTCGACCGACGCGATCGCGTTCTACGCGCCCACGACGGCGACCCTGGACGGCCAGAACAAGGCCGCCATCGTGTTCAGCTCGATCGGGAACCCCGCCCTGCGACCCGAACGGGCCACTGAGATCGAGCTCGGCTTCGACGCCGCGCTCGTCGACAACCGGGTCAACCTGCAATTCACCTATTACCACAAGCGGGCCAAGGACGCCCTCATCGCGCGGACGGTGGCGCCCTCCGTGGGCGCGAGCGCGACGCGGTTCGAGAACCTCGGGGCCGTGCGCAACGCGGGCGTGGAGCTGTCGGTCAACGCCATCCTGCTCAACCGCCCGTCGCTCGGGTGGGACGTGACCTTCAACGCGTCGCACAACAGCAATGTGATCGAGGACATGGGCGGCGTGCCGCCGATCGTGGGCACCACGATCCAGGAACGCCGCGGCTACCCCATCGATGGGTATTGGCAACGTCCCATTCTCGGCTACCGCGACGTCAATGGGGACGGGCGCATCGAGGCCTGGGAAGTGACGGTCGGCGACTCGGCCGTCTTCGTCGGGCCGAGCCTGCCGCCGACCGAAGCGACGCTGATGACCGGCGTCGACCTGTTCAGGCGGAAGCTCCGGGTCAGCGCCCTGTTCGACTACAAGGGGGGGCGCTGGCAGCTGAACGGCACCGAGCGCATCCGCTGCGAGTCCCGGCTGAACTGCCGCGGGGAGATCGATCCGACGGCGCCGCTGTGGGAGCAGGCCCGCGTCGTCGCGCTCCGGGACCACCCGGCCCGCACGCAGTGGGGCTTCTTCGAGCCCGCCGACGCGATCCGCTGGCGCGAGCTCGCCGTCACCTACGAGCTGCCGGCCGCCTTCGCGCACGCCATGCGCGCCAGCCGGGTGTCGGTCACCGCCTCGGGGCGGAACCTCATGCGGTGGACCAAGTACTCCGGGATCGACCCCGAGAGCGGCTACATCGACGCCGGCCTGCAGACGGACTTCCAGACCCAGCCGCCGCCGGCGTACTGGATTCTCCGGATGAACGTGAGCTTCTAGGGCGGGACCGACCTCAGACGAGGAGCTTCGTTATGCATGCGCACGGCATCCGGCGGTGGCTCTCAGGAGCGGGCGTGGTGGTGCTGGTAGTCCTCCCCCTCCAGGGCTGTAGCGACGCATTGAAGGTGATCGACCCGGACATCATTCTCGACGCCAACTCCGCGGCGGGCGCGATCGCGCTCCGCAACGGGGTGTTCCTGCGGTTGTCGCAGGCCGTCAACGGCATCCAGGGCCCGGACGCGCTCTTTGTCTTCTCGGGGTTGCTGACGGACGAGTGGCGGTCGGGGGATACGTTCGTGCAGCGCAACAATCAAGATCAGCGTGTGTTCCAGCCGGAGAACACGTTCAACGCGGGTCCGTATCGCGCCTTGAATCGCGTACGCGTCGAAGGCGAGCGAGCGACGAAGGGCCTGCGCACCTATCTCCCGGACTCGACGGCGGCGGTTGGGTCCATGTTCGCGCTGACCGCCTACGTGGAGGTCCTGATCGGCGAGCAGTATTGCAACGGCACTCCGCTGAGCGACATCGAGGGCTCGACAATCATCTTCGGCGATCCGATGACGAATGCCGCCGTTCTCCAGCTCGCGGTCGACAACGCCGACTCGGCGCTGGCGCAGGCCGCACTCGCGCCGCCCCGCGACTCTCTGGCGGCCCGCAAGGTGACGCGGCTGGCCGACGTCATTAAGGGTCGGGCGCTGGTGGATCTCGGCCAGTTCGCGGCCGCGGCCGCGGCGGTGGCGGGCGTGCCGACGACCTTCAAGTTCTACGCCTATCACTCGACGACGTCCACGACGAACCAGACGTGGGCGCTCAACAACAGCGCGCGCCGCTACACGATGACGCCAGGACGGGAGGGCGGCGTCGGGATCGATTTCGTGACGCCCAACGACCCGCGCCTGCCGCGCATCATCGGCGGCGCGAGTGTCTTCGACAACTCCGTGCCGATGACCCTCGTGCGGCAAGGGCTGTACGGGCAATTCGACTCGATCCCCGTCGCCTCCGGGATCGAGGCGCGGCTGATCGAGGCCGAGGCGCAGCTCCAGCCCGGGGGGGACCGCGCGCTCTGGCTCGCGGATATCAACGCTCTGAGAACCAACGCCGCGCTGTACCCGCCGATCGGGACGGGCCTCACGGCGACGCGGGGGCCCACGCTGACGGCGCTGCCCGATCCGCTCACCGACAGCGCGCGCGTCGACATCCACTTCTCGGAGCGGGCGTTCTGGATGTTCTCGACCGGACACCGCCTCGGCGATATGCGCCGCCTGCTGCGCCAATACGGAAGGACCGAAGCGCAGGTCTACCCGAACGGGTCGTTCGTAAAGGGCGGCAATTACGGGGATGCGACGATGATGCCGGTGCCGTTCGACGAGACGAACAACTTCAATTACCACCAGTGCCTCGACCGTAATCCATAGGGCAGGACGGTCGGACGATCGGACCGTCGGACTGAAAGCACAAGGGGCACCACCCACGGTGCCCCTGTTTTTCGCCTACCTGTCAGACCGTCCCACTGTCCGACCGTCAGTCTACTATGGCATCCGGCATCACGTAGTGCATCGGGTCCACCGGCTTACCGTTCACCCACACCTCGTAGTGCAGGTGCGGGCCCGTCGATAGCCCGGTCGAACCCACGAGCGCGATCTTCTGGCCGCGCTTCACGCGCGCGCCGCGGGCGACGAGGATCTTCGAGCAGTGGGCGAAGCGGGTCACGATGCCGTAGCCGTGGTCGAGCGTGATGATGTTGCCGTAGCCGTCCTCCCAGCGCACCTCGGTCACGATGGCGGCGGCGGGCGCCTCGATCTCCGCGCCCATCGGCGCCGAGACGTCGATGCCTTCATGCGGCCGGGCGAGGTGGAGGATCGGGTGCACGCGCTCGAGCGCGAACGCGCTGGAGAGCCAGCCCTTCGTCGGCATGATCGAGGGCGTCGCTGCGAAGCGCGCCTGGTGGCTGGCGAGCGAGTCGTACGCTTCGTTCAGGGAACGGACGAGGATGTTGGCGCGGCGGTTCAAGGCGTCGACATCGACGCGCGCGGCGAGGGCCTGCACGCCGTTCGGCCCCGAAGCCGCGAGGCTGTCGCGCTCGGACCAGGTGCCGGCGGGTCCGCCGATGCCTGCTCGCTGCACGCCGACGTCCACCGGCGGCAGCCCGGCGAGCAACCGCAGCTCCTGCTCCCGCTGGCCGATCTTGGTGAGCGTGTCCTGCAGCCCGACCATGCGCTCGCGCATCCGCTGGACCTCGTCGGCGAGCAGGCGGTTCTCCCGCTCCAGCGCGCGACTGCGCGTGATGCTGATCCCGCGCGACAGCACCGCGCCGCCCAGGACGACGATCAGCAGCGCGAAGATGCTGCCGAACCCGACCAGGAACTTGAGAACGGTCTGCGATACCTCCACCGCCCGGGACGCGCCCGAGCCGTGGGGCACCAGCATGACCGTCCAGCGACGCTCCGCCTGTTTCGGCAATGCCGTCTCCGCTAGGGGCTAGGGTAAGGCGTTGGGAGTGCAAAAGTAGGCCCGAGCGCGCGCCGCTGTCAACACGGGCGGGGGTGACCCACGTCACGCGCTCTCGGGCCGCTCGCTAACCGTCGCGGAGGCCTTGGGAAACAAGGGCGGGGGCTTGTGGACCCGCAGCCCCTCGACCGGCAGCGTCTCGAGGTCCGGCAGCCGCACGGCATCGAGGGGACGCCCGGTCCCGAGCAGCGCCCAGACCGCCTCGGCCTTCACCGGCAGAAATGGTCGAGCGAGGACGGCGAGGCGCGCGACGGTGCGCACCAGATTCGCGAGCGCCGTGTCGAGTTCGGCGTCGCGTCCCGCCTTCGCCAGCGCCCACGGTGCGGTGTCGCCGACGTAGCGATTGGCGCGCGTCGCGAGGTCCATCATGGCCGCGGCGCCGTCGGCGAGCGCGAGCGCGTCCATCGCGCGCGCGTAGCGCGCGATGGCGGCGCGCGCGTCGGTCTCGAGCGGGGTGGCGAAGCCCGTGGGGTCGCGCGGCACCACGCCCCCACGGTAGCGGTCCACCATGGAGAGGGCGCGCGAGATCAGGTTGCCGAGCGTGTCCGCGAGGTCCGCGGTGTAACGGGCTTCGAAGCGCTCCCAGCTGAAGTCGCCGTCGTTTTCGAAGCCGATCTCGCGCAGCAGAAAGTAGCGCAGCGCGTCGGCGCCGTAGCGGTCGATCGCCTCGGTCAACGTCACCGACGTCCCCGCCGTCTTGGACATCTTGGCGCCGGCGAGCTGCACGTAGCCGTGCGCCCAGACGCGGCGCGGCAGCGGGAGATCCGCGGCGAGCAGCATCGCCGGCCAGATGACGCAATGGAAGCGAGTGATCCCCTTGCCGATGACGTGCAGATCCGCGGGCCACAACCGCTCGTACCCGGTGTCGGGGAAGGTGGTGGCCGAGAGATAGTTGATGAGCGCGTCGAACCACACGTACACCGTCTGCTGCTCGTCATCGGGGAAGGGGATGCCCCACGGCAGCCGCACCCGCGAGATCGAAATGTCCTGGAGGCCGCCCTCGAGGAGACGCAGCACTTCGTTGCGGCGGATCGCCGGATCGACGGCGAGCTGGCCGCCGGTGATCAGCGCCAGCACGCGGTCGCGGTAGGCGCTGAGCCGGAAAAAATGGTTGCGTTCCTTGGTCGGCACCAGCTCGAGCGTCGGATGCTCGACGCAATGGCCGTTGACGATCTGCGCGCCGGACTTGAACTCCTCGCACCCCGTGCAGTACAGCCCCTCATAGTCGGCGACGAACAGGTCGTCGGGACGGCGCTCCTGGATGCGCCGCAGCAGCGCCGTCACTCCGCGCACGTGGCGCGGCTCGGTCGTGCGGATCCAATCGTCGTGGCTGCAGTGCAGGCGTCGCCAGAAATCCGCGAACAGGTCGGCCATGCGGTCGACCCAGACCTGCGGCGTGACACGGGCCCGCGCCGCCGCCTGGATGACCGACTGGCTGTGCTCGTCCATCCCCATGAGGAAATGCACGGTGTCGCCGCGGAGCCGGCGGTAGCGCGCGATGCAGTCGGCGCCGATCTTCTCGAGCGCGTGCCCCAGGTGCGGGTCGCCGTTCGAGTAATCGATGGCCGTCGTGAGGTAGAACTTAGGCACGCCCGCCCGATTCCTCCTGGAGCTGGGCGAGCGGCACGACCCGGGTCGCGCCTTCCTCGTTGCGCAGCGTCACCCGCTCGCGGAAGATGTCCACCGCCAGCACCTTCTCCGGGCCCGCCCCCCCGGTGGTGCGCAGCACCTTCCCCTCCTTGGGGAAGCGCTTGCGGCTCTCGACGTAGAAGTCGTGCTCGTAATGGAGGCAGCACAGCAGCCGCCCGCACGGGCCCGAGATCTGGGCGGGGTTGAGCGACAGGTGCTGATCCTTGGCGACCGACAGATTCACGGGGCGCAGCTCCGGCAGCCAGCTCGCGCTGCAGTACTCCCGCCCGCAGCGCCCGACGCCCGACAGCCGCCGCGCCTCGTCCCGCGCACCGATCTGGCGCAGCTCGATCCGCGTCCGGAACAGGCCCGCGAGGTCGCGGACCAGGGCGCGGAAGTCCACCCGCTGCTCGGCCGTGAAGTAGATGGTGAGCTTGTGGCGGTCCCACTGCCACTCGGCGTCCGTCACCTTCATCGGGAGGGCGTGCTCGCGCACCCGCTCCCGCACCGTGCGGCGGACGTCGTGCTCCTGTTCGCGCAGCTGGTCGGCGACGGCCACGTCGCCCGGGGCGGCGCGGCGCACGATGCGGCGGGTCGCTCGGGTCTCCACGGCCTCCTGGAGGGTGCAGCCGTGACAGCCGCGCCCGCACTTCTTCAGGGCGGACTCGCCCAGGGCGGAGACGCGGCCCAGATCCTGGCCCCGCTCGACCTCGACGATCACCGCATCGTCGGGGGCCAGTGGCTCCGCGGCCGGCCACGTGAAGTACTCCAGCCGGTTTCCCTTGAACCGCACTTCGACGACGGAGGTCAACTCACTTCTCGATGAAGGCACCCATCGAAAGGTACTTCTCTTCGCGTCGCTTGAGGAGCTTTTCGATGCGCACGCGCGCGAGCTGGCGCAGGTGGCGCCGCAGCGACTCGCCCAGAGCCTGGGCGGCGGCGTCGGGGTCGGAGTGGGCCCCGCCGGGGGGCTCGGAGATGATCTCATCGATCACGCCGAGGTCCAGGAGGTCGGTGGCGGTGAGCTTGAGGGCTTCGGCGGCCCGCTCCTTCTGGCCGGCGTCCTTCCAGAGGATCGCCGCGCAGCCTTCGGGGGAGATCACCGAGTACACCGAATTCTCGAACATCACGACGCGGTCCGCGACCCCGATGGCGAGCGCGCCCCCCGATCCGCCTTCGCCGATGACGGCGGTGATGATCGGCGTGCGCAGCGACGCCATCGCCAGGAGGTTCCGGGCGATCGCTTCCGCCTGACCCCGCTCCTCGGCGCCGAGCCCGGGATAGGCGCCAGGCGTGTCCACGAGCGTGATCACGGGCGCGTGGAACTTCTCGGCGAGCTGCATCAGGCGCAGCGCCTTGCGGTAGCCCTCGGGGTGGGCCATGGCGAAGTTGCGCCGCAGGTTCTCTTTCGTATCGCGGCCTTTCTGGTGCCCGATCACCATCACCGTCTGGCCGTCGAGCCGCGCCCAGCCGGCCACGAGCGCGGGGTCGTCCCGGAAGAGGCGGTCCCCGTGCAGCTCCACGAAGTCGGTGAACACCGTGCGCAGGTAGTCCAGGGTGTAGGGGCGCTTGGGGTGCCGCGCGACCTGGACGCGCTGCATCGGCGTCAAGGTCTTGTAGACGTCGGCGCGGAGCGCGGCGAGCTGCCGCTCGAGCGCGGCCAGCTCGTCGCCGTGGTCGCCGCCGAGCTTCTTGAGCTCCTCGATCTGGCGCTCGATCTCGAGCAGGGGGCGCTCGAAGTCGAGCGAGTAGGTGGGCATTTCAGCTCGCTTTCTCGGCGCGTTCCAGCGCTACGCGGCCCTCGCCCAGGACGCCGCGCAGCGCGGCCAGCAGCTCCTCGCAGGGATCCACGCGCACCGACCGGCTGCGCAGGCGGGCCCCGCCGCCGTTGCCGCCGCCGTCCGCCCAGCGCACGTGCACGGGGGCGGGGCCCGGGTGAGCGGCGCACAGGGCGGCGACCGCGCGGGTCGCCTCGGGATCGGGCGGGTCGGCCGCCGACCAGCGCAGCTCGACGGCGATGGCGCCGCTCTCTCGCAGCTCGTCGAGCAGCCGGACGGCTTCGACGATGAACGGCGCCTGCTCTTCTCCCCGGTCGCGGGCGCTGAAGCCGCCCGTGAGCAACAGCGCCTGATCGGGCCGGATGGCCCCGTTGAGCCGCGCCCACGATTCCGGGAATACCAGCGCCTCCGCCGTGCCGTGGAAGTCCTCCAGCACGAGGCGCGCGTATTCCGATCCGGTCTTTTTCGAGATCTGGCGCTTCACCACGGTGACGATGGCCGCGATCGTGACCTTCTGGTCGCTCCACTGCCCCAGGGTGGCTGTCGTCCGGGTTCCAAAAAGCTCCACCTCCGTCCGGTACTTGGCGAGGGGGTGGCCGGAAATAAAGAAGCCGAGCACCGCTTTTTCGCGCTGCAGCCGCTCGTGCTCGGTCCACGGCGTGACATCGGGGGTGGGGGAGGAGGGATGCGGGACGGGGGTGTCCTCGCCGAACAGCCCGACTTGGCCGGCGTCGCGCTCGGTCTGGCGGGCCTGGGCCTCGCCGAATGCCGCGTCGAGCGCCGCGACGAGCGCCGCGCGGTGGCCCCCCAGCGAATCGCACGCGCCGGCGTCGATCAGCGACTCGAACACGCGCTTGTTACAGAGCCGCAGGTCCACGCGGTCGCACAAGTCCACGAGCGAGCGGTAGGGGCCCGCGGCGTCGCGCCCCGCGAGGATCGACTGGATCGCGCCCTCGCCCACGTTCTTGATGCCACCCAGTCCAAAGCGGATGCGGGCATCGCCCACGACGGTGAACTTGAAGCCCGACTCGTTCACATCGGGGGGCAGCACGTCGAGCCCCAGCTCGCGCGCCTCGTTGATGTACTCGACGACTTTGTCGCTGTTGCCGATCTCCGACGACAGCAGCGCCGCCATGAACTCGGCGGGGTAGTGGGCCTTGAACCACGCCGTCTGATAGGAGAGGACCGAGTAGGCCACGGCGTGCGACTTGTTGAAGCCGTAGCGGCCGAACGTCTCGATCTGGGCGGCGATGTCCTCGATGACGCGGCGGTCGTGGCCCCGCGCCACCGCGCGCTCCACAAACCGCTCCAGGTCCTCCTGGATCAGCTCCTTGATCTTCTTGCCCACGGCCTTGCGGAGCACGTCCGCTTCGGCGAGCGAGTATCCCGCCAAGAGGTTCGCGATCCGCATCACCTGCTCCTGGTAGGTGATGACGCCGTACGTGGGCCGGAGCACCTCCTCGAGCGCGGGGTGCGGGTAGCTGACGCGGTCGCGGCCCAGCTTGCGGTTGATAAAGACGAGGTGCATGCCCGTGTCGAGGGGCCCGGGGCGGAGCAGGGCGTTGGCGGCGACCAGGTCGTCGAAACGGTCGCAGCGCATGTTGCGCAGGCAGTCGGTGGCGAGCGGCGACTCGAACTGGAACACGCCCGCCGTCCGGCCCGACCGCAGCAGGGCGTAGACGTCGGGGTCTTCGAGGTCGAGCCGGTCGATGTCCACCCGCGCGCCGTGGCGCTGCTCGACCATCTGCGTCGCGTCGTGCAGCACCGTGAGCGTTTTCAAGCCGAGGAGGTCGATCTTCAACATCCCGACCTTCTCGAGCGCCACCATGTCGTATTGCGTGATGATCGCGTTCGGGTCCTTGGCGTCGAGGCAGACGGGGATGTAGTCGGCGAGCGGGCCCGGGGCGATCACCACCCCGGCCGCGTGCACGGACGCGTGCCGCGCCAGCCCCTCGATGCGGCTGCCCAGCTCGAGCACCTTGCGGACCCGCTCGTCCTGGTGGGCGGCGGCCTTGAGCTCGGGCACCTTCTCCCGGGCCTCGGTGAGACTCCACGCGACCGCGGGGCCCGAGGGGATGAGCTTGGTGAGCCGGTCCACCTCGCCCATCTCGACCCGCAGGGTGCGGGCCACGTCGCGGAAGGCGGCGCGCGCCTTGAGCGTCCCGAACGTGATGATCTGGCCGACCGATTCCCGGCCGTAGCGCCCGCGCGCGTACTCGATCACCTCGCCCCGCCGCTCGAAGCAAAAGTCGAGGTCGATGTCGGGCATCGAGATGCGCTCGGGATTCAGGAACCGCTCGAACAGCAGGTCGAAGCGCAGCGGGTCGATCTTCGTGATGCCCAACGCGTAGGCGACGAGCGACCCCGCCGCCGAGCCGCGCCCCGGCCCTACCGGAATGCCGCGGTCCCGGGCCGCCTTGACCAGGTCGTAGACGATGAGGAAGTAGCCGGCGTAGCCGGTGCGGTTGATGACGTCCAGCTCGTAGTCGAGGCGCTGCGTCACTTCGGGGGGCAGGGGATCGCCGAACCGCTCCCGCGCGCCGAGGCGGGCGAGGTGGACGAGCAGATCGCTGTCGCTCGCGAACTCGGGCGGGCGCGGGTACTGGGGCAGGAAGTAGCGCTTCTCGAAATCGAACTCGCAGCGCTCGGCGACGTGGGCGGTCTCCGCCACGACCTCGGGATGGTCCTTGAACAGCGCCCGCATTTCCTTTTCCGACTTGACGTAGCTCTCCTGCCCGGCGAACCGGAACCGCTTGGGGTCGTCCAGGTCCTTGCCGGTGCCGATGGCCAGCAGCACGTCGTGGGCTTCGGCGTCCTCCCGCATCAGATAGTGCGCGTCGTTCGTCGCCACCACCGGGAGTCCCAGGTCCGCGGCGAGCCGGTACATCCCGTCGCGCACGACCTGCTCCTCGGGGATGCCGTGGTCCTGCACCTCCAGCCAGAACGCGCCGGGAAACGTCGTGGCGAACCAGCGGGCGCTCGCCGCCGCCGCTTCGTAATTGCCCTGCCGCAGGTACAGGGCGATCTCCCCGGAGAGGCAGGCGGCCAGACAGGCGAGACCCTCGCGATGCCGCTCGAGCACCTCCCGGTCGATACGCGGCCGCCGGTAAAAGCCCTCGAGGAACCCGATGGACGACAGCTTGATCAGGTTCTGGTACCCGGTGCGGTTGGTGGCGAGGAGCACCAGGTGGGAGTAGATGCCCGGCGCGTCGGCGGGCTTCTCGCGGGCGTGGCGGCTGCCGAACGCCAGGTAGGCCTCGAAGCCCAGGATCGGCCGGATGCTCCGCGCTTTGGCTTCCTCGTAAAAGCTCCAGGCGCAGTGGAGGTTGCCGTGATCGGTGATGGCGAGCGAGTCCATCCCCAGCGCCTGGACCCGGGCGAGCAGGTCGGGGATCCGGTTGGCGCCGTCGAGGAGGGAGAACTCGCTGTGGGTGTGGAGATGCGCGAACGCCATCGTTGCAAGATTACCGGCGCGTCGCCGCGTTGTCAAAAGCCCTTCGCGCATCGAGATTCTTGCCCCATGCGCTGGGTCAGAAGCTTCGTCGCGCTCGGCCTGATCATGGCCCTGGTCCACCGGCTCACCGCCGGTGGCCTGCTCGAAGCGCGCGCGACGCTGGCGCTCGGCTTCCTCGTGCTCGTCGCGCACCTCGCGGGGGGCCTCGCGGCGCGGGCGCGGCTGCCGCGCGTCACCGCGTACCTGCTCGCCGGGTTTTGCGTCGGACCGCCGTGGCTCGGGCTCGTGCGCGCGGACGAGGTGCGCTCGCTCGGGTTCATCGCCGACGCGGCGGCGGCGCTGATCGCGTTCACGGTCGGCACGGAGCTGCGGCTCGACACTCTGCGCCGGGACGCGGTCCCGCTGCTCCGAGCCACCGCCGGCTCCATCGTCGTGCCGTTCGTCCTCGTCACGCTCGTGACCCTCAGCGTCAGCCCGTGGTTCCCCATCACCGTGCACCAGCCGTTCCGCGACGCCATCCCCGTCGCGCTCGCGCTGGGGACCTTGGCCGCAGCGTCCTCCCCCACGCTCACGATGGCGATGATCGAGGAGCACGACGCCCGCGGGCCGTTCGCCCGCGCGCTGCTGTCCGTGACGGTCGCCAAGGACGTCGCCGTGATCGTGCTGTTCAGCCTGGTCCTCGTCGTGGGGCGCACGGTCGCCTCCCCGGGCACGGTGAACGTCGGCGTGGGGTGGGCGCTGCTGGGGCGCCTCGGCGGCTCGGCCGCCGCCGGCGCCCTGCTCGGGGTGGGGGTGGCACGCTACCTGCACCTCGCGCGACGCTGGACGTTGGTCGCTCTTGTCGCGCTGGCGTTCCTGGCTACCCAGATCGCCTGGCTCCTCGACTTCGAAACACTGCTGATCGCGGTCACGGGCGGCATCGTCGTGGCGAACGTATTTCGGGTCGAGGGCGACGATCTCGTGCAGCGTCTGCGCCAACACGCGCTCCCGGTGTATCTGGTGTTTTTCGTGCTCCTGGGCGCCGGGTTACAGATTGGAGCGCTGCAGGACTGGCTGTGGTGGATCGTGTTGCTGGTCGGGCTGCGGGTGTGGGGCCTCCGCTACGGCCTGCGCTGGGCGGGGAGTGTGACGCCCGCCCTAGCTCGCGAGGGGTGGTTGGGGCTTATCTCTCAGGGGGGCATCGCGCTGAGCCTGGCCGCCGCCGCCCGCGGAGCGTTCCCCGAGTGGAAAGTCTCGCTCGAGGCGCTGATCGTCGCGATGATTGGGGTACACGAGCTGGTGGGTCCCGTGTGCGCGCGGCTGGCGCTGGCGCGGGCGGGTGAACTAAAGGAAGGAGCACGATCTGCGAACAGCCCTGATGTGGGTGGGGGCGTCGTCGCTGCTGCTGGCGGCGTGTAGCGACCACCCGATGGCGCCGCGGCCGGTCCCGTTGCCCGTGTGCGCGGCGGGTCGCGGCTTCCAGGTGGCCCTGGCCGTCGACTCGTTCGTCTCGGTGGATCCGATTCGCGATTCGGGGTGCATCATCTTTCCCGCCAACGCGTCCGCGATCGACTCGGTCGAGTACCTCCTGGTGCCGCAATCCGCGGCCGGTACGTTCGGGGTGAGCTCGAGTTTCCAGCTGCTGGGCGACACAATCCATCCCCCGGCCGCGGCGCTCGTGGCGTCGCTCTCTCCCCCGGCCCTGTCCGTCGCCCAACAGTTCCATGCGTTCCTGCGGCGGGGCGAGCGCCTGCATTGGTACGGCTTCGCCCCGCAGGAAGCGCCTCCGCCGGCCGCACTGCCGGCCCTCACCCTGACCGGGCCGCCGCCAACAGGGGACGTCCGGGCCTTCAGCGTGTGCTCCAAGATCGATTGCTCCACGTTCAAAACCGTGAACGCGACGGCGAAGGTGGTGCGCGGGCACATGGCGTTGTATGTCGACAACCTCGCTCCGGCCAACGGCTTGAATCAGGCGGATCTGGACACACTGACGGACCTGTTCAATTCGCGCATCTATCCCCTGGATACGGCGGCGTTCGGCAACGTGTCGGACATCGACAACAACACCGTCGTGATCGTGCTGATGACCAACGTGGTCAACCAACTGACTCCGAAAAACGTGTGCGGCGGGGGTTACATCGCCGGATTCTTTCTCGGCGCCGATCTCGACCCGCGGTTCGCGCGCGACAACCGGGTGAACCACGGCGAGATCTTTTACTCCATCGTCGCGGACTCGGCGGGGGTGCTGAGCTGCATCCACTCGCGTACGGCCGCGAAGCAGGACGTGCCGATCACGTTCACGCATGAGTTCCAGCACATGATCAGCTTCGCGGAGCACGTGCTGTTCCGGCCGGGGCAGTCCGAGGAAGGATGGCTCACCGAGGGCCTGTCGAAATACGCCGAGGAGCTCATCGGCCGCAGCTACCTTCCGGGGGACTCGGTGACGTTCGTCCGGTACGTGAAGGAAGACCGATACGATGCCTATCAGTACTTGAGCGCGCCCGGCAACTCGCCCCTGCTGATCGAATTGGATCAGGGCACGCTCGCCGAGATCGGGGCCAGCTGGCTGTTCGTGAGGTACCTCGTGGACCAGTTCGGGGATTCGCTGCCGTTGAAGCTCAACCAGACAAGCAAGACCGGCGCGGACAACGTCACGACGCAAACCGGCGTGGGGTTCGATACGCTGCTCGCGCGCTGGGCCCTCGCGAACTGGGTCTCGGACCTTGCGGTCCCGGGATTCACGGCGGCGCCGACGCTCAAGTACTCGTCGTGGAACTTCCGCGCCACGTACGCCGCGCTGAACAGCAGCGATCCGTTCCGATTCCCCAAGCCATACCCGCTCGTGCCGACGGTCAGCGCCGGGAACCTCACGGACGTGACCGGGGTCTTGTACGCGGGGTCCGGCGCGTATCACCGCGCTCTGCAGGGGCCGCTGGCCTCCGGGTTCCAGCTGCAGTTCGGGGACGGCGGAGCAAACTATCTGCCCGCGAGCATCGTGCCGCGCCTGACGATCATCCGGATCCGCTGAGCATGCGGCCCGGGGTGGTCGGGCTGTTCCTCCTGGCAGCGCCGCTCACGGCGCAGTCGGAGGGGAGTCCGCTCGCCGCGCTTCCCGGCTCCACGCGCTCGGCCGGCCTGGGCGGCGCCGGGGCCGCGCTGGTCGGCGACGCGGGGGCGCTGTTCGCCAATCCCGCGGGCCTCGCGCCCATCCGTCACCTCGCTCTCGAAGGATCCTACGAGCCGTACCTCGCCGGCACGAGTGTCACCACCGCCGCCTTCGGAATGCGCCTCGGCCGGTTTACGTGGGGCGCCGGCGCGCAGGCCCTGGACTACGGCAGCGAGCCCGTCATCGTCCCCGACTCGAGCACCGGCGGCCGCCGCGGCGTCCCCACCGGCGCCACCTTCACCGCCGCCGACCTGCTCGGCGTCGCGTCGCTGGTGTACCGCCGCGGGCTGATCGCCACGGGGGTATCGGCCAAGTACGCGCGGCAGCAGATTGGCGGCTACGCGGCGGACGCCTGGGCCGGCGATCTTGGGGTCGCCGTGGCGGTGTTCGACATCTTCGCGCTGGGGGCGAGCGTCCAGAACCTCGGGGGCGATTTCGGCGGCGGCACGCGCCTGCCGCGCCGCACTCGGGTCGCGATCACGATGAACTACGTGGACCCGCAGAGCACCTTCCGGCTATTGTCCACGCTCGAGGCGCAGTGGCCCAGTGGGCGGAAGGCGGTCCTCGTGCAGGGCGTGGAAGGAGGGATTGTGGCCGGCGGCGTCGGGCTGGTGGGGCGGGTGGGATACGCGACGCGCTCGCCCACGAGCGACGCGTCGCGATTCTCGCTGGGGGGCGGCGTAGAGCTGGGCCACGTGCATCTCGATTACGCCTATCAGGCGTTCGACCTGTTGGGGGGCGCGACGCACCGCGTCGGGTTGCGATGGACGCCCTGACCGAACGCCGCCGTCCCGCGTGGGGGCGCATCGTCCGGCGCGTGCTGCTCGGCGGCATGCTCGGCGTGCTCGTGGTGTTCGGGCTGGCGCTGGCGTTCAGCGCCGACGCGCGGTACGTGGCGCGGGCCGGACTCGAAGAGGCGCGCATCCTGTGGCGGCGCCGGCCGATCGCGAAGCTGCTCGCCGACTCCGCCGTGTCGGACGCTCTGAAGCAGCGCCTCCGCCTGGTGCTCGCCGCGCGGGCGTTCGCGGCCGACTCGCTGCGCCTCGCCGCGGGGCAGACCTACACGACGTATGTGAGCGTGGGCCGCGACACGCTGCTGCTCGTGCTCTCGGCGAGCCGCAAGGACAAGCTGCGGCAGTACACCTGGCACTTCCCGATCGTCGGCCTGGTGCCCTACAAGGGGTTCTTCGACTTTGCCCGGGCCCGCCGCGAGGCCGGGGCGCTCGGGGACGAGGGGTACGACACCTACCTGCGCCCGTCGGCGGCGTTTTCGACGCTCGGCTATTTCAGCGACCCGCTGCTCTCGACCGCGGTCGATCGCGATACGATGGAGCTGGTGGCGACGGTACTGCATGAGCTGGCGCACAACACGTTGTACGTGCCGAGCCAGACGCCGTTCGACGAGAGTTTCGCGACGTTCGTGGGGTACCGCGGCGCCGAGCGGTTCTTCCGCGCCCGCGGCGACACGCTCGACGCGCGCCGCGCGGTGGCGCGCTGGCGCGACGAGCGCACGCTCGACCAGTTCTACGCGGAGCTGGCGCGCCGGCTCGACTCGGCGTACGCCGAACCGCTGGGGGCGGCGGAGCTGGGGCGCGCGCGCACCGTGATCTTCGGCTGGGCACGCGATCAGCTGAAGGGCCCCGTAGGGCAGTCGCTGGAGACGTACGACTGGCGCTGGCTGGCGCAGGGGCCGCTCAACAACGCGGTCGTCATCGCCCAGCGGCTGTATCGGATGGACCTGAACCTGTTCGACGAGATCTACCTGCAGAACAACGCCGACCTCGCGGAGACCATCCGCGCCATCCAGATCCGCGTCTTCACCCAGCCCGACCACGATCCCTATCGGGCGCTGTACTCGCGGCCGGGCCTGCCGGCGGACGACTAGTTCCCGCGCAGCCGCTCCGCCTCCGCGACCCGCTGCAGCGCGATCGCGTAGGCCGCCGTCCGGAACGTCGCCGCCTTCTGCTTGGCCAGGTCCCGCACCGTCGTATAGGCCTTGGTGATCGTCGCCTTGAGCTCCTTGTTCACCTGCTCATGCGTCCAGCGGTACTGCTGGAGGTTCTGCGCCCACTCGTAGTAGCTCACCGTCACGCCGCCCGCGTTGGCGAGGAAGTCGGGGATCACGGGGATGCCCCGCTCCTCGAGGATCGAGTCGGCGGTGGGTGTCGTCGGCTCGTTCGCCCCCTCCACCACGACCTTGCAGTCGATCGACCGCGCGTTCCTCTCCCGGGTGATCACCCCGCCCAGGGCGCACGGAACCAGCCAGTCGCACGGGATCTCCCACAGCTCGTCGTTGGTGATCGCGCGGCCGTCCTTCCACTCGGAGACGGGCTGCTTCTGCGCGGCGTGCGCCAGCAGGCCGGGGATATCGAGGCCGCTCTCGTTGACGATGCCGCCGTTCACGTCGCTCACGGCGATCACCTTGGCCCCCGCCTCCGTGTCGAGCAGCCGCGCGAGGTGGCCCCCGACGTTGCCGAAGCCCTGGATCACGACGCGGCTGCCCTTGAGGGGGATGCCGAAGTCCCGGGCGTATTCCGCCATCACGTACATCACGCCGCGGCCTGTCGCCTCTTCCCGTCCCAACGAACCGCCCAGCGATAGGGGTTTGCCGGTCACGACCGCGGGGGTGTAGCCCTGACGGTTGGAGTACTCGTCCAGGATCCAGGCCATGACCTGCGCGTTCGTGTTCACGTCCGGCGCCGGGATGTCCCGGTACGGGCCCAGCACGATCGCGATGCGCTGCGTGAAGCGGCGGGTCAAGCGCTCGAGCTCGAGTTGCGACAGCAGTTTGGGATCCACCTGCACGCCGCCCTTGGCCCCGCCGAAGGGAATGTCCATGAGCGCGGTCTTCCACGTCATGATGGTGGCCAGTCCCAACACCTCGTCGTGGTCGGCCTCCGGGTGGTAGCGGATGCCGCCCTTGCACGGCCCCCGCGCGCCGTTGTGCTGGATGCGGTAGCCGGTGAACACCTCGATGTGGCCGTCGTCCATCCGCACCGGCACCTCCACCTGCACTTCGCGGAACGGGGCGAGCAGGATGCGCCGCAGGTAGCTCTCGAGGTTGATGAGGTTGGCGGCGCGGTCGAACTGGCTATGGGCAATGGCCTTGCCCGACATCGGGGCACGGGCGGGCGCGGTCACGAACGATCTCCGGGGTTCGGGCGCAGGGTCAGACGGGATGCAGGCGCCTGCCGGCAGCCCGGGCCGCCGGATGCTGGACTTCGGTCATCGCCTGCACGGGGTTGGGCATCCGCTCGCGGCGGACCCCCAAGTCGGTGAGCACGCCGACGACGTCGGCCTGGGGCGGCGCCGTCAGCTCCGCGGGGTGCTCCAGGACGAACACGAGGCCGCTCTGGTGGTCCTCGACGGTCCGCACGGCCTGCTGCCACGCCGCGTCGGCGGGCAGCGGCCGCAGCGCCACGACGAGCGGTGCGGTCCGGGGATCGAGCCCCGTCCGGCCGACGAGCGGCGTGTCCCACGCCTCGGCGAGTCGGTTCCACACCGGCAACGAGGGTCCCACCACGACGATCTGCCCGACCTGCCAGCCGCGGTCGCCGGCCACCTCGAGCAGGGTCGCCACCAGCGTGTCGTCGCTCGGCGCGACCGGACCGGGGTCGGGCGCGAGCACCGCGACGCCGGTCTGGGCGAACCACTCCTCGGCGGGAGCGAGCTGGTCCGGCCGGCGCGGGGCGTAGAAGGCGTAGCGGCGAGTCGCCAGGATCTCCCGCTCCGCCTCCTCGCGCTGCTCCGGATGTTCGGCGGCCTGCGCCGCGCCCTCGAACGCGACCTCCGCAGCCGGGTAGCGTCCCGCGGCGCGAAGGATGCGGCCCCGGAGTCGCAGCGTCTCGGTGTGGGGCTCGAGGGCGAACGCTCGGTCCAGCGCGAGCAGCGCACGGTTGCCGTCGCCGAGCTTCCAGGCCGCGACGCCGAGCTCGTGCCACACGAGCGCGAGGTCGGGGTCGGCCTCGGCGGCGCGTTCCAACGACGCCAGGGCGTCGGGAATGCGCTCCAGCTCCATCAGCGCCGCGCCCTCGAGGGCGAGCGCGAAGCCGGTCGCGCCGAATTGCGCGAGCGCCCGGCCGGCGAGCTGCAGGGCGTCGTCGCGACGCCCACTGCGGCGCAGCAGCTCGAAGTACTCGGCCCAGCAGGCCTTGAGATCGGGGTGTGTAGCGAGGACGCCGCGGTAGGCGTCCTCCGCGTCGGCGACGCGGCCCTCGCGGGCGAGCCAGCGCGCGCGCGCCATCGCCCGCTCGCTGGGTGCGTCCGGAAACAGATCGTAGGACGCGGTCGTCCGCATGGCGCTAATCTACGCCTGACCGCATCGCTGGCTAGCCGAGGTCGCGCCGTCTATCTTGTTCGCGCCATGAATCACGAGCGACTGCTCGCCGAGCTCTCGGCGTTTCTCCGCATCCCGTCCGTCTCGACTCTCCCCGCGCACGATGCGGACTGCCGGCGCGCGGCGGAGTGGGTCGCGGCAGAGCTGCGCGGGCTCGGCGGCCACGACATCCGATTCCTCGGCAGCGACACGCATCCCGTCGTCTGGGGCCGGGGGCCGGAAGTGCCCGGTGCCCCGACGCTGCTCCTCTACGGTCACTACGACGTCCAGCCGCCCGACCCGCTGGACGAATGGACGTCGCCGCCGTTCGAGCCGGCGCTCCGCGACGGGCGCCTGTACGCGCGCGGCGCCGCCGACGACAAGGGGCAGGTCTTCTGCCTCCTCAAAGCGATGGCCGAGAGCGGGCGCCCGCCCGTCAACTTCCGCTTCCTCATCGAAGGCGAAGAAGAGTTCGGCAGCCAGGTCCTCTTCGACGTCCTGGAGCGCGAGCCGGAGCGCCTGCGCGCGGACGCCGTGCTGGTCGCGGACATGGCGTACATCGCGCCTGGCTGGCCGGCCGTGTACTCGACGCTCCGCGGCATCTGCTACGCGGAGATCACCGTGCGCACCGCCAAGTCCGACCTGCATTCAGGGGAGTACGGGGGCGCGGCACCGAATGCGCACGAAGAGCTGTGCCGGCTCCTCACCCGTCTCAAGACGCCCGACGGGAAAATCCACGTGCCGGGGCTGTACGCGGCAGTGCGGCCCCCGTCCCGCGCCGAGCGGGCCACGTGGCGCAAGCTGCCGTTCAGAGACGCGGACTTCCTGAAACGCCGGGTGCGGGCGAGGGCGCTGACGGGGCTCAAGGGGTATTCGGTGTTGGAACGCCTCTGGGCCCTGCCGACCTTCGAGATCCACGGGATCACCGGCGGCTTCACAGGCACCGGGGCCAAAACGGTGATCCCCGCCGAGGCCACGGCCAAGGTGAGCCTGCGCCTCGTGCCCGATCAGCAGCTCAAGGCCGTACAGCGCCAGCTCGCCGCGGCGGTCAAGAAACTCGCGTCTCGCTACGTGGACGCCCGCGTGGAGTTCCTGCACGGGTCCGACCCTGCGCAGATCAAACTCGATCATCCCATCTTCGCGCTGCTCGATCAGGCGTTCAAAGAGACGGTGGGGCGGGGGACGGTCCCGGCGCGCGCGGGCGGCTCGATCCCGGTCGTGCCCGCGCTCGCCAAGGGCGGCGCACCGATCCTGCTCACGGGGATCGGCCTCCCCGACGATCGGCTCCACGCGCCGGATGAGAAGCTGGACGTGAAGCAGCTATGGGACGGAATCAAGGTGTTTCGGAGGTTTTACGAGCTACTAGGAACGGCGTAGGGACGGGGGGATGTGGGCGTTGCGGCTCGACAGCCCACGTCCCTACGTCCCCACGCCCCCCTTTTTGCTACGGTTTCGCAGTCTGTTGATCTCGTGCTGCGTCAGCCCCCGGCCGCCGTAGCGCTCTTCGGTCCATGGGTCGCCGCGCATGTGATACCCGTTCTGCTCCCAGAACCCGGGCATGTCGTCCGCCAGCAGCTCGAACCCGCGCACCCACTTCGCGCTCTTCCAGAAGTACAGGTGCGGCACCAGCAGGCGCGCCGGCCAGCCGTGCTCGGGGGTGAGCCACTCACCGCCCCACTTGAAGGCGACCAGGTTGTCGGATCGGTCGAGATCGGCCAGCGGCAGGTTCGTCGTGAAGTCTTGCTCAGCGAGCACCAGGCAGTACCTCGCCTCGGACTTCACCCCCGCTCGCTCGAGCAGCAGTCGCACTGGAACGCCTTCAAAGGTGTTGTCGAGCCGGCTCCACGTCGTGACGCAGTGGATGTCGCACGTCACCGTCTTGCGGGGCAGCGTCAGCAGCTCGTCGTAACTGATCGAGTACGGGCGCTCCACGAGGCCCGAGACTGCGAACGTCCACGCGCTGGTGTCGACGCGCGGGACGTTGCCGTAGTGCAGCACGGGCCACTTCGCGGTCACTACCTGGCCTGGGGGGACGCGATCAACGACGGTCATGACCCGCGCTCCATCATCTCGTGCTTCTCCTCGAGTCATCGGCTCGCACCCGGTCGGTTCCTTTCCTGTCGTAGGCGTGGTTGACGGCGGGTTGACATCCTTTTCCTACAGTATCCACCGACCCAAAGGCGGGTGAGGGGAGTCACCGAAGCGCCCACGCGGTACTCGTTACTTCCATGGGACGACGGGCGTCCTTTGTTGGTAGTGCCAAGCTGGTGCATGTCGCTCTACCGCGGACTTCGTTTTCCGTCGCTCGTCGCAGCCATTCGTTGGTAGTCGGTCGCGTGCCCGCACCGATGCGGTGCGTACAATCCTCGCTGATCCGGCGCCCGCCTGGGGATTCTCGCCGACGACTGCTAGGTCGCCCATTGCCTGATGGGGATATGTCGATGCCGACTCCCAGGTGTCGCGTTGCATTCTACTCCCACGACACAATGGGGCTTGGGCACATGCGCCGCAACCTGTTGCTGGCGCAGGCGCTCCAGCGCTCCCGGCTGCACGCCGTCGTGCTGATGATCGCCGGCGCACGGGAGGCGAGCCTCCTGACCGCAGCCGCCGGCGTGGATTGTGTGTCCTTGCCCTCGCTGCGCAAGGACGAACACGGGCAGTACCACCCCCGGCATCTCGAGGTCTCCCTCGCCGACCTGCTGACGTTGCGGGCGAAGACGGCATGTGGCGCGCTTGAGGCCTTCGCGCCGGACGTGCTGATCGTGGACAACGTGCCGCGGGGAGCCCTGCGCGAGCTCGACCCCGTCCTGGAGACGTTGCGCGACCGGCGCCGCACGCGGGTCGTGCTCGGCTTGCGGGATGTGCTTGATGACCCGGTGACGCTGCAGCGCGAGTGGGCCAGCGCACAGAACCAGGAAGCCGTCCGCCGCTACTACGACGCCGTGTGGGTGTACGGGGACCCCGCCGTGTACGACCCGGTGCGCGAGTATGCCTTCGCCCCCGACGTGGCAGCCAAGGCGCGCTACACCGGCTACCTCGATCAGCGCCTAAGGCTCACGTTCGGGGGGGAGGAAGACGGCGGGCCTGACACAATCGCGGCGCTGGGGTTATCGCCCGGTCGGCTCGCGCTGTGCCTGGTGGGGGGCGGGCAGGACGGCGCGGCGCTCGCGCAGGCCTTCGAGGGTGCGGAGCTCCCGCCCGACACGAACGGCGTGCTGATCACGGGGCCGTCCATGCCCGACCCGGTGCGGCGGCGTCTGGCTCGACGCGCCGCGCAACGTCCCGGCCGACGCGTCGTGTCGTTCATGAGCGAGCCGACGCGGCTGCTGCGCACGGCGGATCAGGTCGTAGCCATGGGCGGCTACAACACGGTGTGCGAGGTCCTGTCGTTCGGCAAGCCCGCTCTGATCGTGCCCCGGGTGAAGCCGCGGCGCGAGCAACTCATCCGTGCCGAGCGCATGCAGGCGCTGGGGCTCCTGGAGGTGCTGCACCCGGAAGCGTTGAGTCCGGCGGCCCTGACTGACTGGCTCGCCCGCGGCCGGACCCCGGTGCGACCGGCGCGGCAGCACATCGATTTCAACGGCCTGAGTCGCGTGCCGCGATTGCTGGAAGATCTCCTCGGCTTCCGGCCACGCATGTCCCCGCGCCGCCGGTTCCGCGCCGAGGTCCATCATGTGGCGTGACGCCCCGCTCCGCGTCGGGTATGTGACCAAGCGCTACCCGCGCTACTCCGAGACGTTCGTCGTCGCCGAGATTGCGGCCCACGAGGCGGCCGGGCTGGAGGTCGAAATCTTCTCGCTGTTCCCGCCCAACGACACCCATTTCCAGGACGCCATCGCCCGCGTGCGGGCGCCGGTCTGTTACCTCCCGTCGCAGGGCCTGAAGGCGGTGGACCTGTGGGCTGCGCTCGAGGACGCGTCCGCCACCTTGCCGGGCATGTGGAGCGCGCTGGAGGCGGCGCGGGGCGAAGAGGCCCTGACCGTCTGCCAGGCCGCCGTGCTCGCCTGCGAGGTGCGTCGGCGCGGGATCGGCCACCTGCACGCGCACTTCGCGAGCGCCCCGGCCGCGGTCACCCGCCTGGCCAGTCGCTGGGCGAAGGTGCCCTATACGTTCACCGCCCACGCCAAGGACATCTTCCACGAGAGCGTCCGGCCCGAGGATCTACGCCGCAAGCTCGGGGAGGCCGCGGCCGTCATCACCGTGAGCGATTACAATCAGGACTACCTGACCCAGGCCTACGGCGCCGCCGCCGCGCGCGTGCAGCGCATCTACAACGGCCTCGACCTCGAGCAGTTCTGCTACGAGTCCCCGGCGGAGCGGTCGCCGCGGATCGCCGCCGTCGGTCGCCTGGTAGAGAAGAAAGGCTTCGCGGACCTCGTCGAGGCTTGCGCCATCCTGCGCGCTCGCGGTCTCGCGTTCCGTTGCGAGATCGTCGGCACCGGGCCGCTCGAGCCGGCGTTGCAGGCGCTGGTGCAGAGCCGCCGTCTTGAAGGATTCGTGCAGCTCGTCGGCCCGCGCCCGCGCTGGGAAGTGATCGAGCACGTCCGCAGCGCCGCCGTGCTCGCGGCACCCTGCGTCGTGGGGCCGGACGGCGACCGCGACGGCCTGCCGACCGTGCTGTTGGAAGCCATGGCGCTCGGCACTCCCTGCGTCGGCACCGCGGTCACGGGGATCCCGGAGCTGCTCAACCCCGGCGAAGCGGGACTCGTTGTGCCCGAGCACGACCCGGCCGCCCTGGCGGCGGCGCTGGAGCGGTTCCTCACCGACCCAGCGCTGCGCGAGCGCGTCGCCTCGCAGGCGCGCCGCCGCATGGAAACGGACTTCGATATCCGCCGCACCGCCGCGCGGCTCCGCGCGATCTTCCACGAGGCGGGCGCGGCGGCCGTCGAGCTCGCGGAGGCGGGGTGATGCGGATCGCCTACGTCTGCGCCGACGCGGGGGTCCCGGTGTTCGGCTGCAAGGGCAGCTCGGTCCACGTGCAAGAGATGATCCGTGCCTTCCAGCGCCAGGGCGCTCGCGTGGACCTGTTCGCCGCCCGCGTGGGCGAGCGGCCGCCGCCCGACTTCGACGCGCTGTCGATGCACCGGCTGCCCGCGATCCGCGACGGCGAGCCCGCCGGCCACGCGGCCGCCGTAACGGCTCTGAACCACGAGGTCGCCGCGGCGATCGAGCGAGCGGGGCCGTACGACCTCGTCTACGAGCGGTACTCGCTCTGGAGCTTCGCCGCCATGGAGCAGGCCCGCGCGGCCGGCATCTCCGGCCTGCTCGAGGTGAATGCGCCTCTCATCGAAGAGCAGGCGGTACACCGAGGGTTGCGCGATGCCGGGGGCGCGGCCCTGGTGGCCGCACGGGTCTTTCAGGCGGCGACCGCGCTGGTGGCGGTATCGGCCGAGGTCGCCGCCTGGCTCGCGCGCTGGCCATCGGCCCCGGGGGGAGGCCGCGTGCATGTGCTGCACAACGGCGTGGCCCCCGAGCGGTTCCGGCCGGATGTGCGGCCCGCCAGCCCGGGACCGCCAGGGACGTTCACCGTGGGCTTCGTCGGCTCGATGAAGCCGTGGCACGGCCTGTCCGTCCTTATCGAGGCGTTCGCCCGTCTCCACCACGACGATGCGGCGACCCGGTTGCTGCTCGTGGGCGGCGGGCCCGAGGATGCGGCTATCCGTGCGGAACTGGCGGCCCGCGGGCTGACGAACGCCGCCGTGCTCACCGGGGTCGTGGCGCCAGGCGAGGTGCCGGGCCTCCTGACGTCCATGGACGCGGCCGTCGCTCCGTACCCGGACTCCAAGCGCTTCTACTTTTCGCCGCTCAAGGTCTACGAGTACATGGCGGCGGGTCGCGCGGTCGTCGCGAGTCGGGTCGGGCAACTTGAGGCGGTCATCCAGCATGAGATCAACGGGCTGCTCTGCTCGCCAGCGGACCCTGGGGCGCTGGCCACCGCACTCTCTCGGTTGCGGCGTGAGCCGGAGCTCCGCGACCGGCTCGGGCGTGCCGCGCGGGCGACGGTGCTCCAGGGACATACGTGGGACGCGGTTGCAGCGAAGGTCCTCGCCCTCGCCACCCACGACCCGGTGGCGGCGTAGGTGGGACGTCCCCTGAGCCTTCGCGATTCGCTTCCCGGCCTGGGCCGGCTGGCGCGGCGCTTCTGGCCCTACGTGCGCCGCGAGCGCGCCCTGATCACCGTGTCGATGTTCGCCCTGTACGCCGAGATCGGCATGCGGCTGCTCGAGCCCTGGCCGCTGAAGTGGGTGCTGGACCGCATCGCCGCGGTCACCCGGCACCGCGGGCCCCGGCTCCCGGTCCTCGACGCCCTCGATCCGGCGACGCTCCTCGCGGTCTCCGCGCTGGCCGTGATCGTGTTCGCGGGCCTGCGGGCGCTCGCGGCCTACTACAACACGGTCGGCTTCGCGCTCATCGGCAACCGGGTCCTGACCGCCGTTCGAAACGAGTTGTACGGCCAGCTCCAGCGTCTGTCCCTCTCGTTTCACAATCGGGCCCGGAGCGGTGACCTGCTGCTGCGCGTCACGGGGGATGTCGGGTTCCTGCAGGACGTCGCGGTCACGGGGCTCCTGCCGCTGCTCGCCAACGCCCTCACGCTGGTCGGCATGGCCGCGGTGATGCTGTGGCTCAACGCTCCCCTCACCCTGATCGCTTTGGCGACGGGCCCGCTGTTCTGGGTATCCACAGCCCGGCTCAGCCGCCGCATCCGCGAGACGGCCCGGCGGCAGCGCCAGCAGGAGGGCGCGATGGCCGCGACGGCCGCGGAATCGATCGGCGCGGTCAAGGTGATCCACGCCCTCTCCCTCGAGGGGACCTTCGCGCAGGCCTTCACCGGACAGAGCCGCAAGAATCTCGCGACCGGCGTCCGCGCGACCCGCCTCTCCGCCGCGCTGGAGCGGACCGTGGACCTGCTCATCGCGATCGCGACCGCCGCGGTGCTGTGGTTCGGCGCGCGATCGGCGCTGCGCGGCGCGATGACCCCGGGCGACCTCGTGGTGTTCCTCGCGTACTTGAAGAATGCGTTTCGCCCGGTGCGCGACTTCGTCAAGTACACGGGCCGCCTCGCGAAAGCGTCCGCCGCGGGCGAGCGGGTGCTCGATCTCCTGGACCGCACGCCCGACGTGCGCGACCTGCCGGGGGCGGTGCCGGCGCCCGCCTTGCGCGGGGCGGTGCGGTTCGACGGCGTCGGCTTCTGCTACGAGCCGGGCCAGCCCGCGCTCGAAGCGATCGACTGCGAGGTGGAGGCGGGGCAACACGTCGCGTTGGTGGGCCCGTCCGGCAGCGGGAAATCCACCTTCGTGAGTTTCATCCTGCGGCTGTACGACCCCACGGCAGGGCGGGTGCTTATCGACGGGCGCGACATCCGTGAGTACACGCTCGCCTCGCTGCGCGCGCAGGCGAGCGTGGTCCTGCAGGACAGTCTGCTGTTCGCCGCGACGATCCAGGACAACATCGCCTACGGTGCGCCGGGCGCGTCCCGCGAGGCGATCGAGGCGGCCGCCCGCCTCGCGAACGCCCACGCGTTCGTCGAGGCGTTACCGCAAGGATACGACACCATCGTCGGGGAGCGCGGCGTCACGCTGTCCAACGGGCAGCGCCAGCGGATCGCGATCGCTCGTGCGGCGGTGCGGCGCGCCCCGCTCCTCATCCTCGACGAGCCGACAGTGGGCCTCGACGGCGAGAACGAACGGGCGGTCATCGAGGCGCTGGAGCGGTTGGCCGAGGGGCGGACGACGTTCCTGATCACCCATGACCTGCAGCTCGCGGCCCGGGCGGACGTGATCCTCTACCTGGAAGCCGGCCGCGTGCGCGAGCGTGGCACCCACGCCGAGCTGCTGCAGACCGACGGACGGTATGCGCTTCTCTACCACCTGCAGACGGCCGGCGGCGCCCGGGGCCCAGACCCGCAACCCTCCCATGCGGCCACGACCTGAAGCGGAGCCGGCGCGATGCCCAGCGGCGGCGGCTGCATGACGACGTTCGTCCGCACGGATGGGCGGCCGGTGCGGGTCGTTCCCGGTTTCCGCGACCGCGTGCTCGGCTCCCGGCCGTCGGTGACGCCGCGGCCGGACTGGACGGCGGAGGACTACGCGCGAGCCGCGGATAAGAAGCTGGCCCGGGCGCGTCGCCTGGTCGCCGCGGTCGCGAGACGTCACGACCGCTTGGACGGCGCGGCCGTCCTCGATGTGGGATGCGGCGACGGGATCAACTGTCTCGTCCTCGCCGCGGTGGCCGTGCGGCGCGCGGTGGGCGTAGATCTGCGGCTGCCGCTCTTCGAGTCCGGTGAAATGGCGGCGCCCGCGCGCCGGCTGGCGGGGCTGGTCCGCGAGCGCCTCGAGCGCGCGCGTCGGCGGGCCCACGCCACGGCCGGCCCCCCTCCGTCCGTCCGTTTCGTCCGCGCCGACGCCACGCGACTGGCGTTCCCCGACGCCTGCTTCGACGTGCTCGTGTCCCGGTCGGCGATGGAGCACATCGCGCCCGTGGAGCGTGCGTTGGCCGAGATGGCGCGCGTCGTGCGGCCAGGAGGTGTGATCCATCTGCGCGTCGATCCCTACTTCTGGCTCCGTGGTTGCCACAAGCGCGGGCTTGTGGACATCCCGTGGGCCCACGCCCGGATGACGTTGGAAGACTTCCGACGGTTCGTCACGGAGAGCGAGGGTGCGGCGATGGCCGCCACACGCTGCGCGCGCTTGCAGACGCTGAACCGCCTGACCCTCGGGCAGTGGCGTTCCCTCATCGGGGCGGGACCGTTCGAAGTCCTGGAGTGGACGGAGGAGCCGTCGGCGTTCGCCGTCGCGCTCCTGGAGGAGTGTCCGGACGTCGGCGACTCGCTGGCGGAAGGGGTCGAGCGGCGGGATCTGATCCACGGCCGTCTCGAGATCTGGCTGCGAGTGACGAAGGCATGAGCGCGGTGACGCTGGACCCGTTCGGCGTCCGTACCGACCCGGCGATGCCGTTGCTTGCTCGGGCCCTCGATCCCGAGGAAGTCGAACGCCGCCTCCGCGCACCAGAGGCCGGACCGTTCGGGGGCGCCCTTCGACTCGCCTTGCGCGCGATCCGTACCGTGCGCTACAAACCCGGGCGTCGTTGCCTAATCGAGTACGACCTGGAGGTGACGCGCCGCGACGGGCCCCCAGAGGCCATCACGCTCGTGGCCAAGGCCCGGGCCCGCGGCGCCGATACCGGGACGTTCCGCCTCGTCCAGGCGCTGCGCGCGCGCGGCTTCGACGACGCGAGCCCGGATGGGATCGCCGTCCCCGAGCCGGTCGGCATGGTCCCCGAGCTCGGGGTGTGGCTGCAACGCAAGGTGCGAGGCACCGCGGCGACCGTCGCGCTGGCGGAGCCGACCGGGGTGGCGCTGGCGCGACGGCTTGCCGAGGCGGTGCACAAGCTGCATGAGGCAGGCGTGGCGACTCGGCGCCGGCACACCATGGCCGACGAGCTGCGCATACTGCATCGCTGCCTGGAGGCACTGCGGGAGACGCGACCGGAGTGGGCGTGGCGGCTGCGGCGGCTGCTCGCCGCCTGTGATCGCCTCGGCGCGGCGACGACGCCGGGTCCGCCATGCGGCATCCATCGCGACTTCTATCCCGACCACGCGCTGCTCGACGGTGAGCGGCTCTACCTGCTCGACTTCGATCTCTACTGCGAGGGCGACCCGGCCCTCGACGTCGGCAATTGCATTGCCCACATCACGGAGCAGAGCCTGCGCACGCAGGGAGATCCGGGGGCGCTCGCGGATCGGGAAGCGGCGCTGGAAGACCGCTTCGTCGAACTTGCGGGTGCCTCGGCGCGGCCGACCGTGCGGGCCTACGCCCTGCTCACCCTCGCGCGCCACGTCTATCTCAGCACGCAGTTCGCGGAGCGGCGGGCGTTCACCGTCGCACTGCTCGAGCTGTCCGAGCAGCGCCTCGACGGGGCCCTGAGGCCGCGCGTGAGGAGCCCGGGGAGAGCCGGGAGGGCCGCTTCGTGAGGTACCCCGCACGCGCGCCAAGCCTCAGCGGCTTGCTCGCCGTGGTGTTGACGCTCGGCGCCGCGCAGCCCGCCGCGCTCCAGCAGACCGTGCCCGCGCCGCAGGCGTGGTCCGCATATACGGGGCTCTCGAACGTCTACGACAGCAACATCGATCATACGCCGCTCGGCCCGGAGTCCTACGGCGTGCTCGTCGTGGTGGGAGGACGCTACCGCCAGCGGTTCTCGGACACGACCCTCGAGCTGTGGTACGACGGAGTGTTCCGCCGCTACACCAACACCACCATCTGGAATCGCCCGGGGCACGACGCCGGCCTGTCGATCGACCGACGCACCGGGCCCCACTGGGTGATGGGAGCCACCGCGGAAGTCGAGCTCAACGGCTCATCCGAGGACCGCGTCCTGCGCAACGAATACAGCTTGCAACCCGAGATCGAATACCGCTTCACCCGGTCGACCCGCCTGCAGCTGTACGGCGAGTACCTCCTCAAGCGGTACCCGGACCCCCTCCAAGGCCAGAACGCTGTCGATCCGCGGGTGGGCGCGCGCTTTCGGCAGCTGCTGGGGGCGCACGGGAGCTTCGGGATGAGCGGCCGCTACGAGTACAACTATGCCGACAGCACCCGTCACCGCTACAGCGGCTGGACCGGCGGCCTGGACATCGCGACGCCGCTGTGGCCCGGAGGCCGGATCGCGTGGAGCGCGCGCTATCGCATCCGGCGCTACACGTCCCGCCTGGTCGACCTGGGCACCACGAAAGTCTTGAGGCGAGACGACGACCGGGTGGCGGCCGTCGTGTGGCAGCAAATGCTGTTGAGGGTTTGGGAGCTAGACCTGAGCTATCGATACGAGATGTACGGATCCAACGACACCCGCCGGGTATTCCGGGAGCACCTGGTGGGCCTGACCGTCAGGCGCTGGTGGTGACTGGCTCCTGACGCGCCGTCAGGTTGAACGCCGACTCGAAGCCTTGAATCACGGCTCTGACCGTCTCATCCCAGAGTGCCCCTTCCCCCTTCACCGTTCCCCTTTCTTTTTCGACCGACGTCATCTCCACGCCCGCGATCCCGCACGGCACGATGCGATCGAACGCGGTGAGGTCCGTCGTCACGTTCAGGGCGAAGCCGTGCCACGTCACCCACTGTTTCACGTGCACGCCGATGCTGGCGATCTTGCGCTTGCCGCCCCCGGTCCACACGCCGGTGTAGCCGGGATGCCGCTCGGCGGCGACGCCGAGCCGGGCCAGAGCGTCGATCAGGGCCTGCTCCAGCGTCCGCAGGTACCAATGCAGGTCCTGGCGGTGGTGCGTGAGGTCGATGATGGGATAGCCGACGAGCTGACCGGGGCCGTGGTAGGTCACATCTCCCCCACGCTCGATCTCGAACACCTCGATCCCGGCGCCGTCCGCCAGGACGTGCTCCGCGTGACTGTTGCGACCGAGCGTGATGACCGGAGGATGTTCGAGCAGCAGCAGCACGTCGTGCGCAAGGCGCCCCGCGATGCGGTCCTGGGCGAGGCGGCGCTGCCACTCCAGCGCTTCGCCGTACGGCACGCGGCCGGCGTGAATCACCTCCAGCACGCGCTCGCTCACTGGGTGCTCTCCGGTTCCTGAATGCCCGCGGACGCCGCGCGCACCGCCCAGCGGCTGCCCAGGACGCCGCACGTCACGCTCGCGAGGCCCCAGGCGACGATGCCCGCGAGCCCCAGGAGCCGATCGGCGACCGCGGCGAGGAAGCCGATGAGGATCGCGCCCACCGCCGAGAGCACGCCGATCACGCCGCTCTGCCACAGGTTTTCGAGAGGGGTGCTGCGCCGCCAGCCGAAGAGCGCGGCGACGACGATACCGGCCACCAGACCCGCCAGCAGGGGATCGGCACCGACGAATTGGTAGTACTCCGGGTCGACCCGGTCGCGCAGAATCGCGACAACGCCCTGCGCGAGCGTGGCGACGCCACCGCCGAGCCCCGCGCCGGTGGCGAGGGCACCCAGTCCGATGGCGAAGGGATCCTTCTGGGGAGACGGGGCGGGCTCGCTCACATGTGGATCGCCCGCCCGAGCGAATCGAGCGCCGCCTCCGCGACCGCCTCCGACATGGTGGGGTGCGCGTGGATCGCGAGGTCGATCTCTTCGACCGTGTACTCGTTCTCGCGCGCGACGGCGAGCTCGTGGATCATTTCGGACGCGTGCGCCCCGACGATGTGCGCGCCGAGGATCTCCCCGTATTTCTTGTCGCGCAGGATCTTGACCAGCCCCTCGGTCTCGCCGGTGCCGCGGGCCCGGCCGTTGGCGGAGAACGGGAACTTCCCGGCCACATAGTCGAGCTTACGCTCCTTGCACTGCTCCTCGGTGAGCCCGATGCTCGCCACCTCGGGGTGGCAGTACGTCACGCTGGGCACGTTGTCGTAGCGGATGGGGTGCGGCGTGTGGCCGGCGAGCCGCTCGGCCACCACGGCGCCCTCGCGGAAGCCCTTGTGGGCGAGCATCGGGGGGCCCGCCACGTCGCCGATGGCGTAGTAACCGGGCGTCGTGGTCTGGAGGCGCTGGTCCACCTTGATGAAGCCGCGGTCGGTGAGCTGGATGCCGCACTCCTTGAGCCCGATGTTCTCCGTATTGACGGCGCGCCCGGCCGCCATCAGCACCACCGCGGCTTCGACCGTTTGCCTGGCGCCGCCGGCCTCGACGTCCAGCACGACCTTGTCCTTGCCGACGTTGGCCTTGGTGACCTTCGCCCCCGCGATCACCTCGATGCCGCGCTTCTTGTAGCTCTTGGCGAGCGTGTCGGAGGCTTCCGGATCCTCGATCGGCAGGATCCGCGGCAGGGCTTCGATCAGCGTCACTTTGGCGCCGAAGGCGTTGAAGATGTCGGCGAACTCCATCCCGACCGCCCCCGCGCCGATCACCGCCAAGGACGTGGGCGTCTTCTCGAGGAACAGCGCCTCGTCGGAGGAGATCACGGTGCTCTTGTTGATCTCGAGACCGATCTGCGGGATCCCCTTGACGCGCGACCCAGTGGCGACGATGACGCCTTTCGTCGCCTCGTACACGTCGCTGCCGACCTTGACCTTCTTCCCCGGCTGGAGGAGCCCCGCGCCTTTGATCACGGTGACCTTGTTCTTCTTCATCAGGAACTCGACGCCGCGGGAGTTCTGATCGCTCACCTGGCGGGAGCGCTTCATCGCGACGCCGTAGTCCGTCTTCACGCTCCCGACCTCGACGCCGAACTCCTTGGCGTCCTTGAGCAGCCGCGCGATGTAGGCCGAGTGGAGCAGCGCCTTGGTCGGGATGCAGCCGATGTTCACGCACACGCCGCCGAGCTTCTCCTTCTCGACGACGGCGGTGGCGAGGCCCAGCTGGGCGGCGCGGATCGCGGCGACGTAGCCCGCGGGCCCGCCGCCCAGAATAATCACATCGAATTGGTTTGCCACGAACGGTCTCCTTGTCGGACAGTCAGGCTGTCCGACCGTCCGACTGTCCGACTAGAGCAGCATCGCGAGGGGGTTCTCGAGCATCTGCTTCAGGGTCTTCAGGAACGCCGCCCCGGTGGCGCCGTCGATCACCCGGTGATCGCAGCTCATCGTGAGCCGCAGGCGCTTGCGGGGCACCACCTGCCCTTCCACAACGACGGGCTTCTCCACCACGGTTCCCACCGCGAGGATTCCGGCCTCGGGGGGGTTGATCACCGCGGTGAACTGGTCGATGTCGAACATGCCGAGGTTGGAGACGCTGAAGGTCGCCCCCGTGTATTCGTCCGGCTTGAGCTGGCGGTGCCGCGCCTTGTCGGCGAGGGCGCGCGCTTCGACGCTGATCTGCGACAAGCTCTTCTGGTCGGCGTTGCGGACCACGGGCGTGATGAGACCATCCTCGACCGCCACCGCCATCCCCAGGTGGACCTCGTTCCAGTAGCGGATGTGGTCCTCCTGGAACCAGGCGTTGCACGCGCGGTGACGGGTGAGCGCGAGGGCGGTCGCCTTCACGATGATGTCATTGAAGGAGACCTTCCCCTGGTCGCCGAGCTCCTTGTTCAGCGCTGCGCGCGCTTCGGCGGCGCGCTCCATGTCCACTTCGGTCGTGAGGAAGAAGTGGGGAATGGGACCCAGGGAGGTGACGAGGCGCCGCGCGATCGTCTTGCGGATCTGCGTGAGGGGGATGTCTTCGAACGCGGCCCCGCCGCTCGGGGGATGCGGGATGGGGGATGCGGGATGCGTGGGTGCCGCGGCGGCCGGCGGTGCCGGGGACGGAGCCGGCGCAGCGACACCCTCGAGGTCGCGCCGCGTGACGCGGCCTCCGGGACCGGAGCCGGTGACCAGCCGCAGGTCGACGCCCGCTTCGCGCGCCAGGCGGCGGGCGAGTGGCGATGCCTTGACCCGCGCGGCGTCTGTTGGTGCGACGGGCTGGGGAGTGGCAGATGCGGGAAGGGTCGCGGCAGGCGCCGGTTTCACGCTTCCCGCATCCCGCATCCCGGTGCTCGCGGAGGCAGGCTTGCCACCAGCATCCGGGATGCTCTCCCCCGGCGCCCCGATGTACGCGACCGCTGCTCCCACCGGCACCGTCTTCCCCTCGGGAACCAGGATCTTCACGAGACTGCCGTCGGCCCGGGCGACGAGCTCCATCACCGCCTTGTCGGTTTCGACCTCGGCCAGGGTCTCGCCCGTCTTGACCGCGTCGCCTTCCTGCTTTGTCCATTTGACGAGGCGCCCTTCCTCCATCGTGGGCGAGAGCGCCTCCATGTGGACGGTGGTGGCCATCGTCAGTCGAGGTAGAGGACCCGGCGCGCCGCCGCCACCACCTTCTCGGGGCTGGCCTTCGCGGCGCGCTCGAGGTGCTTGTTGTAGGGCATCGGCGCGTCGGCCTGGGTGACGCGCTGGACCGGGGCGTCGAGCTGGTCGAACGCGTCCCGCTGGATGATATCCACCACCTGTGCGCCCACGCCGCAGTGCGGCCAGCCTTCCTCCACCACCACCGCGCGGTTGGTCTTCGCGATGGACTCGAGGATCGCGGGCTCGTCCATCGGCCGCAGCGAGCGGAGATCGAGCACCTCGGCCGACACGTTCTGCTCCTGCAGCTGCTCGGCCGCTTTGAGTGCGACCGTCACGGTCTTGGAGTGACAGATCAGCGTCACGTCGCTGCCCGCGCGCTTCACTTCCGCGCGACCGATCGGCACCACGTGCTCGCCCTCGGGGACCTCGCCCTTCGTGTTGTAGAGCATCTCGCCCTCGAGGACGATCACCGGATTGTCGTCGCGGATCGCCGCCTTGAGCAGCCCTTTGGCGTCGGCCGGCGTGGCGGGGGCGACCACCTTGAGCCCCGGCATGTGGGCGAGCCACGATTCCCATGCCTGGGAGTGCTGCGAGCCGAGCTGCAGGGCGGCCCCGTTGGGCCCGCGGAACACAATCGGCATCTTGAGCTGTCCGCCCGACATGTAGAGCATCTTCGCGGCGGAGTTGATGATCTGATCGAGAGCGAGGAGGGCGAAGTTCCAGGTCATGAACTCGACGACCGGCCGCAGCCCCGCCATCGCCGCCCCGACGCCGATCCCGGCAAACCCCAGCTCGGCAATCGGCGTATCCACGACGCGCTTGGGGCCGAACTCCTCCAACAGCCCGCGGCTCACTTTGTAGGCGCCTTGGTAGACGCCCACCTCTTCCCCCATCAGGAAGACGTCGGCGTCGCGCTGCATCTCCTCGCGCAGGGCCTGATTCAGAGCGTCGCGGTAGGTCAGGACCGGCATCGCGTCACTCGGCGAGCACGTCGGTGAGCAGCGCGCCGGGCTCGGGATCGGGGCTCTGATCGGCGAACTGCACCGCCGCCTCGACCTCCGCCCGCACTTCGGCGTCGAGCGCGTCGACCCCGGCCTGGTCGAGCACGCCGTCGCCGATGAGCTTGTGGGCCATCTGCGTGATCGGATCGCGCTGCCGCTGCTCCTCGACCTCCTCTTTGGTGCGGTATACGCCGTGCAGCGGATCCGACATCGAGTGCCCCATGAAGCGGTACGTCCGCACTTCGAGCAGCGTGGGATGGCCACCTTTCCGTGCCCGGTCGACGGCCCGCGTGGTGGCCTCGTACACTGCCAGCGCGTCCATCCCGTTCACCAGCTCGGCGGCGAGATCGTAGCTGCACGCGTGTTCGACGACATCGGTGACCGCCGCGACGCGCTCGAACGCCGTCCCCATGCCGTAGCGGTTGTTCTCGCAGCAGAAGATGACGGGCAGTTTCCAGACGGAGGCCATGTTGAGGGCTTCGTGAAAGGCGCCGATGTTCACGGCCGCCTCTCCGAAGTAGCAAAGGCACAGTTGGTCCCCGTCGCGGTACTTGATCGCGAAGCCGAGCCCGGCGGCGAGCGGGATGTGACCGCCCACGATGCCGTGCCCTCCCATGAACCGCTTCCCGGCGTCAAAGAGGTGCATCGAGCCGCCCTTGCCGCGGGAGCACCCCGTCGCCTTGCCGAACAGCTCCGCCATCACGGCGGTGGCGGGGATCCCGCGCACCAGCGCCTGGCCGTGCTCGCGGTAGGAGCAGATGACGTAGTCGTCGTCGCGGAGCGCGTTGAGCGACCCTACGGCGACGGCTTCCTGCCCGATGTAGAGGTGGCAAAAGCCGCCGATCTTGCCGAGGGCATACGCCTCGGCGGCCTTCTCTTCGAAGCGGCGGATGAGCAGCATCTGCCGCAACATGCGACGGTGCAGCTCGGCCTGGCTCTGGTCTTTCGAAGCGGGGGCGGTCGCGGTGGCCACGGGGGGTCGACTCAGCGCGCGGCGCCGGCCGCGGCCGCTTGCTCCCACGCGTGGTAGCTCGACCGCACCAACGGCCCCGCCTCGACATGGCGGAACCCCATCGCCAGGCCGAGACGCTTGAGCTCCGCGAACTCGTCCGGGGTGTACCAGCGGGCGATCGGCAAGTGGTCGGCCGAGGGCCGCAGGTATTGGCCGAGCGTGAGGATCTCCACGTCTTGGGCGCGCAGGTCCCGCATCGCGACGAGCAGCTCGTCCCATTCCTCGCCCAGGCCGCAGATCAGCCCCGACTTGGTCATGAGGTCCGGCGCTAGTGTCCTGGCGCGGCGCAGCAGCTCCAACGCGCGCGAGTAGCGTCCGCCGGGCCGGGCGATGCGGTACAGTCGCTCGATGGTCTCGAGGTTGTGGTTCAGGATGTCGGGGCGGGCGTCGACCACGAGGCGCAGCGCCTCGGGGTCCCCTTTGAAGTCGGGGATGAGCACTTCGACCGACGTCTGCGGCAGCTGCAGCCGAATCTCCTTGATGCAGGCGGCGAAGATCTCGGCACCGCCGTGGGGGAGGTCGTCGCGGTCGACGCTGGTGATCACAACGTGCTTGAGCCCCATCTGGGCCACGGCTTCAGCCAGCCGCCCGGGCTCTTCCAGGTCGAGCGGGGCGGGCGTCCCGTGCGCGACGGCGCAGTAGGCGCAGTTCCGCGTGCACACGTCGCCGAGAATCATGAACGTGGCGGCGTGGTGCTCCCAGCATTCCCCGATGTTGGGGCAGTGCGCTTCCTCGCAGACGGTGTGGAGCTTGAGGCCGCGCATCATCTGCTTCAGGGCGAGGTAGTTGGGACCGCCCGGAGCCTTGACCTTGAGCCAGGAGGGTTTGCGCTGGTCCCCTTGGGGGGGCCGGTCAGCGCGTGGGGAGAGCTGAACGAGCGGGGCGGCCATGCGGAACTGAAGATAGCGGCCACTAGAGGGGCGGGGTAGAGGAAAACTCAACCGTCTGGTTGATTACCCCCCCTGCCTTTGAGCCTGCGCAATTCCTCCTCGATCTCGGCGTTGGAGCTCAGCGTCCCGTCCGCGATGTCGGCCAGCTCCTCTGCATCCCTCCATTCGTGTTCCAGCTCCTGCACCTCGGCCTGCTCGTCCACCGCCATTTCGAGCGCCAGGCGTCGCTCGGGGCGCAGCGACCGCAACGTCAGCTCGCGCCGGGCGACGTCCCGGATCAGGCGGTCGGGTCCGCCCGCGTGGTCTACGACCTGGGCGGCCTCCTCCGCGCGGCGTCGCCCCGCGCGACGCGCGTTGAGATACGAAAGGCCCTGTCGCAGGACCGCGTGCGCGTCGCTGCCGGTGAGTTGCGCGGCCTCCTGGCGGCAGCGTGGGCAGCTGACGATCACCGCGATGTCCGCGTGGGCATCCGGTACCACGCGCGCGTGCTGGACGTGCTTGGCGCGCAGCTCGAGCAGCGTGCCGCAGCTGGGGCAAATCGGCGGCTCGGCGAGGTTCACCTTGCGGTTCCCCACGACAGTGATGTACAAGCCCTCGCCGAGGCGATGCAGGTTCCAGACGAACACGCCCAGGGAGCCGCCGGCGGCGACGTTGGCCGCGATGCCCAGCCCCACGGCGGCCACGGTCAGTGGGATCACGTACTTGAGCCGCTCCTGCTGCCGCGCCTTCAGCCGCTCACCGTAACGCCACGGGGCGAGCTCGATACGGGGCGGCTTCCCCACGCGGACGAGGTCGTAGACCTGCCAGCGGAGCAGCGCCACTTGCTCGGTGGCGGCGAGGAGTTTCGCTTCCCGGGCCGCGCGGGCCACAGTCTCGATCCGTTCCAACCGGTCGTCGAGCGGTGTGAGGTTCCAGCGCGCGCACTTGGGGCAAATGACCCACAGCCGCCCCTTAAACTCGTCGAAGGCGATGCGGCGCCCCACGCCGAGGCCGGAAGGACCGCCGTCGCCGTCGAGCTTTGCGTTGCAGAACGCGCACGTGGTGTACATCGAAAAGCGTGCCGGGGGTCAGGTGTCGGGTGTCAGGATGTCCGGTTCGGGAATTTCCGGGAAGCTGCGCGTTGGGCTCAACGGCGCCAGGTCCACGTCGGTTTCACCCTTCGTCAGCAGGTCGCCGATGACCTCGCCCGTCAGCGCGGCGAGCAGCACGCCATTGCGGCCGTGGCCGGTGGCGTAATACAGGCCAGCCACGTCGGGGTCGGGGCCGAGGATCGGCCGGCCGTCCGGTGTGACCGGTCGCAGGCCCGCCCAGCTCCGGCTCACGGTCAAAGACGCGAGCGCCGGGAGCAGGCGCACGGCGCTCCGGAAGATCTGAGCGAGTCCCTCGTTGGTGACCTTCCCCTCGAAACCGGCGTGCTCCATGGTGCTGCCGAGGATGGCGTCACCACCGCGGGCGAGCACGTATCCGTGGCGGATGTGGTACAGGATGGCGGGGGGAGTGTCGGCGGGCCAGGGCGTCATCGCCATCTGGCCGCGGACCGGCTCGATCGGGAGGTCACGGGGGAGGCCTTTGAGCCGGGGCGACCAGGCGCCGGCCGCGAGTACCACGCGCTCGGCGGCGACGGTGCTGCCGGCAGCGCGCACGCCGGTCACGCGGCCGTCGGCGATGCGGATCTCCTCGACCGGCTCGGAAACGAGCGCCGCCCCGAGCCGGCGGGCGTCCGCCAGTAGCGCGCGAGTCAGGGCCTGGGGATCCACGGCGCCGTCCTCGGGCGCGTACAGGGCTCCCACGCATTCCGGCGCCGCGGTTGGCCAGCGCTCGTGCACGTCCCCGGGCTCCAGCCAGTCGCAGCGCAGTCCCGCCTGCCGCTGGAGCGCCACGTACTCGCGGAGCTGGTCCACCTCGGCGTCCGCGAGCGCCACCGACGCGATCCCCCCTCGCCAGAACCCGATGTCGATTCCGGTGGTATCTTTCAACGCGGCGGCCAGGGGCTCGTAATGGTCCCGCGACCGGACGCCGAGGCCGAGCAGCAGCTGGTCGGTGGGCTCGATCTGCGCGGCCAGCATCCCCGCCGAGGCCGCGGAGGCCGCGGCCGGGTCGGGGCCCGGCTCGAACACGACGGTGTGGAGCCCGCGTTCGGCAGCCGCGCGGGCGCACACGGCGCCGATCACGCCGCCGCCGATGATGGCGACGTCAGCGGTCGAAACCCGGCTCATCGGGCGGCCGTACGGGTACGGAATCGGGAATGGTCACTTCGGAGGCAACCATGTTTCGCAGCATCCTCGGCTTCGCGGTGTTCGCGGTCCTCGCCTGGATCGGCTTGAAGATCGTGTTCGGACTCCTCGGCGGCCTGCTCAGTCTCCTGATGACGGTGTTGTATCTCGCCGCGCTCGGCTTCCTGTTCTACCTCGCGTTGCGCGTTGTGAGCCCCAGCACGGCCGACAAGGTCCGCGACATGATCAAGGGACGCCCCGCCGCGGACGCCTAGCGGTCCCAGGGCAATACCTGGCTCGAGTGGACGTGGATGATCTTCCAGCCGTCCGGCTTCTCCGCGAAGACGAACGTCGCCCGTCCTGCCTCGGCTTGGTTGGTCGTTAGGTTGAACCACCGGTAGTCCAGCAGCACCCACGCGAACCGTCCTTCCAGGGTCACCGTCACGCTTGCGACGGTGGCCCGGCCGCCGTAGCCCACCCCCGCGAAGCGCGGGAAGCCAAGGCGCACGCGCGCGTTGCCGACGACGATCGCCTCCCCCGCGTACAGCGTGTCGGCTTTGGGATCGCCGGCGGCGTCGAGGCGCACGGCCTCGCGCGCCATGGCCTCGACGCGATCCGGGATGCCCGCGGCCGTGCGGGGTGTGAGGCGCGCCACGGTGTGGCGAGTCGTGCATGCGGCCAGCCCGAGCAGCACGACGAACACCGCGCGGCTAGCGGGCACCGAGGCGCTCCAGCACGCCCCAGCACAGCAACGGGAACAACAGCTCGTGATGCCCGGTCAGCATGATGCCTCGTCCGCCCGCGCGCGTGGGCCGCTCCACCACGTTCACCCGCGGCCGGTAGTGGCGCTGCATGTCGCAGTCCACGGCTGTGAAGTGCGAGGGTTTCCCCCCGTTCAGGTTGCGGGCGATGGAGAGCGCCTTGAGAAACACCTCCGGCATGACCACCGCGCTCCCCAGGTTCAGGACCACGCCGCCGCCGTCGAGGGCCGGCAGGGAAGCGGCGAGCCGCCGGAAATCCCGATGGCTCGTCGCGCCCAGCGCCGCGCCATCGGCGGCCGGGTGCTGGTGGGTGATTTCGGCGCCGATCGCGGCGTGCACGGTCACCGGAATGCCCATCTCGGCGCACCCGACGAGGACTGAGACGTCGCGCCCGGGCAGCGCCTGGCGTCGCCGCAGCGACTCCGCGAGGGCCTCGCCCGCGCCCTGCTCGGCCTTGGCGCCGGCGGTGATCGCGGCGTTCATGTCCCGCCCCGTCTCTTCGGCCATCCCGAACGTGCCGTCGTCCAAACCGGCGGCCACGTCCTCGCTGGTGCCGCCGTACGCGGCGAGCTCGAAGTCATGAATCGCGGCGCTGCCGTTCATCGCCACGTGCGTGAGGACGCGGCGACGCAGCAAGGTCAGCAGCAGGGGTCCCAGCCCGACCTTGATCACGTGGCCGCCCAGCATCACCACGACGCCGTGTTTGCCGGCCGCGGCGGCGACGCGGTCCACGACGAACCGCAGGTCCCGGGCGGCGAGAATGTCGGGGAGCGAAGTCCAAAACGCGGCGAAGCTGCGATCCGATCCAGGCGGGTGAGCGAGGAGGGTGGCGTCGACTTTGTTGGAGCGCTGCGCGATCGGGACGGTCTTGAGACGGCTCAGATCCGCCTCACGATACTCGGTCATGGGTGCTCCGGGACGGAGTACTCCTTGAGCTTCAAGGTGATCTGGCCGAACGAGAAGTTGGACTGCAGCGCCAGCATGACCCGCCGGGCGTCGTCGGAGAGCCACATGCGGGCGTCGGCCTTCTCCGCGAAGATGCCGCGCCCGTTGGGGATCATCGGCCGCACCACGATCGCGTTCCACTTCTTCCCCGCGACGCTCAGGCGCTCGTGGCCGACGACCTGCACGATGACCGGATTGCGGTCGGGGCGGAAGTAGCGCCGGTACTCGTAGCGCTTGCCCTGCTCGAGCGGCACCGTGCGGATCCAGTACAGGAACGCGGCGTCGTCGAGCGGATCGGGCACCGTGGCGAAGGTGGTGTCGCGCCCCTCCTCGCGGTAGAACCCCGAATCGGGAAAGATGTCGTAATAGTGGTGCCAGATGCGGCCGCGCTCCTCCGTGTCCTGGTGGAAGCGCCGCGAGCGGAAGTCCGTCCGCCCCACCCACGATTCCATCGTCTGATCGAGGTGGTACCAGAGCGCCCCGCCCTCGATGCGGAAGATGAAGTGCACCGTCTCGACGCCGTCCACCGTGTCAAGGCCGGCCACTTCCATCGTGGCCTTGCCGACGCTGAAGGGCCCGTACCTAGCTCCGTAGCGCAGCCGCTCGCCGACGGGGAACGGAACGGCGGCCGGCGTCGTGACGGCGTGGACCGGCAGGCTGGCGGAGGCAGCCCGCGCCGAATCGCTCTGGCTCCGGAGCGGGGCCGCGAGCACCAGCAGCGCGGCCACCGTCGTCACGGCGGTCACCGCCCGTGCCGCCCGGATCACCGGGCGCGCCTTCCAGGCGGCCACGAACTCCTTCCACGGCTGCACGCGGGAGGGCCGCTGCTGGAGGTCGTAGCGCGCCCGGGTCGGCAGGGTGTCGAGGCGGCGGGCGTGCGGCGCCAGTCGCGCCACCAGCTCCGCCCGGGCGGGCCAGCCCTCGGTCGTGAGCAGCGGCTGGGTCGCTTCGGCCCGCAGGGCCTGGCGAAGCAGGGCGAGGCGCAGAGCGAGGTAGCCGGAGACGGTGTCTCGGACCCCCGCCACACGCAGCAGCCGCGGAGCCCAGCGCCGCGCCCAGCGCAGCTCCCACGCCACGTCCCCGGCGAGCTCGAGCTGCTCGGCGACGACGAGGTCCGCCCCCGACTCCAACCGCTTCACCATCTCGTCCAAGGCGTCGGGGTTGTGGACGAAGTCGGCGTGCAGCGTGATGGCGCAGTCGCGCTTGGGGCGGTCGGTGCGCTGCAGCGCGAGCCGCAACAGCTCTTCGACGCTCGCGGCGTAGCCGCGCCGCTCCCGGTGGGTGAGCACGGTCAGCGGGAGGACTTTGGCGTAGGTGGTCAGCACCTCGCCGGTGCCGTCGGACGACGCGTCGTCGCACACGAGGAGCTGGTACTCGCGCTGGAACGCCGTGAATACCTGACGGACTTTCCAGAGCACCAGCCCGACCGTCCGGGCTTCATCGCGTACCGGCACGCAGACGTAGATCACCGCCCTGCAATCTAGGCGAGCGAGCGATAGAGGGCCAAGATCGACTCCGCCATCGCGCGTGCGGTGAACCGCTCGGGGAACGGGACCCGGGAAACGTGCTGCAGCGCCTGGATCACTCTCGCTCCCAAGGCCTCGGCGTCCCCAACCGGAACCAGCCACTCTGCCGGCACTACCTCGGGCAGACCGCCGGCGGCGGTGGCGACGACGGGCTTTTCGAGGGCGAGCGCGTGCAGCACCACGCTGCCCATCCCCTCTTCCTTCGAGGACATCACGAACACGTCTCCTTCGCGGATCAGGGCATCCGCTTCCTCTACATACCCCAGGAGATGCACCCGATCGCCCAACTCCTGCCGCTCGATCTCGGCTTCGAGGGAACGCTGCAGCTCGCCGTCCCCCGCGATGGCCCAGTGGAGATCGGGGGCCTGGGCGCGCGCGGCGCGCGCGGCGCCGAGCAGGGTACGGTGGTCCTTGTGATCCACGAGCGCCGCCACGTTGACGGCGAGCGGCGTCCCGGGCGGCAGCCGCAGCCGCGCCCGAATGTCGAGCGGGCGCGTCGCGCTCTGGCGGATTTCGCCGGGGTCGATGCCGTCGGGGACGACGGTAATGCGCGCGGCCGGGAGCCCGTTGCCCGTCAGCACGCGCTTCACGCCTTCCGACACGGCGACGACGGCGTCGGCGCGGTGCCAACCGCTGCCGGGTCGCACGGGGAAATCCACACGGCGGTGCGCGAGCAGGCGGGGCAGCCGCCGGCGCCAGGCGCGCGCCCAACGCGCCAAGGCGAGGGCGTGGCTGTCGTGCACGTGGATGATGTGCGGTCGAAAGTGCGTGACGAGCCGGCGCAGCCACCAGGCGGCCCGCGGGTCGAGCCCCAGGGCCCACGGGAGTCCGGCGACCGTGACGCCCTCCCCCGCGGCCCGGCGCGCCAGCTCGCTGCCGCGCTTGGTGGCGAGCACCTGGTCGACGTCGCCGGCGCGCGCGAGCTCGCGGGAGAGGAGGCGGACCTGATTCTGGCCGCCGCGCCACTCGCGCCCGGAATCCACCTGGAGCACCTTCACGTTGTCCGAGCCGCGGCGCCGACGCCGGCGAGCACGATGCGGAGCTCGGCCAGGGTGAATGGCTTGTGGAGGAACGGTCGCCCCAGACTCTCGAGGAAGCGCAGCGTGTCGCCGCGCACGGTGTCGCCGGTCGCGAAGATGATCCGCTCCGCCACCGCGGGGTGCCGCTGGGCGAGCTGTTGGTACATCTCGCGTCCGCCCAGACGCGGCATGCGCAGATCGCAGATGATCGCGTCGAACGGCTGTGCGAGCGCGCGCTCCAGGGCCTCACTCCCGTCGCTCGCGATCTCCACCGTGTGCCCCCAGCTCTCCAGCGTCGCCCGCATGTAGTGAAGGATGGGCAGCTCGTCGTCCACCACGAGCAGGCGCAGCGCGCGGGGGACGGTGAGGGTGGCCGGCGGGGGCGTGAGGCGCGGGGCCCGAGTGCCGCGCGGCAGCTCTACGGTGAATGTGGCGCCGACCTTGGGGCCCGGGTCGAGGGTGATGCGGCCGCCGTGCTCCTTGACGATGCCCTGGCAGATCGAGAGGCCGAGGCCGGTGCCCTCGCCTTCGGGCTTGGTGGTGAAGAACGGCTCGAACACCCGGGGCGCCAGCTCCTCGGGGATGCCCGGGCCGTCGTCCGCGATGCTCACCGCGACGCCGTCGAGCCAGGGGCGCGCGGTGACGCGGACCCGCCCCGGGCGGCCCGTTGCGGCGATCGCCTGCGCCGCGTTGTTCACGAGGTTCACGAACACCTGCGTGATCTCGTTGGGGTTCATCTCGATTTCGGGGGTGCCCGGCTCGACCTCGAGCTCCGCCTCGACCTTCAACGCCATCAGCTGATTGCGGAGCAGGGCGAGAGTGGCTTCGAGCAGCGGCCGGATGGCCTGGGGACGGCGCGCGCCCTCCTGCTTGCGGGCGAAGGTGAGGAGGTTCCGGACGATGTTCGCGGCCCGCTCGGCTTCCTGCCGGATCACCTGGAGCGGCTCGGCGAGGCTCGGCGGGACTTCGCCCGACTCGCTGAGGAAGTCCGCGAAGCCCACCACGGAGGCGAGGGGGTTGTTCAGGTCGTGCGCCACCCCGGCGATCAGTTGACCAATCGCCGACATTTTCTCAGACTGTACCAGCTGCTCCTGGAGACGACGCTTGTCGGTCGTGTCCTCGAAGAGCAGGACCGCGTCACCCGCCGCCTCGCCCGCCATCGGCACGGCGCTCACGAGGTAGATGCGGTCGCCCTGCCGGAGCTCCAGGGCGGGGCCCCCCGGGCCGGCCAGGGCCCGCGCTACGAGGTCCGCCCAATTGGGTGGGAGCAGGCCCATCCAGGGCCGGCCCGGCAGGGCGGTCACGGGGACCTGCACCAGCTCGGCGAACACCCGGTTGCCGCGGCGCACGACGCCCTGGGCGTCGACGATGCAGATGGCGTGGCTGATGGTGTCCACGGTCAGCTCCCACTCGCGCTTGCCGCTGGAGAGCAGCTGCATGAGACGGGAGTTGACGAGCGCGATGGCGGCCATCGCCACCATCGCCGTGGCGAGGTCCAGTTCGGTGGGACCATAGGCCCCGGGACGGGCAGCGGCGATGGAGACGGCGCCGATGGTGTTGTTCAACGCGGCGATCGGCACGCCCATCCAGGCGGCGGGCGCCGGCGCCGTCACGACCGCGCCGAGCGGGGCCGCCCGGGCGGCGACATCGCCGCTGAAGACGAGGGGACCGCGCCGCAGCGCCAGCTGCACCAGCGGGTCGTCGGTGGCGACGGCGGGCCCCACGCAATGGGCGACGACGAGCCGGTTCAGGTCCATCTCCAGCAGCACGATGGCGAGCCGGTCCGGCGTGAAGGTCTCGACCAGCGCGCGCGCCAACCGCTCCATCACGACGGCCGGACGCGCGGCGCCCGCGAGCTCCTGCGCGAGTGCGGTGAGGCGCGGCAGGATCTCGGCGCTCGGGGAGGAGGCAGGCTGACGCGCGGGAGGTTGAGTCATGATCCGCGTTACTCGTCCAGAAAGCGCGTCGGCAGCGTCGTCGCCACGTCGACGAGCGCTTCCGCCGATTTGACGAAGCGCACGACGATCGGCAGCGATCCTTTCAGCGCCAGCTTGCGCTGCAGGATCGCGGCGATCGGGCCCACCTCGCGGCGGATGATCTGCTTCCAGCGGGCGTATTCGGCGGTGAGGATGAAGGGGGCGGCGTCCGCCTCGGCCGCCGGCGTGAGCCGCGCCTCCCGGCACGCGCCGCGATCGAGGTCCAGCCAGATGGCGAGCGGCTCGGCGAGCCCGATCGCCGGCTGCGCGGCGACGACGAGCGCGACCGCCCCGAACGTCCAGTTGAGCGAAGCGGTGCGGTACGTCTCGCTGGCGTTGATCGCGGCGCCGTAGGCGGCGACCCACTCCGCGGAGGGAAAGGGGAGCGTCACCGCGCGGCTGCCGGCGCGCGGGCGAGCGCCCGCGCGAATCCGGCAAACAATGCCGCTTCCGTCAGGTCTTCCGGGTGCCATTGCACCGCGAGCATCCACGGCTCGCCCGGCGTCGCGAACTCCGCCGCCTCGATCAGGCCGTCGTCCGCCCACGCGGTGGCGACGAGCGATGGAGCGAGGTCGCGGATCGCCTGATGGTGGCGACTGTTCACGATGAGGGCCGCGGCGCCGACCGTCTCGGCGAGCAGGGTGTCGGGCGCGACCCGCAGCGCGTGGCGCCCGCGCTCGTCGCGGTGGTCGACGGGACCGGGACGCTCGCTCGGCAGGTCCTGATAGAGCGTCCCGCCCAACGCGACGTTCAGGATCTGGATGCCGCGGCAGATCGCGAGGATCGGCTTGGCCTGGGCCCGGGCCTCGCGGATCAACGCGAGCTCGATCGCGTCGCGCGCCGCGTCCACCTCGCCGAGGGCGGGGTGCGGCGCCGCCCCGTAGCGGGCCGGCGCGACGTCCTCGCCCCCGGTCAACACCAGCCCATCCAGCGGGCGCAGCGCCTCGGCGGCGTGGCCGGGGTCGAGCAGCGGCGCAGCGGCCAGGGGGATCACGCCCGCGCGCAGCAGGGCGCGGGCGTAAGCGGTGTTGAGCGCCACGCGCTCGCGCCCGCCGTCGGTGCGGAGCGTCGCCGTCACCAGCGCGACGCTCACGAGGGCTGCTTGGCCGTCGGGAACGCGAGCAGCGGGCAACGCGGGTTGCTCATGCCGGCCCAGTCCACGGTGACGCCGTACAACGGCAAGCTCAGCTCGCTGGTCGAGACGTGCCCGAGGAGCGGGTACACGACCGAGTCGGGTCCCGGCACGTCATAGAGCAGCACGCCCTCGACGCGGTTGGAGGTGTCGTCGACCACGAGAAGGGCAAAGGCGTCTTTGTGACGGGGGAAGAGCGCCCCTTCCCAGCCCAACGCCAGGGCGCTCTTGCGACCCTCCGCGTAGCTGACTTTCACCTTGCCGATTCCGGAATCGCCGGCGGCGGCGAGCCGGCCCGGGAGACTGTCGGGGAGCCCGCGGGGGACGTCGGTGATGATGGCGCGCGCGTTCTTGAGCTGCTCGTGAATGAGGGTCGGCGCGGTCACCAGCGCGATGCCGCAGATCGGTGAACGCGCACCGCCCCCGCCACAGGCGGCGAGCAGGAGGGCGGCGGTGAGGAGACGGGAAGTCATCGGGCGCTCACGATCTCCGTGACGGTTTTGGGATTCGGCGCGCATCGGTCCGGGGAATCTAATAAGTCCACGTGACCGCGACGGTCACCTTCCGGACCGGCGCGAGGGTGCGGGGGACCAGGGTGTAGATGTAGTTCAGGGCGTTGCTCACCAGGAGGTGTGCGGCGAGGGGCCCCCGCGTCCACCCCGCATGCAGGTCCACGACCTTCGCGGCGACGCGGGGGTCCGTCTCGTACAGCTCGACGCGCTCGAAGCGGCTGCTGTAGCGGAACGCCGCGCCGACGGAGGCCGCGCCCAGCGCATAGTCGGCGTCCAGCGTCAGCAGGTGGCGGGGGCGAAAGGGGAGCGGGCGGGTGGGCGTCGTGTCGTGGGCCAACTCGCGCGCGTAGAGAAACGTGTAGGCAAAGGTGGCGGAGAGGCGCGGCATCAGCGACGCCGCTGACAAGGAGAGATCGAGTCCTGCCAAGCGCGCTCGGGCCAGGTTTTGGAACTGGATTTGTGCCAGGGTGTCGATGAAAACCGGCTCGATCAGCCGGCGCGCTTCGGTCCAGAAGAGCGCGGCATCGACGCGCACCCGGTCGTCCGCGAAGCCCCTAGCGTGGCCGACCTCGGCGGTCCACGCCTCCTCGGGCCGGAGGCTGGGATCCGGAATGACGCGGATACCGCTGACGAACGTCGAGACGAAACGCTCGGCGAGGGACGGGGCGCGAAAGCCCCGTCCCAGCGACGCCCGCCATACGCCACGACCCGCCGCCAGCACGGCGCCCAGCCTCGGGCTGACGACCGCGGTGAGCCCACCGCCGTCTACCGCCAGGAAGTCGATGCGTGCGCCGGTCGTCAGGCGCGCCGCGCCGAGGCGGTGCTCACCCTCGCCGTAGGCGGCGTACTCGGCCTGGGTGTGGACGCCGAAGATGTCGCTGGTGACGTCGGAGAACGCGACCTCCCCGCCGACGGTCACCACCTGGCGGGGGTCGGAGCGGATGACGCCGCGGAGCTCGCCGCCGAAGCGGTTCGCCTTGCCGAAATCGTTGCCCGCCTGCTGGAAGTCGGTGAAATCGGTCCGCAGCCACGAGGCCCGCGCCAGCCAGCTCAGGGTGGGCGACGGGTCGCGCGACACCACCGCGGTGAGATACCCCTTGTCCGAGCGGGTATGGTCGCCAAGCCCGGAGGTATCCACCATGAACGGTTGGTACGCCTGCCCGCGGTCGTCGCAGCGGCCCCGCAGGCACCACGAGAGCGGCACCTCATACTGGTCGCTCGCCCAGGCGCCGGACACGTCGAGCCGTGTGACGGGGTCGAGCCGGTATTGCCCCTTGCCGGCGACCTGCCAGTGGTCGCGCTGGTCCTGCTGGCGGTAACCGTCGGAGTGCCGGGTCCCGGCCGCCACGGCGCCGCGGAAGGGATCGCGCCCCCAGCTTGCGGTGACATCGACGCCGCCCTCGATCCCGGTGTAGTCGCGGAACTTCCAGACGTCGTGCGGGGGACCGGCGAAGCCGCCGCCGATGACGCGAACGCGGGCGTGGGCGTCGTCGGGGACGTCGCGGGTGATGAGGTTGACGACCCCGCCGAGGGCGGCCGACCCGTACAAGGCGGAGCCGGCGCCCTTGACCACCTCGACGCGCTCGACGGCGTCGGCGGGAAGGAGATCCCAGTTGATGCCGCCGCGGTCGCCCTGGTTGGCCGGGACGCCGTCGACGAGCAGCAGGACGCGCGAGCCCAGGCCCTGCACGTATCCGGTCGAGCCGCGGATGTTGGCCTGGCCGTTCAGGAACTGTACGCCGGGCGCGCGGTCGACGGCTTCGTCGATCGAGTTGACGGCGCGCCGGGCGATGGCCGAATCGGTCATCAGCGCGACGCTGGTGACGACGTCCTGGAGCGACTGCTGTCGTTTGCCGGCGGTGACGACGATCGGAGCCAGGTTTTGGACGGCCCGCAGAGTGAAATCCACTCTCGTGGAGTCGTTGGGTGTGACGGTTACAGCTGAGGACTCAGGCTGAAAGCCGAGGGCCGCTGCCTGGAGCGTGATCGGTCCCGCGGGCACCGCCTCGAGACGATAGGCTCCGGTGCTTCCGGTGTTGGTTCGCAGCCGGCTGCCGGTGATCGACACGCTCGCCGACCGCACTCCGTGGCCGGTTGTATCGCGCACGGTGCCGTACACGATGCCGGTCGCCTGAGCCTGCAGCCCCGCCGGGAACAGCGCACAGAG
>QHVC01000115.1 GCA_003222205.1 Gemmatimonadota bacterium | reverse complement strand
GCCCCCGACCAGCACGCTGTCGCTGTGCGCGAAGCGGCCCGTCTGGAACAGCGCGGCGACGACCACGGGCCCGAGGGCCGCGAACAGGAACGCGGACGGCAGCACGAAGAACGCGATGCGTCGGAACCCGACGGCGATGCGCGCCCGCAGCTGCTCGTTGGCCCCCGCCCCGCCACCCGTCCCGATCGCGTCGCGCGACAGCTCGGGCAGCGACGCTTGGGCCACGGACGCCCCGAACAGGCTGATGGGGAGCACCTGAAGCAGCTGCGCGTATCCCAAACTCGACGCGCCCCCTTCCCCCGCGAGCGTGCCGAGCAAGGTGTCGATCAATCCGGAGAACTGCGCAACCCCAGCGCCGATGAGGAGGGGGAGCCACGCGACGACGACGTCGCGCACCCCTGACGTGCGCCAGCTGAACCGCACCGCGAGCCCGCCCAGCGCGCGCCGGCACGCGGGCAGCTGCACACCGACCTGCAACACGGCACCCGCGACCGTCCCCCAGGCGAGGGCGTACGACAGCCGCGAGAGCCGCTCGGGGAGTGGGAGCGTCGGGCTCACGAGCCACGTCGCCCCCGCCACGAGCGCCGCGATGCCCGCCACGTTCCAGAGACTCTGCGCGGCATACGACAGGAAGAACTTGCGGTGCGTGTTGAGGACGCCCAAGCACCACGCCGAGATCACCATCAGCCCCGACATGGGGAAGAGGACGCGCATCAGCGCCACGGCGAGGACACGGCTCTGGCCCTGCAACCCCGCTCCGAACACGGTAACCAGCGCCGGCGCGGCAGCGATGCCGATCAGGGCGAGTGCGCTGGCCGCGAGGAGCAGCAGCCCCAGGACAGCCCCCGCCAGCGCCTTGGCTTCTCCTTTGTCGGGACGCTCGTTGAACGCCGCGTAAACGGGGATGAAGGAGCCGGCGAGGGTCCCCTCACCGAGAAGGTTGCGGATGGTATTGGGGATGCGCAGCGCGACGCGGAATGCGTCCGCCGCCCAGTCATTGCCCAGGTAGTGCGCGAACAGCACCTCGCGGACATACCCGAGGACGCGAGTCAGGAAGATGCCGGCGGCGACCTGCGCCGCCTGGCGGCCGCCGGCCCCCGGTCCCGACACGGTCAGGAGGGCTTGGTGGGCTTGGGCTTCTCGAGGAGTCGTTGCATGAACTGGAGCTCCTCCCGGGTCGCCGTGAGCGACCGGCTGAGCTCGTCCACCTCCCCCTCGAGCAGATCGACCTTCCGGCGCAGCTCCCGTACGTCGGTCGCGCCCCCGTCGGGCTGGCCCTCCACCCGCCGGGCGAAGCTGCGTCCCAGCGGGGAGTCCACGAGGATGGCCACGATGGGGATCATCAACGCGATGACGAGAATGACCGCGAGGAAGACCATGAGCAGGATTCTACGGCGCGCCCGCCCACCGCGCCACCTCAGCCTCGATCCCGGCGAGCAGCTCGGGGCCGTAGCGGATCGCGAACGAGGCGTACGTCAGCACGCGCTCCTGCGCGACTCCGTGCGGGAACAGCGCCGCGCGCGTTCGGGCGATTTGGCCGACGAGCGTCTCGTTCTTTCGTTTCAGGCTCGCGATGAGCTTCTTCTCGATCTCCTGTGCCTGCGCGAGCCCCGCGTTGCGCGCGGTCTCGACGGTGCGCTCCAGCGTCGGGTCCACGGCGGCGGCCGCCCGCGCGAGCCGGTGGTAATCGGTCGCGAGGTCGGCCCGCAGCCGCTGCAGCGCGTCGGCGGCTTCCCCCGGGAGGACCTCGCGCACCAGCCGGCCTTCCAAGGCTCCCGCGGGACCGGCGACGTCTTCGAGGCTGAGCCCGTACTTCGCCAGCACTTTGTCCACGCGGCTCTCGATCAGCACGCCGCTCCACCGCGGGACCGGCGTTTGACGCGCCACGCCGACAACGGCATACAACGGCTCGGCCTCTGCCAGGTACTCCAGCTCGCCAGGCCCCGCGGCGTACGCGACCGTCGGCCACAGCGCGGCCTCCACGACGGGCCGCAGCAACACGTTGGGAGACAGCCGCTCCGGCTCGACGGCGGCGAGCCGCTCGAGGTCGCGTCGCGTGAACCGCTCGCCGCTGCGCCGCGTCACGAAGCCATCGCCGTCGGCCCGCAGGCGGTCCCGCCCGGCGGCGCCCTCGACCAGAACGGGACTGAGCCCGTCGGCCAACGTCACGCCGAGCGCTTTGAGCAGATGCGGCACGGCGACGCGTTTCGCGGCCGGATCGTGAGAGCGGAACACCACGAGCCCGCGATCCGCGAGGAGCGCGTGCAGGGCCGAGGCGAAGGCATCGGATAGCGAGGCGTCCGGCCGATACGCAGACGACAACCAGTCGAGCACCGCGTTCTTGAATTCGCTCTCGGGCGTGCCGGACTGCAGCTGCTCGAGCGACGCCCGCACGCCATCGCCGCACAACTCTCTCCACAGGGGCAGCTGCGGCGCCTCGGTGGGGCGCTCACGCAGGACGATCCGGGCCGGATCGCCCCCGCCGTTCAGGAACCAGGCGTGGTTCGCCTCGGCGAAATCGTGGTCGTCTCCCGCCACCCAGAACACCGGCACCACGGACACCCCGCGCTCGCGCTCAAGGCGGCGGGCCAGGGCGATGACGGAGAGGGCCTTGTAGATCGTATAGAGGGGGCCAGTGAACAGGCCGGGTTGCTGCCCCGTGGTGACGCACAGCACCTCCCCCGCTCCCAGGCGGTCGCGGCCCGGCCCGGGGAGGCACGCCGCGATGACCTCGTTCGCGACGCGTCGAGGCTTTCCGGTGGCCGGGCGCGTCGAGGGGGGGGCCGCCGCGAGCGGCGTCGGGACGATGCGCGGGATCACTTGAACGCTCCCGCGAGGGCGGTGAGTTCCTGCTCGAACGACTCGGTCATTCGCCGAAGATGTCCGCCTGAAACGTGTAAATCCGCGTCCGCGGTTCCCGCCACCCTGCGGGCGCCAGGCCGGCCTTCCGGCACACCGCGGCCAGAAACTGGATCGCCGTCCACCGCTGCTCGGCGGCGACCTGAGGCAGCAGCACGCCCGAGGCCTCACCCCGTCGCACCCACAGCCCGTCCCGGCCCACCACGATCCGCTCGGGCACGACGGGGTCGAGCAAGGCGGCTTCGCTAAGCACCGAGATCTCGTAGCGCAGCCCCGGCAGCTCCGCCGCCGTCACGGGCGGAAAGCGCGGGTCGTCGCGCGCCGCCGCGACGGCCATCGCCCGCACCACGTCGCCCAGCGACCGGTCTCCCGTCAGGCGGCCGATGCAGCCGCGCAGCGCCCCGTCCGCCGCGATCGTGACAAAGGCCCCGCGTCGCAGCCCCGCGCCCGGGGCGTCCGGCACCGCTGGCGGCGGCCCACCGGTCGCCCACGCGTCGACCGCACCGCGCGCGAGGCGCAGCAAGGCGGCGCGGTCGACGGCGGAGAGCTCAGGAGCCCCGATGGTACGGCTCTCCTCGCCGGATGGTGTAGGCCCGGTAGAGCTGCTCGAACACGATGACGCGAGCGAGCTCGTGGGGAAGGGTCAGGGCGCCGAGACTCCAGACGTCTTCCGCCCGCGCGAGCACGGCCGCAGGGAGCGTCTCGGCGCCGCCGATCGCGAGCACGACGTCGCGCGCCTCCCTCTCCCAGCGAGCCGTGCGTTCCGCCAGGTCACGCGAGGACCAGGGCGCGCCGCGGCGCGAAAGCGCGATGAGGCGCGCTCCATCCGGGATCGCCCCCGCGAGCCGCGCCTCGTCTCTCACTTCGGTTTCGTCGGCCTTCGCGTAGCGTCGCAAACGGCCGAGGTACTCGTCACACGCCGCCCGGAGCGCCGCGTCCTTCATGCGGCCCACCGCGACGACGCGATACTGCATCAGGCATACATCCCGCGGAGCCTGTGCATCGCCGCCACGCGGTCGACGGCCACGATGTAGGAGGCGATGCGGGTGTTCACCTTGAACTTCTCCGTCGCGGCCGCCACCTCGTTGAAGGACCGGACCATGATGCTCTCGAGGCGACGGTTCACCGTCTCCTCGTCCCAGAAGTAACCGCCGCGGTCCTGCACCCACTCGAAATAGCTCACCGTCACCCCGCCCGCGTTCGCCAGGATGTCAGGAATCACGAATACGCCTTTGTCTTCGAGGACCTTGTCTGCGGCCGCCGTGGTGGGCCCGTTCGCCCCTTCGCAGATGATCTTCGCCTTGATCTGGGGCGCGTTCTTCCGGGTGATGACGTTCTCCGTCGCGGCGGGAATCAGCACGTCGCAGTCTACGGTCAGCAGCTGCTCGTGGGAGATCGCCTCGGCCTTGGGATACCCCGCGAGCTGGCGACGCTCGCGCACCCACTTGATCAGGTCCGGGACATCGAAGCCCTTGGGGTTATGCAGCCCCGCCGACTTGTCCGAGACCGCGACGATGGTCGCGCCTTCCTTGGCCATGAGGTCCGCAGCCACCGAGCCCACGTTCCCGAAGCCCTGCACGGCGATCCGCGCGCCCTTCAGCGCCATCCCGAGCTTCGTGAGCGCTTCGCGCGTGACGAACATGCAGCCGCGGCCCGTCGCCTCCCGGCGCCCCAGCGAGCCCCCCATCTCCACCGGCTTCCCGGTTACGACCGCCGTCACGGTGTGGCGCTTGTGCATGGAGTAGGTGTCCATGATCCACGCCATGACCCGCTCGTTGGTGTTCACGTCGGGCGCCGGCACGTCCGAGTCCGGCCCCAAGGTGTCGATGATCCCCGAGGTGTAGCGCCGCGTGATGCGCTCGAGCTCGGCCATGGAGAGCGCGGCGGGATCGCACACCACCCCACCCTTCGCCCCGCCGAAGGGGATGTTGACCAGCGCGCACTTCCAGGTCATCCACGCCGCGAGCGCCTTGACCTCCTCCAGGGTGACGTTGAGATCGAAGCGGATCCCGCCCTTCGCCGGCCCTCGGGAGGTGTTGTAGAGCACGCGGTACCCGATGTAGACCTCCACCTCGCCGCTGTCGCGGACGATGGGGACGGAGACGATGATCTGTTTCTCGGGGTTACGGAGGACTTTGTAGAGACCGGGATCGAGGTTCAAGACCTTGGCCGCGTGGTCGAAGCGCTCCATCATCGCTTCGAACGGGTTCTCCTCCGCCAGGAACGTGTCCTTGTCCGGCCGGATCAGGGGAGCGGGTTTGGATGTGATCGCAGGGTCGCTCATAACCGTCGCGTAAGGGTTGGCAGGCTCTCCAGGCAGTGGACGATCGCGTCACCGCCGGATTCCCACCGGACCGCCAGCACCGCCACGAGCGGCTCGCGCACGTCGGCGGGCCAGCGGTGGCGGAGTTTCACCGCGTCCTTTTCGGTGACTACAACATAATCGGCCGTCCCCGCCAGCCGCACGATGCGCTGCAGGTCGGCCTCCCCGTACGGGTGATGGTCTTGATACGCCACGAGTTGCACGCTGGCGCCGGTCGAGCGCACCTGCACGGCGTAACTCTCGGGATCGGCGATCCCCGCTACCGCCACCACCCGGTGTCCCGCCAGCGCCGCGAGCGGCAGGCCGCGCCCCGACACCATCCCTTCGAGGGAGGCCGGGGCGAGATGCGCGATCGCCACCGGCCGGCCGGGCCAGCGGGCGGCGAGTGCTCCTGCCACCCCCTGGGCCTCCTCGAACGACGCACGCTTGCGCGTCACGATGAACCCGTCCGCCCGCCCGAGCGCACGCGCCGGCTCCCGCCACGGACCGGCAGGCAGCAGCCACGGCACCTGGCGCGCGATCTCGGCGCTCACCAGGGCCAGGTTCAGGTCCCGGGCCACCCCCAGGGTCTGGAACGCGTCGTCGAGCACGATCACGTCCGCGCCCGCGGCGAGGGCGCGGGCCGCGCCCGCGACGCGGTCGGGGTCCGCGACGACGACGGCCCCGGGAACGAGCCGCTCGTGCACCTTGGGCTCGTCGCCGCCGTAGCCGCGCAGCAGCACGGCTGGAGTTCGTCCGCGGCCGGCGTAGAAGCCGGCGATCCACGCGGCGACCGGCGTTTTCCCCGCCCCACCGACAGCCCGGTTGCCCACAGCCACCGCGGGGAGCGGCAGGCGGCGCACGGCGAGTGCGCCCGCCCGGTACAGGACGTTGCGAACCGCGATCACGATGGCGTAGAGCGCCGAGAGCGGCAGCAGGATCACGCGCGCGAGACGCGCGAGCGGCGACCGGCTGCGCCACAGGAAGCGGACGGCGCCGTGCACCCAACTCCCCGGGGCCGCCATCATCCGTGGGTCACTTCATGCAGCGCCCGACCCACAGACTCCAGCGCCATCCGCAGCCCCGCCTTTCCCTCCCCCACCACCAGAGGCGGCCCGTAGGCGATCTCGACGGTCGCGAACGGCTTGGGGATGCAGAGCCGGTCCCAGGACCGCAGATACCAGGCCCGGGATGCGCGCGCGCCGATCGGCAGCAGCGCCGCCCCGGCGTGCTGCGCCGCCGCCACCGCTCCGGGCTGGACCTGCTCGGCCGGGCCGCGTGGTCCGTCGGGAGTGATCGCCACGACCGCGCCGCCCTGCAACGCCCGCACGACGCCGAGGAGCCCGATCCCCCCGCCGCGCTGCGTGGAGCCGCGCACAGAGCGGTACCCCCAGCGTTCGCCGAGATCGGCCAGGTAGCCCCCGTCCCGGTGGCGACTCACGAGCAGCACGATGCCCTGGTCGCGGTGCAGCGAGAGCAGCGGCAGGATGCGACTGTGCCACAGGACGAAAACGAACGGACGGCCAGCGGCGCGCAGGGTGTCGAAGTGCTCGCGCCCACTCAATCGGAAGCGCCACGTCGCCGCCAGCGCCCGCACCAAGAAGGACCCAACGGCCACGGCCACGGGCTCGGCCCAGCGCAGTCTCAATCCAGCAGCCCCACCGCGAGGTCCGCCACGCGGGCGGCGGCGCCCGGCGCTCCGAGCCGCTCGCGCACCAGCGCGAGCCCCTCGCGCTGGCGGCGCGCGGCGGGCGTGTCCCCGTCGAGCAGCGGCAGCACCGCGTCCGCCAGCGCCCGCGGGCTCGCGCGCCGTTGCAGAAACTCGGGACAGACGGCTGCTCCCGCCACCAGGTTCACGAGCCCCACCCAGGGCACCTGCAGCACGCGTTGCGCGATGAAGCTCGAGAGCGGGTGCAGGCGGTAGGCGATCGCCATGGGCACGTCCGCCAGCGCGGCCTCGAGCGTGGTCGTGCCCGATTTGCACAGCCCCGCATCCGCCGCGGCGAACACCAGGGCGGGGTCGCCTTGCGCCACCTGGATGGGCCCCGGGTCCGGGTAGGGCGCGTTCGGCGTTCCCGCGGCCACCACCTGCACCTCGGGGCGCGCGGTGACGACGCGCGCAGCCGCGGCACGAAACGCGGGCCACATGCGCCGCACCTCCTGCGCCCGACTTCCGGGAAACAGGGCCAGGGTGGGCCGGACCCGGTCGAGGCCCAGTTGCCGGCGCGCCTCGGCGCGCCCGGGCAGGGGCGCACGGTCCTTGAGCGGATGGCCGACGAAGGTGGTGGCGACGCCGCGCTCCCGGAAGAACCGCTCCTCGAACGGGAGGATCACCGCGAGGTGCCGCACGCTCGCCGCCAGGCGCTTCACCCGGCCCGCTCCCCACGCCCACAGCTGCGGCGCGATGTAATAGAGCACGGGGACGCCCGCGACCGCCGCCGCGGTGGCCAGGCGGAGGTGGTAGCCGGGATAGTCGATAAGAATCACGAGGTCGTAGCGGCCCGCGCGCAGCGCCGCGCGGGTGCGGCGGAACAGGGCGTAGTGGGCGGGGATCTTGGCGATCGCCTCGACGAACCCCACGACGGAAAACTGCTCCATGCGGTCCAGCACCGTGGCGCCGGCCGCCGCCATGAGCGGCCCGCCGAACGCCTCGAGCGACACGCCGGGGAGGCGGCGCCGCAGGGCGGTCACCACCTGAGCGCCGTGGGCGTCTCCCGACGGTTCGCCCGCCGAGAGATAGATGCGCGGCGCCGCCGTCACGGCCGGCCGACAGCGAGGGGCGAGGCCTGAATCGCTTCGGCGACCCGCCAGGCGAGCGCCAGCGCGCGCACTCCCGCCGCGCCCGAGACGACCACCTCGCCGTCGCCGCGCACCGCGTGCACGAAGCTCTCCAGCTCAAGCCGCAGCGGCTCGGCCTCCGGGGCCTCGAGCTTCACGTGCTCGACAATGTCCTCCATCTTCGACGCGCCGAGGGCCTGCCATCCGGGCTTCAAGTGATAGTAGTGGCCGCTCCCCTGGGCGAGATCGAGAGAGAAGTAGCCGGTCTGTTGGAAGATGCGCAGCTTGCGGGTGCGATCCCGCGAGATGCGGCTCGCGGTCACCAGCGCCACCGCCCCGTTGGTGAACTCGACCCGCGCGTTCGCGATGTCGACGTGCGGCGACAGAACCGGCACGCCGGTGGCGCGCACCTCGGTGACCTCCGAGCGCACGAGCTCCAGCACGAGATCGAGGTCGTGGATCATGAGATCGAGGATTACGGCCACGTCGGTCCCGCGCGGCTGGAACGGGGCCAAGCGCTCGGTCTGGAAGAAACGCGGCTCGTCGAGGTACGCGGCCGCGGCCCGGACCGCGCGATTGAACCGTTCCACGTGACCGACCTGGAGCAGCGCCCCCGCGTCGGCCGCCTTGGCGACCAGTGCTTCGGCCCCCTCGAGGCTGTCGGCCAGCGGCTTCTCGATCAGCGCATGCCGCCCACGGGCGAGAATCTCCAGGCCGACCGCGGTGTGGGCCGGCGTGGGCACGGCGACCGACACGGCCTCCACCGCCTCCACCAGCGCCGTGAGCGACGGGAAGGCGACGGTTTCGAGCTCCCGGGCGACCTGGGCCGCGCGGGTGGGGTTGATGTCGAAGATGCCGACCAGCGCGGCGCCCTCGACGGCGCGCAGCAGCCGCGCGTGATGGTAGCCGAGGGCGCCGGTGCCGACCACGCCGACGCGCACCGGCTGCCGGGTCACACCATCACCCCGCGCTGCGAGGCCTCGATGAAGGTCAGGAACTTCTCCACCTCCGGGACCTGCGGCAGCTCGATCCGGGCCCGCGCGATCCCCTGGCTGACTGTCAGGTCGGAGTTGAACAGCAGGCGATAGGCGCGCTTCAGAGCGAGCTTGACGTCGGGCGAGAAGCCGGCGCGCTGCAGGCCGACCGAGTTGAGCCCATAGAGGTGCACCGGATTCCCGACGGCCTTGGTGAACGGCGGGACGTCCTGGTTGACACGCGACCCGCCCCCGACGAATGCGTAGGTGCCGATGCGCACGAACTGGTGGATCGGCACCAGCCCGCTGACGATGGCGCGGTCCTCGATCGTCACGTGGCCGGCCATCTGGATGCCGTTGGCGAGGATGACGTCGTTCCCGATCACACAGTCGTGGGCGATGTGCACGTACGTCATGATGAAGCAGCGCTGGCCGATCGCCGTCCGACCCGTCGCGGAGGTGCCGCGGTTGATGGTGCAGTACTCGCGGATGATGGTGCCGTCGCCGATCTCGACCCAGGTCTCCTCGCCCTTGTACTTGAGATCCTGCGGGTCGTTGCCGATGACCGTCCCGTACCCGATCTTCACGCCCGACCCTACCCGGGTATTCCGCTCGATCACGACGTGCGCCGCGATGCCGGTGCGGTCGCCTACGGTGACGTGCGGTCCGACGATCGCGTACGGCCCGACCGTCACGTCCGCCCCGAGGTGGGCGGTGGGGTCGACGATCGCCGTGCGGTGGATCATCGGTCGGTCACGATGGCCGCCATTTCGGCCTCCGCCACGACCTGCCCGTCGACGTAGGCCATGCCCTTCATACGGCAGGTGCGCCCGCGGAACTGCAGCATCTCCAGCTCGAAGCGGATCTGGTCCCCCGGCAGCACGGGGCGGCGGAACTTCACGTTGTCCAGCGACATGAAGTACACCACTTTGTCCGTGATGTCCTGATCCGCGAAGCGACCCATCAGGAGCATCCCCCCCACCTGCGCCATCGCTTCGATGATCAGCACGCCCGGCATGATCGGATGCCCGGGGAAGTGCCCCTGGAAGAACGACTCGTTGATCGTGACGTTCTTGATGCCGACGATCCGCTGGTCGCCCTCCACCTCGATGATCCGGTCCACCAGCAAGAACGGGTAGCGGTGCGGCAGGATGTCCATGATCCGGCCGATGTCCATCGCGGGCCGGCCGGTGCGCTTGGCGGCCCGCTCCAGGGCCCGCGCCAGCGCGACGTTCCCGGTGTGGCTCGGCCGCGTGGCGATGATGTGCGCGCGGATCCGCGCGCCGGTGAGCGCCAGATCCCCCACGATGTCGGCCGCCTTGTGCCGCACGAACTCGTCCGGCCAGCGTAACCGGCCGCCGTTGGCGAGGCCGCCGCCGCGGTCGTCGAGCACGATGGCGTTGGACGCGCTGGCGCCCTTGATCAGCCCTTTGGCCCGCAGCGCTTCCACCTCTCCGGTGAACCCGAAGGTGCGCGCCGGCGCGAGCTCTCGCGCGAACGCGTCGGCGGTGACTTCGAACGTCCCCGCCTGCCTCCCGATGAGCGGGTGCGGGAACTCGATGGTCACCGTCAGCCGGAATGCTTTGGCCGGCGCGACGATGTAGCTCGAGTCGCCCTCGGTCACCGTGAACGGCGCCTGCACGGTGAGCATCGTGGGCTGCCCTCCGACGTCCACGGGGGCCGCCTGCCGCAGCGCGTCGAAGTACGGCTGCACGCTGCCGTCTAGGATCGGCGGCTCGGGACCGCTCAGCTCGACGATGAGGTCGTCGATCTCATGCGCCGCGACGGCCGCGAGCAGGTGCTCGACGGTGTGGATCGTGGCGTCCCCGTGGCCGATCGCCGTGCGCCGCTCGAGCGCCTCGACTTCCGTCAACCGGGCGGGGATCTCCGGCTTGCCGGTGAGGTCGACGCGGCGGAAGCGGATCCCCTGGCCGGCGGTGGCGGGGAGGAACGTGGCGACGGTCTCGGCCCCCGTGTGCAGGCCGGTCCCCGACACGGACGCCGTCTTCTGGATGGAACGTCTACCGTTGGGCGGCATCGGGCTGCTTGGCGACGAGCGCCTCGAGGTCGTGGATGATATCCGCCAGGCGGTACAGCGTCGCCTGGGCCCGCAGCAACTCGCGGTGGTTGCGGGCGGGGTAGCCCGACACCGTCGCGCCGGCCGGGACGTCCCCGATCAGGCCCGCCTGCACGAGCACGCGCGCTCCGCGGCCCACCGTCAGATGATCGGACACGCCCGCCTGTCCCGCGAGGATCACTTCGTCCTCGATGCGCGAGCTGCCGGCGACGCCGACGAGGGCCATGATCAGGCAGCGCGCGCCGATGCGGACGTTGTGCGCGATGTGGACCAGATTGTCGATCTTGGTGCCCGGGCCGATCACCGTGTCGTCCACACTGCCGCGGTCCACGCAGCTGTTCGCACCGATCTCCACGTCGTCGCCCACGAGACAGCGGCCGACATGCGGGATCTTGCGATGTCCGCTTCCGCCCCGGCCGGGGATGTAGCCGAATCCGTCGCTCCCCAGCCGCACGCCGGCGTGCAGGATCACACGGTGGCCGATCTCGGTCCCGGGATAGCACACGACGTTCGGATACATCTCGACCTCATCGCCGACCACGACGCCGTCGCCGAGCACACACCCGCCGCCCAGTCGCACGTTGCGGCCCAACCGCACCCCGCGTCCCAGCACCACATGCGGTCCGATCGCGACCGGGTCTTCCCACGTGGCGCCCCGGCCGACGACGGCGGTAGGATGCACCCCAGGCTCCCAGACGGCCTGGGGGTAGAGCACCGGCAGGATGGCGAGCAGCGCCGCGTGGGGGTCCGGCACCACGACGCGCACCGCGGGCCCGGCGGCCTCCGCGAGGAATTCCTCCCGCACCAGCACGACCGACGCCGCGGAGCGCTGAAGGTAGGAGAGATACCGGGGGCTGGCAAGAAACGCGAGGTCGCCCGGCTCGGCGCGCTCGAGCGGGGCGACGCGAGTGACGCGGACGTCCGGCGACCCGACCAGCCGGCCGCCCGTCAGGGCCGCGATCTCGCTCGCGGACAGGGCGTGGGCGGCCGGAGCGGCCACGGCGCCGGCCGCTGCCCTACTGCGCCTGCTGGAGGCGCTGCAACACTTTCGCGGTGATATCGAGCGACGGATCGGCGGAGATGAGGCCGCCGCCCTGCGCGTCCGCGTCGAAGATCATCGCGTAGTTGCCCTCGGCCCGGATGCCGTCGATGACGGCGCGGATGCGGGCGTTGAGCGGACCGAACAGCTCCTGCTGCCGCTGTTGGATGCGGTCGTTCAACTCGGTCCCACGCTGCGTGTACCGGTCCTGCAGCACCTGCAGCTCGCGCTGCTTGGCCGTCTTGGCCGCCGGGGAGAGGGCGATCGATTGCTGGTCGAAGGCTCGCACCGCCGAGTCCATCTGCTGCTGCAGTCGCGCGATCTCGTCCCGGCCGGCCTGGATGTCCCGATTGAGGGCCGAATCGGCCGCGGCGTAGCCCGGCGTCTGCTGCATGATCGTCCGCGAGCTTACGAACGCGATCTTGACCGGCGGCGGCGCCGTGGCCGGCCGCGTCGGCGTGGGTGTCTGGGCGCCGAGCGACACGGCGGCAGCGAGGGTCAGGCAAGTCACGAGGGCGCGCGTCATACCATGCTCCAGAGAGATGGGCATCAGAAGAAGTTGCCGAGTTTGAAGTGCAGTTTCCAGCCCGGGGCAGGCCGGCCGAGAATGTCGGTGCGATCGAAGCCGTAGCCGAGGTCGACGCCCATGGGACCCAGCGGCGAGATGATCGCCGCCCCGAACCCCGCCCCACGGAACAGGCGCGTGGGGTTGTACTGGCTCGCCCGGGCCCAGAGGTTGCCGGCGTCGAAGAAGGCGTTCACGTACAGCATCTGGGAGATCCGCATGCCCAGCTCCCCCGTCATGCTGAAGAACGCCTTGCCGAACGAGTTGGCCGTTGATGCCCCCGACGTGCTGGCGTTGGGGTCGAAGCCGTTGGGGGTGATGGCGAACTCGTCGTAGCCGCGCAGCGGGATCCCGAACTGCGTACCGCCCATGAAGAACAGCTGATCGAAGAACGGCGAGTCGCCGAAGACGAAGCCGGAGCGGGTCGAGAGGCCCAGCACGAACTTGACCCCGCTCGCGCCGGGCCGGCTCCCGCCCAGCTGCCCCAGCGGCGCGTACCAGTGCCCCTCGAGGTCGATGCGCTGGAAGTCGCCGCGACCGCCCAGCGGCCCGCCGCTCTGCGACAGCCCCACCGTCGTCATCGTGCCGCCCGTGGGGAAGGGGAGGTCGACGCGGGTATCGCGCATCGCCGACACGCCGATGGTGGACCGGAGGCAGTTGGTGCACCCGAACCGCGCCTGGAACGCCGTGTTCGACGCCGACCCCTCGAACGTCTGCTCGTCGATCGAATACGACAGGAACAGCCGCGAGTAACGATCGTTGAACACCGGGAAGCCGAGTTGCACGCTGGCGCCACGCCGCCGCAGCCGCCCCAGGTCCGCGATCTGATAGCGCAACCGCGTGTTGTGCACGCCGACGGTCCCCGAGATCCGGGACTCGCGGATCGCGGGATCGGTATAGGACAGATCGAAGTCGTTGATGTTCTTGCCGAACTGCCACTGGAAGTGGCCGCGCTTGCCCTGCCCGAAGAGGTTGGGCTCGTCGAGCCCCAAGAAGCCGCCCACGCCGACCCCCTGCCCCACCGAGGCGCCGAAGTTGACGTTGCCGGTGCGCTTCTCGGTGACGCGGAAGATCACGTCCACGTCGCCCTGGTCGTTGGCGGGGCGTGTGTCCGGCGGCGGCAGCGGCTGCTGGAAGAAGCCGAGGTTGGAGACGTTCTGGTACGAGCGGATCAACGCATCCTGGCGGAAGACGTCCCCGGGAATCACCACGATGGCGTCGCGGATCACGCGCTCGTGGGTCACGTCGTTGCCACGGATCTCCACCAGGTTGACGATGGCCGGCTGGCCCTCGGTGATCACCCAGCGCAGGTCCACGATCGGCTTGCCGTCGGGGCCGGTGCGGCGGATGACGTCGTTGCTCACCTGCGCGTAGATATAGCCGTTGTTGTAGTACAGCGTCTTGAGCTTGGTCGTGGCGTCGTCCCACTTCTCCTGGTTGAACGGCGGGACGCGCCGCTTCCCCGAATCGGCCTGGAACGGATTGAACAGCTCCAGTTGCTCGGTGGAGAAGCGCCGGTTGCCCACGATTTCGACCGTGCCGATGCGGTACGGATCGCCCTCGCTCACCTGCACCAGCAGCGTCGCCTTCCCCGTCGAGTCGGTGACGACGAGCGAGTCGTTGAGGACCTGGAAGTCGACGTACCCGCGCTCGCCGTAGAACTTGGGGAGCCGCTCCTGCAGATCGGCGCGCAACTGCTCTTCGTCGTACTCGCCGTCGCGCCACCACCAGAACCCTTCGGGGCGCGTCTTCATCTGTTTGGCGAGCACCTTGTCCGGGAACCGCGTATTGCCCTGGAAGTCGATCCGCGCGATCGCCACGCGCCGGCCCTCGTCCACGTCGAAGATCACGCGGACGCTCCCGGAATCGGCGTCGTACACGCGCAGCGCGCGCACGCGCGCGAGGTAGTAGCCCTCGGCCTTGTAGAGCGAGTCGATGCGGCCCCGCGCGCGCTCCACCTGCGCGGGATCGATCGGGCGGCCCGTGATCACCTGCGCCCGGTCGCGGACCGTGTGCTCGCTCAGCCGGTTCACCCCGCGCACCGTCCAATGCGCGACGACCGGCCGCTCCTTGACCTGAATGATCAAGATGCCGGGGCCGGCCGTGTCCTGGTCGATGCGGATGTCGTCGAACTGCCCTGAGGCGTACAGCGCCTGGATGGCGTGCTGGATGTCGCGGTAGTTGGCGGTGCGGCCCGGCACGAGACCGGCGGTGAGCAGCACCGTCTGGCGGGAGACGCGGCGGACGCCGACGACGGCGATGGAATCGGGCAACCGACCGCCGCCTTCGCCTTGCGCCCGGGCGGGGCGCGGGGCGAGGGCGACGGCGCACAACAGGAGGACGGAAGCGAGCGGCCGGCGGGTCACGCCTTCGAGCCGGAGAGGGCGCGGAAGGCGAGGCGCTCCTTGTCCGGCGCCACGTCTACCTCGACTTCGTCGCCGCGCGCGAACTCGCCGACCAGGATCTTCTCCGAGAGCGGGTCCTCAACGTACTTCTGGATCGCCCGCTTCAGCGGCCGGGCGCCGAAGTGCTCGTCGTACCCGTGGTCCACGAGGAAGTCCGTGGCCGCGGGGGTGAGGCGGAGCGTGAGCTCCTCGTCGCCCAGGCGTTTCTGCACATCGCGCAGGATGATCGCCACGATCTGCCCGATGTGCTCGCGCGTGAGCGGGTGGAAGACAATCGTGTCGTCCAACCGGTTCAGGAACTCGGGGTTGAAGGTCTTGTTGATCTCGTCCTTGACCTTCTCGGCCATGCGCTCGAACGAGGCCCGGCTGTCGGGCTGCGCGAAGCCGAGGCTCTTGCCCTTGACCATGTCGCGGGCGCCCACGTTCGACGTCATGATCACGACGGTGTTCTTGAAATCGATCATGCGCCCGTAGTTGTCCGTCAGGTGGCCCTCATCGAGCACCTGCAGCAGGATGTTGAAGACGTCCGGGTGCGCCTTCTCGATCTCGTCGAGCAGCACCACCGAGTACGGCTTGCGCCGCACCGCTTTGGTGAGCGTGCCGGAGTCCTCGTAGCCGACGTAGCCCGGCGGCGCCCCGATCAGCCGACTCACGGAGAACTTCTCCATGTACTCCGACATGTCGACGCGAATCAGGGCGTTGGCGTCGGCGAACAGGAACCGGGCCAGCGCGCGCGCCAGCTCGGTCTTCCCGACGCCCGTGGGCCCGGAGAACACGAACGAGCCGATCGGCCGCTTGGGATCCTTGAGCCCCGCGCGGCTGCGCCGGATCGCCCGCGAGATCACCGCGATCGCCTCCTCCTGGCCGACGACGAACTGGTGGATCTCCTCTTCCATGCGCAGCAGGCGCGCCGTCTCCGCCTCCTGGAGCCGCGTCACCGGGATCCCGGTCCAGCGGGACACGATGAACGCGACGTTCTCCTCGTCGATCGTCGGCCGGCGGGTCTGGCGCTCGCGCTCCCAGTCTTCCTGCTTGCGGCGGATGTCGCTCTGCAGCTCCCGCTCGGCGTCGCGCAACGACGCGGCGCGCTCGAAGTTCTGATCGCGCACGGCGGCTTCCTTGTCGCCGTTGATCTTTTCCAGCCGCCCCTTGAGTTCGGCGACTTCGGGCGGCGGCACCTGCGTCGCCAGCCGCGCGCGCGCGCCTGCTTCGTCGATCACGTCGATCGCCTTGTCGGGGAGGAACCGGTCGGTGATGTAGCGCTCGGAGAGCTTCGCGGCCGCTTCGAGCGTCGCGTCGGGGATGACCACCCGATGGTGGTCCTCGTAGCGCTTGCGCAGCCCCTTGAGGATCTCGATCGTTTCGTCCACCGTCGGCGGATCGACGATCACCGTCTGGAAGCGCCGCTCCAGCGCGCCGTCCTTCTCGATGTACTTGCGATACTCGTTGAGGGTCGACGCGCCCACGCACTGCAGCTCGCCGCGGGCCAGGGCCGGCTTCAGCATGTTGGACGCGTCCACCGCGCCCTCGGCCGCCCCCGCGCCCACCAGCGTGTGCAGCTCGTCGATGAACAGGATGATGTTGCGGTTCTGCGCGATCTCGTTGATGACCGCCTTGAGCCGCTCCTCGAACTGGCCGCGATACTTGGTGCCCGCGATCACCGCCGCCATATCCAGCGCGAGCACGCGGTGATCCTTGAGCGCGTCGGGGCACTGCCCCGTCGCGATCAGCTGCGCCAGCCCCTCGACGATCGCCGTCTTACCCACTCCCGGCTCCCCGATCAGCACCGGGTTGTTCTTCTTGCGGCGGGAGAGGATCTCCATCACCCGCTCGATCTCCTTCTGGCGCCCGATGGTGGGATCGAGCGACCCTTCAGCCGCCAGCTGCGTCAGATCGCGGCAGAAGTGGTCGAGCGCGGGCGTCTTGGATTTCTTCTCGCTCTTGGGGGCCGCGGGCTGCGCGGCCGCCCCGCCCGCCGGCGCGGTCGAGGGCATCTCGCTGCCCAAGAGCCGCAACGTCTCGGCACGCGCCTGCTCGAGGTTCACGCCGGCGTCGGTCAGCACCTGGGCCGCGATGCCCTTCTCCTCGCGCAGCAGCCCCAGCAGCAGGTGCTCGGTGCCGACGTACGAGTGGTTGAGCTCGCGGGCCTCGCTCATGGCGAGCTCCAGCACCTTCTTCGCGCGGGAGGTGTACGGCAGGTCGGGGCCGGCGGCCGCGGCCGCTTTCCCCTTTTTCACGGTCTCCTCGATCTTCTGCTGGATGTCTTCGAGGTCGACGTTGAGATTCGTGAGGACCGCGGCGGCGACGCCCTCGCCTTCGCGGATCAACCCGAGCAGGATGTGCTCAGTGCCGACGTACTCGTGGTGCAGACGGGCGGCTTCTTCCCGCGCCATCTGCAGGACTTTCCGCACCCGATCCGTGAAGTTGTAGCCGTTCATCTCCCCGCCCGCCTCAGTTCGACTCCGCGTCCAGCAGCTTCCGCACGTAACTTGCACGCACCGCGGGCAGCTCCGGATCGCTGGGTTGCCGTCCTTCGAGCACCGCCAGATGCGCGGGCTGCGTGTGAATCAGCAGCTTGTTGAGGGTATATACACTCAGCCCGGTGATCAGATTCAACCCGACGCCCAAGCGAACACCGGACAGCAGATTCATCGTCTCCTCGAACGACAGCCGGCGCGCGTGCCGCAGTAACCCGTAGGCGCGCCACACCTTGTCCTGCACCTCCGTGCGCGCGCTCTTGAGAATCACGTCCCGCGCCTGCTGCTCGTATTCCAACACCTGCCGCACGATCTTGCCGAGATGGTCGAGCAGCTCCTCCTCGGACTTCCCCAGGGTCGTCTGATTAGATAACTGAAAGAAGTTCCCGACGACTTCGCTGCCCTCCCCGTACAGCCCCCGAAAGGTCAGCCCCACCTGGGTGAGCCCCTGCAAGACTTTCCCGATTTCCTTCGTCAAGACCAAGCCGGGCAAGTGGATAAGCACACTCGCCCGGAGTCCCGTCCCAGCATTGGTCGGGCACGAAGTAAGATAGCCAAACTCTGGGTGGAACGCGAACGGCAGCAGCCGGCCTAGTTCGCTATCTATCGCCTCCAGCGCGGCATACGCCTCTTCCAGCGCGAAGCCCGACCACATCCCCTGCAGCCGCAGATGATCCTCTTCATTTACCATCACCCCCACCGGGCTCTGGATCACCAGCGCCGAGCCGGGCCGGGGGCGCGACTCGCGGTCCAGCGCCGCCAACTCCTTGCTGACGAGGTGGCGTTCGTGCAGGAGCTGGCGATCGAGCCGCTCCAGCTGATCCACATGGAAGAAGGTCGCGCTGCGCAGGTGGTCGCTGGCCTGCGCGGCTTCGGTCACCCGGGCCAGGACCGCCGCGCGGTCTCCGTCGCGCGCCCGCTGGCCGAACGGGGAGCCCTGGAGGTTGCGGGCGAGGCGGATGCGCGTGGACAGGACGACCGGAGCGGCCGGTCCCGAGGCGTCGAGCCAGCTCATGCCGCCGTCGGGCAGCAGCGAAAGGTCCATCATTCCAGCACCCGGATGCGGTCGCGCAGCTCCGCGGCCAGCTCGAAGTTCTCCGACTCCACCGCGCGGCGCAATTGATCCTTGAGATCGAGTAACTGATGGCGCGGGTCCGCCTGCTCTCCGGGCGACTCGTAGCGCTCGCCGACGTGCTGGCTGGAGCCGTGCAAGCGGCGCAGCAGGTCCCGCAGGTGGGGGGTGAACGCGTCGTAGCACTGGGCGCAGCCCAGCCGGCCCGATTCCCGGAAGTCCTTGAGCGTCGCGCCGCACGACGGGCAGCGCAACCCATCGGCGGGAGACGGGAGCAGCCCGGTCCCGCCCTTGTTCAACGCGGTGATGAAGCCGCCGAGCGGTGACTTGAGCACGGAGCCGCCGGTCTCGACGCCCTTCTGCTGGGCGCACGACTCACAGAGGTGGAGCGTGACCTTGGAGTCGTGCTCCACCTGGGTCAGGTTGATGATCGCCTCGCGCTCTTTGCAGTTATCGCACAGCATCAGGGAATCGCGTCCACGGAGCTCACGGCGGTGAGCCGGCCGTCCTCCAGCCATTGGATGCGGTCGGCGCGCCCCGCGAGCTGCCGGTTGTGGGTGACGACCACGACCGCTGTCTCGTACTCGCGCGCCAGCCGGAAAAACAACTCGTGCAGCCGATCGGCGTTGGCGTGGTCGAGGTTCCCGGACGGCTCGTCGGCCAGCACCAGACTGGGATCGTGCACCAGCGCCCGCGCCACGGCGCAGCGCTGCTGCTCGCCGCCCGACAGCTCCGCCGGCCAGTGCGTCATGCGACCCGCCAGTCCCACCACCGACAGCACCTCCTCGGCCCGGGAGCGGGCTTCGCGCTCCCCCGCTCCGGCGATCCGCAGCGGCATCATCACGTTCTCCAGGGCCGAGAACTCCCGCAACAGGTGGTGGAACTGAAAGACGAACCCCAGCTTGCGGTTGCGGAGCTCGGCCAGCGCGATCGCGTCCAGATCGGCGTAGCGGCTGCCGTCCAGCCAGACATCCCCGCTGCTGGCGCGATCGAGGGCGCCGAGCAGGTGCAGCAGGGTGCTTTTCCCCGCGCCCGACGCCCCCACCACCGCGAGCACCTCGCCGCGGTGCACGTCCACGTCCACCCCGCGGAGCACCTCGAGCGGCCGTTCGTCGCCGCCGCGGAACACCTTCCAAAGCCCGCGCGCTTCGATCAGCGCGTTCATTCGTAGCGGATCGCCGGCACGGGGTCGAGCCGGGCGGCCCGGAGCGAAGGGTACAAGGGCGCGAGGGCGGAGATGAGCAGGCTCGCCACTACCACGATGAGCACGTCCGTCGACTGCGAGTGCATGGGCAGATGGTCGACGAAATACACGGACGGGTCGATGTGAATCCAGTGTCCGCGGCTCACCATGCCGCCGCCCACCAGGGCAAGCACGGTCCCGATCGCCGTCCCGGTGAGGCCGATGAGCATCCCCTGGGAGAGGAAGATGCGGCGGATCGAGTCCCGGCGCATCCCCATCGCCAGGAGGATGCCGATCTCCCGGGTCTTGTCGCGCACGACCATCGTGAGCGTGCCGACGACGTTGAAGGCCGCCACGACGCAGATCAGGAACACGATGACGCCCATCACGAGCTTCTCGAGCTTGAGCGCCGAGAACAGCGAGGCGTTTTGGGACTGCCAGTCCATCGCCCGGTACGGGTAGCCGAGGCGCGCCTCGAGCCGCTGGCCGAGCTGCTTCGCGGCCCACGGGTCGGTGAGCCGCACTTCGATCCCGGTGACAGCGGTGTCGAGCCCCGCGAACTCCTGGGCGGAGCGGCGCGCCATCGCGATGTAGCTGTCGTCGTAGATGTACATCCCGGTGTCGAAGATCCCCGTGACTTCGTAGCGGTGGAACTTGGGGACGAACGCGCCGAGGCTGGCGTTGAACTTGGAGCCGGCGGGGGAGATCAGCGTGACCACGTCGCCCGGGAACGCCGACAGCTTCGCCGCCAGCCGGGTGCCGAGGGCGATCCCACCCTCCACATCGGGCCGGGTGGCGCGGAACCGCAGGTCGCCCTTGGTGAAGTGCGTCGCCAGGGTCGTGACCGAGCGACTGCCGGTGTCGGGATCCATCCCCAGCACCACCACGCCCTCGGCGTAGTCGTGGCCCGCCGACAGCAGCCCCTGGGTGAGCACGAACGGCGCGGCCGCCTCGACACCAGGCGTGTGGCGCACCGAATCGAGCGCCCGCCGCCAGTCGTCGAGCCGCAGGCCTTCACCGTAGGTGAGGACGCGCAGGTGCGGGTTCGCTACGAGAATCTTGTCGCGCAGGTCGGCCTGGAGGCCGTTCATCGCCCCGAGCACCAGCACCAACGCCGTCACCCCCACGGTCACGCCGCCGACGGCGATGACGGTGATGAGCGACAGCAGCCGCGACGAGCGGCGGCTCTTGAGGTACCGCACCGCCACCGTGGCTTCGAGGCGTGTTGGCCACTGCCACCAGGCAAAGGCAGCGAGGGCGACGGCGCCCACCCCGGCGAGAATCGCAGGGAGCCGCTCGAGCAGGTCGCTCATTGGGGCCGCAGCATGGGAAAGAGAATCACCTCGCGGATGTTCGACTGGTCCGCCAGCACCATCAACAGCCGGTCGACGCCCAGCCCGACGCCGCCGGCGGGCGGCATCCCGTACTCGAGCGCGCGCAGGTAATCCTCATCCACCTGGTGCGCCTCGGCGTCGCCGGCCGCCCGCAGGGCCGACTGCTGCTCGAAGCGGCGGCGCTGCTCATCGGGGTCGTTGAGCTCGCTGAACGCATTGGCGAGCTCGCGGTGCAGGACGAACAGTTCCCAACGCTCGACTTTGGCCGGATCGTCGCGCTTGGGCTTGGCGAGCGGCGACAGCGCGATGGGATAATCGAAGACGAACGTCGGCTGCACCAGCTTCGGCTCGACGCAGGTCTTGAATACCTCGTCGACGAGCTTCGCGCCGGCGAGCTGATCGGCGTCGGTGGCGTTGTGTCGCTTCAGCACCGCACGCAGGTCGGCGTCGGTCGCCCGGGTGAGGTCGAGTCCCGCATGCTCCCGGACGAGGGTAAAGTAGTCCTGGCGGGCGAACGGGCGCGCGAACGACAGCGTGGCCCCGTGCCGCTCCAGCAACGTCGTGCCGAACAGCTCCTCGACCATCCCCGCCACCATCGCCTCGGTCAGCTCCGCCATGTCGTGGTAGTCGGCATAGGCCTCGTACCACTCCGCCATCGTGAATTCGGGGTTGTGGAACCGCGACATCCCTTCGTTGCGGAAGTCGTGCGCGATCTCGTAGACGCGCTCCAGCCCGCCGACGATGCAGCGCTTCAGGTACAGCTCGTCGGCGATGCGGAGATAGAACGTCGCGTCGAGCGCTTCATAGTGCGTGCTGAACGGCCGCGCCGCGGCGCCGCCGTAGACCGGTTGCAGCACCGGCGTCTCCACCTCCAGGTAGCCGCGGCCGTCGAGAAACCGCCGCAGGTAGGCGATCACGCGCGCGCGCAGGCGGAACAGCTCCCGCACCTCCGCATGCACGGCGAGGTCGGCGTACCGCTGGCGGGCGCGGAGCTCGGGATCGGACAGCTCGCCGTGCTTCACGCCGCTCGCGTCCTCCTTGCCGAGCGGCAGCGGGCGCAAAGCCTTGGCCAGAAGGGTCACCCGCTGGACGCGCACCGTGATCTCGCCCGTCTTGGTCGTGAACAGGGGACCTTCGACACCCACGCAGTCGCCCAGATCGAGCAGCTCGAGGGCGCCGTAGGCGTCCGCGCCCAGCTCGTCCAGCTTGAAATACAGCTGCAGCTTCCCGGACGCGTCCGCGAGGTGGGCGAACGTGGTCTTGCCGTGCGGTCGCATCGCGACCAGGCGGCCCGCCAGCGCGTGGCGCGTCTCGTCCCCGGCGCGGTAGGCGGCGACGGCGTCGCGGGCCAGCGTGGTGCGGTCGAAGTGGTACGCGTACGGGGCGATCCCCCGACGCACCAGCTCCTTGAGCTTCTCGCGGCGCGCCGCCTCGACGAAGCTGGTCACCCTACGCGGCCTTCCCCGCCGAGCGCTTGAGGAACGCCTCGATGAACGGGTCGAGGTCGCCGTCCATCACCTTCTGCACGTCGGTCACTTTCAGCTCGGTGCGATGATCGTTCACCATCGTGTACGGCTGGAACACGTAGGAGCGGATCTGGTTGCCCCACGCGTTGTCGGTCTTCTGCTTGTCCTGCTCGGCCTTCTTCGCCTCGCGTTCGGCCACCGCGCGCTCGTAGAGCCGCGCCTTCAGCATCTTGAGCGCGGTCGCCTTGTTCTTGAACTGGCTGCGCTCGTTCTGGCACTGCGTGACGATGCCGGTCGGCAGATGCGTGATGCGCACGGCCGACGAGGTCTTGTTGACGTGCTGGCCGCCTTTGCCGGAGGCGCGGAACACGTCGATGCGCAGGTCATCGTCCCGGATCTCGATTTCGATGTCCTCATCGACCATGGGATAGACGAACACCGAGGCGAAGGAGGTGTGGCGGCGGGACTGGGAGTCGAACGGGGAGATCCGCACCAACCGGTGCACGCCCTTCTCCGCCCTGAGCAGTCCGTACGCGTACTGACCGCGGATCTCGATCTCGGCGGACTTGATGCCCGCTTCTTCGCCGGGCGGCGCATCCAGCATCTGAACGGCAAAGCCGTGCCGCTCCGCCCACCGCACGTACATCCGCATCAACATCTCGGCCCAGTCCTGCGATTCGGTGCCGCCCGCGCCCGGGTGGATCGTGAGCAGCGCGTCGCGCCCGTCATCGGGGCCCTGCAGGAGGTGTTGCAGCTCGAGCGCCTCGAGCTGGGCCTGGATCCCGGCGGCTTCCGCTTCCAGCCCACGCTGCATCTCGAGATCCACGTGCGTCTCTGCCTCGACCAGCTCGGCCAGCTCGCGCCCCTCGTCCACGCGCTTGCGCATGGCGTGGTAGGCGTCAAGCGAGCGCTTCAGCCCCTTGGCCTCCTCGACCACGGCACGCGCGCGCTGCGGGTCCGCCCACAACCCGCCGTCGGCCATGGCGTGCTCCAGCTCGGCGAGGCGGCGCGCCTTGCCGTCCACGTCAAAGGAAGCTCCGCAGTTCCTGGAGCCGGCGATCGAATGTCTCGAAACGGTCTTTCAGCGCCACAGGTCACCCTCTTAGAAAACCTTCTTGCCCCCGGCGAGGATCTCGTTCAACGCCTCGTTCCAGAACGGCGTGCTCTCGGCCAGGTCGCGGCCCACCTGCTCGACGTATTCCAGCCAACTCTTCTCGATCTCATCCTTAAACAGCTGCGGCAGCGTGCCGTCGCGCATCCCGTTTTGTCGCTTCTCGGGATGATAGACGATCATGTCCGAGATCAGCGCGCGCGCGAGCCGGCGAGCCTTCTGCTTGGGGTCCTGCACCAGGAACGGATTCACCGCCCGCAACGGGCCGGTCTTGCGCTGCAACGGCATCCCGCCGGCTGCCGGCGCCGCCGGCGGGACGGCGGACGGCGCGACCGGAGTCGAGGCGGCTGGTGCCGCCGGAGCCGGGGGGCGGGACGCCGGCGGCACCGCTCGCGGCGGCGCGGCCGGAGCCGCACGCGGCGCCGGCACGGCAACCGGCGGGGCCGCGACGGGCCGGACCGGGGCGCCCACCGGAGGCGCCGGCCGCGGCGGGGTCGCGGGCGGCGCCGGTTGCGTCGGCCGACGCACCGACGGAGCAGCCACCGGCGGCATCGGGGGCGGCGGCGGCGGCGCCGGCGGCGTGCGCGGCGCGGGACCCGCCGGCGTGAAGACCGGCGCCGCCGCAGCGACGCTGGCCGCGGGGACCGCCCCCGGGTTCGGCGCCGCCGCCGACCGTGCTACCGGGGAGGGGACTGCCATCTCGGCGGCCCCGACTCCGAACACGTTGCCGCACACGGCGCAGCGCGCGCGCACGCCCCCGGCGGGGACCTTGGCGGGGTCCACCCGGTACACAGTCTCACACGACGGACAAGCTACGTTCACTTCGCGCCCCCGTTATCGCACCTCGCCCGCCTCCGTCTCCGTCCCCGGCTCGGGGTCGTGACGGCGGTCGACGACGTACACGGAACCCGGCTGGGTCTTGGCGTAACTCTTCATCTCGGTGGCCAACTCGCTCACCTGGGCCGGGTGAGTGAACCGACGGTTCTGGTTGGTCACGATGCCGATCGACAGCGTCATCAGCGGCACGCGGTGCAGCTGCCCCCGGCGGTCCTTGCCGAAATAATACCCCGCCCGGCGGTCCTGCTCATTGTACTGGTACGGGATCAACGTATCGAAAACGAACAAGATCTCGTCGCACACCAGCGGGATCTTCGGCACGGCAACGATGAAGATGAAATCGTCCCCACCGATGTGGCCGATGAACCCCTCGGGCCCCAGCATCCCCTTCACGACATCGTGCAGGATCCGCGACAGGAGGTAGATGACTCGGTCGCCGTCGTAATAGCTGTAGCGATCGTTGAACTCCTTGAAGTGATCCAGGTCCGCGTAGCAGACGGCAAACTGTTCGCCGCCCTCCATGCGTCGGCGGATTTCGCGCTCGATCTCGGTGGTCCCCGGCAGCCGCGTGGAGGGGTTCACCGCCACGTCCCGCTCGGCGCGGGCCACGAGCCCGTCCAGCCGTCCCGCCTGCTCCACCGGCTCAAACAGCGGGGTCAGCACTTCGTCCGCACCCGCTGCGAACCAGGCTTGCACGCGATCGGTAACGTGCCGCGCGGCGACCGCCGCCAGGGGCACGATGGCCGTGTAGGGGTCCGCCTTGAGCCGGGCGCAGAGCTGCATCCCCTGGTCCTCGTGCCCGTCGGCGTCCACCACCACCAGCCGCGGGAGGGAGCGGAGCACACGCTGCTCCACCTCCGCCGGATCCCGCAGGAGATGGACCGTCAGCCCCTTGCCGTTGACCCAGCGGGTGACGAAGTCAGGGACTGGACGACCAGCCGGCGAAAAGAACAGGATCGTCGGGCGCGTCCGCACCTGGCTCCTCGCGTAAGGGTCGAGCCCGCCTAAACTTAGGCCGCTCGACCTCCCGTGTCAATTAAACCCGGACGACGCGCCGCGAGGAAGTCACAACGCCACCCGCAAGGCGACGCGCCCGTGATGGGGTCCCAGGATAACGGTCTCGAGCTGCGCGGGCCGCCGCGCCACCCCACTCAGCCGGCTCGAGGCGAGGGCGTCGACCGCACTCACGAGATGGTTCGCCAGAAGCAGCCCCAGCTGATTCTGCGCCCGGCGGAAGCCGTCATCGCTGTTGCGGATCGTGGCGCGGAACTCGTCGCGGGCCAGGGGCGCGTCGCGCCACGACCATTGGAAGCCCGGTCCCACGGCCCGCGCGATGTAGAAATCTATCGCGCGGATGTATTCGAGCGACGTCGGGGGCGGGGGCGTGTCAGGATCGCTCCAATTGGTGCGGCGGGCGAGCAGCCACACCGACCCGTTGTACGTCGCGGGATCCGTCTCGGGCGAGATGCCGGGACCCGGATCGTAGTCGAACTGCCCGCTCGCCACGAACCGCTCCATGGTCTCGAAGTACTCGAAGATCGTGTCGCGCCGGCTGGGCGCGAACGGGCGTCGGGCCACCTCGAAGGCGAGCTCGCGGAAGCGATCCGCCTGCACCTGAGCATCGTGCCGCAGCTGGAAGTAACGGGTCACGAGGTACAGCTCGGTGACGAGGTACAGAGCGCCGCGGTCCTCGTGCGCGAGCAGCTGCCCCGTCCCCGGCACTGCGAGCGAGGCGACGGGGCGGATCCACAGTCGCGCCCGCGCCGCCAGCTGCGCGGAGTCCGGCGCGAGTCCCGCCCCCGCCGCCCCCGCCGCCCCCGCCTGCCCGGCGGCCGACCCGGCGGCGGTGGCGAGGAGGGCGACAGCCACGCGCGTCGCGCGGCTCATCAGAACGTCACGCGGAACGAGAGATAGGTCGGGTTCGCGGTCACCAGGCTCGAGCCCGTCAGGAAGGGGTGAGCGAGGTCCACGCCAATCGAGCCGCTCGCCACCCCCAGCCCCACGGTAGGTCCGCCGAGCCCGTCGTGAACGAACGCGTAGCCGCCGCGCAGGCGCAGCAGCCGCTGGTAGCCGACGTCGAGCCCGACGCGGGCCTGCGGCGTGCCGACCTCCCCCCAGGGGCTTTCGACGTCGGCCGCGACCTTCAGGTCGAGCCGCTGCTTGCCGTCGCCGCCCGGGAACGGGCGGAAGTCGATGCGGTACAGGGCGCCGACGACGAGGCGCGCCGGAAGCGGATCCGCCTGGTCGCGGTTGTTCACCTGGAGCGGGAACCCGATGTTGCGCACGACGAACCCAATCCGCAGCGCCTCGGTTTCCCCGACGGTGAACTGCCCGCCGACGTCGAGCGCGTGGGTGACGCCGACGCCGGCCGGGACGGTGTGGCAGTCGCCGCTGCAGTCGACGCGGAACTCGACCAGCTTGTAGCTCACGCCGAAGACGAAGCTGCCGCCCAGGTCGGTCGCGAAGGAGGCGAGCAGCTCGATGTTGCGCGGGGCGAGCCGGGCGACGGTGGTCCCGCTCGAGTCCACCACGTCCTGATCGCCGTAGTCCACGAGGTAGACGGCGCCGCCGAGCACGCCGATCCCGCGACGCGGAAAGAACGCGGTGAGCGCATTGGTCGCGCCGGAGACGAGACTCGCGCTGTGCAGGGCGAATTCGTCGTTGGTCATCGTGGCAAGCCCGCTGGGATTCCAGAACGCCGCTTCACCGCTGCCGTCCAGGGCTGCGGCGCTCTGCCCCATGCCGACGGCCCGCGCCCCGACGGGAAACAGCAGGAACAGCCCGCCGGCGTTCTGGGCAGCGTCCGCCGGAACGGTCTGGGCGATCAGGCGGACCGTCGCACCGCCGGACCAGAGGAGCAGGATCGCGACGATCCGTCCAGCCGTCCGACCGTTCAACGGGCCGTCAGAACGGTTTCGCCTCATCGATCAGCATGATCGGGATGTCGTCCTCGACCGCGTAGATCAGGCGGCACGCATGGCAGACCAGCTGCTCCGCGGGATCGGGAGGGGCAGTGCGGTGCTCCAGGGGGCCTTTGCACTTGGGGCAGACGAGGATGTCGAGCAGATCGGGAGGGAGGCTCATGAGGGCGCGTATCCCAGGCGTTGGAGCGACGGCGCGTCGCGCCGCCAGCGCGGCAGCACTTTCACGTGGAGATCGAGATACACCGGTTGGCCGACGAGCGTTTCGATTTTGGCGCGCGCCGCCTGTCCCAGCGCCTTGATCGTCCGGCCGCTCTCGCCGATGACGATGCCCTTCTGGCTGTCGCGCTCCACGTAGAGGGTGGCTCGAATATAAACCGGGCTGGCGGACTCGCGGAATTCTTCGATGGCGCAGGCGACGCTGTACGGAAGCTCCTGGCGCAGCAGTTCGAACGCCGCCTCGCGCACGAACTCCGCCGCGAAAAAGCGCAGCGGCTGGGTGGCGATCTCGTCCGGGTCGTAGTGGAACGGGCTCTCGGGCAGCCGGGCCCCGAGCGCGCCGAGCAGCGCGGCGAGGCCTTCCCCCGCCACCGCCGACACCACCACTCCGTCGCTCGGGCGGACGGCCGGACGGGCGGACGGTGCAACGAGATCGGCCTTCGTGTACACGGGAATCACCGCCCCCCGCGGAGCATGGGCTAAGCGCGCGACCTCCACGAAGGGCGGAGCCGGGAATTCCGCGAGCGGATGCAGATAGGCGACGACGTCCGCGTCCGCGATGGCGCGCACGGCGGCGTCGCGCATCGTCTCGTGCAGCGGGTACTCGGGCTCGAGCAGCCCGGGGCTGTCGGTGAGGATGAACTGCGCGTCATCGCGAGTGAGGAGACCCACGACGGGGACGCGAGTGGACTGCGGCTTCGCCGCTACGATGGCCAGGTGCTCTCCGACGAGGGCGTTGAGCAGGGTGGACTTGCCGACGTTGGGTCGGCCGGCGAGGGCGACGGTGCCGCAGCGGGGCATGACCGCAAGCTACCCCCATCCTCGAAAACATGAAGCCCGCCAAGGCGAACCTCAGCGGGCTTCTGACGGAGAAGCTGGCGGCGGCCTACTCTCCCACCCCCTCGCAGGGGCAGTACCATCGGCGCTGACGGGCTTAACGACCGTGTTCGGGATGGGAACGGGTGTGGCCCCGTCGCGCTAGTCGCCAGCAGAGCGAAGATCGACGCATGGGGGGAAGGTGTTTGGGAAGCACACGCTGTGAACAGCGGAGAGATCAAGCCTCACGGGCAATTAGTACGGCTCGGCTGAAGCGCTCGCGCGCCTTACACCTGCCGCCTATCAACCTGGTAGTCTCCCAGGGCCCTTGAGGAGCCTTACGGCTCGGGAGTGTTCATCTTGGGGAGGGTTTCCCACTTAGATGCATTCAGCGGTTATCCCCGCGCGACATCGCTAACCGGCGTTGCGCCTGGCGGCACAGCCGGGACACGAGCGGTCGCTTCGTCCGGGTCCTCTCGTACTACGGACGACGCCCCTCAACACTCCAACGCCCACACCGGATACAGACCGAACTGTCTCACGACGTTCTGAACCCAGCTCATGTGCCACTTTAACCGGCGAACAGCCGGACCCTTGGGACCTTCTCCAGCCCCAGGATGTGACAAGCCGACATCGAGGTGCCAAACCG
>QHVC01000017.1 GCA_003222205.1 Gemmatimonadota bacterium | reverse complement strand
GGCTGTCGTCCGCCCACGGGTTCTGCGGTCGCTGCGGCGCGGCGCTCGAGTCGGAGGCGCACTTCTGCAACGCCTGCGGCGCGCGCGTCGCCGCCTGACCTCGGGGCGGGTGACGCGGGTCACGCCCGCACTCTTGATTTTTGAAGCCTCCTCCTCTATCAGTCTGCGACCCTCAACCAGGAGTGGCATGGTGAGCCGGATCACCTTGCAGGTGCTCATGGGCCTGACGGCCGCGGCGCTCGTCGCGACTCCCGCAGCGGCGCAGCGACGCGCGCGGGCACGGGCCGCCGCCGCCCTGGAGCGGCCCAGCTATGGTCCCCACCTGGGATACAACTTCGACGCGAAAGACCTGCTGCTCGGCGCGCAGCTCACGTACCCGATCACGCCGCGGCTCGCGCTCTACCCGACGTTCGACTACTACTTCGAGAGCGGCGGCAGCCTCTGGGCGCTGAACGGCGACGTGAAGTTCCACCCGCCGACGCGGGCCGGGTATTTCTACTTCGGCGGTGGGCTCAACATCCTGCACGGCAGCGCAAACGGTGTGAGCAGCACGAAAACCAATCTGAACCTGCTTGCGGGGCTCGAGGGAAGACGCTGGCGCAACCCAGTCCCGTACGGCGAAGCAAAGCTCATCGTCGGCAGCGGCAGCGCCTTCCAGATCGTCGGCGGGCTGAGCTGGCACTAGATCAGAATTCGAACTGCTCCATCCGCTTCAAGCCGATCTTCAACGGGATCACCGTCGCCGCCGCGCAAACCGCGGCGACGACGGTGAACCCCCCGATCATCCAGGCGTCGATCACCACGGGGCGCCCGTCGTACACGGCGCGGACGTACGTGTAGACCGCCTGCCACAACGCGAGAATCACGGCGCCCAGCAGCGCGACCGTCGTCATCATGAACACCAGGCCGCCGAACGAGGTCGGGATCTGGGCCGCATTCTCGGTCTCGAACTGCGGGTACAGCGCGCCGTAGCCGAGCGCTAGCGCCGAGATCGCCAGCGTCAGCGCGCAGATCGTCGCCAGGCTCACGACCATCATGAACGACGAGACCTGCAGCAGCACGTTCGTGATGCCGGTGAGCAGCAGCGCGAGGACGAGCAGCGGCACGGTGCCCACCCAGTACTTCGACCACAGCAGCGCCTTCAGGTCCAGCGGGCTGGAGCGCAGCAGCCACATCTGCCGCCCCTCGAGCGACACCGCCGGGAAAATGAACCGCGCGGCGATCGAGGCGAGCACGAAGCCGGCGAGCCCCAGGTTCAGGAACGACACCAGGTTGACGTAGAAAAACCCCACCGGCTCGCCGCGGTGCAGCGGCAACGCCTTGATGTTGAACACGTAGACCACCACCAGCACCGCCAGCAGGATCAGCTGGCTCCACTGCGTGGTATCCCGGAAGAACAGCTTGATGTCCTTCAGCACGAACTCTCGCTTGGCCACCGTGAGCGGCTTGAGGAGCGAGCCGACCGTCCGCCGCCACAGCGTCCCGCGCACGAACCGCTCCGCGCCCTCCTGGGCCTTGGTGAAGCCCGTCGCGAACAGCTCGCGATGCAGCAGCGCCCCCACCGTCACGAACGCGGCCGCCGTCGTCCACAGCAGGAGGAGCGGCAGCGGGTCCACGGACCCGCGCAGGAAGCTCATGATCGCCTTGGTCGCCCATTCACTCGGCAGGAACGGCGACGTCGGCGTCCGCAACACCGTGACGAAGTCCAGCAGGTTGCGGAACCCCTCCGGACGCGCCAGCTGCTCGGGGCGGATCAGGCGGAACGCGAGGATGACGCCTCCCGCCGCACCCAGCGCGATGATCGACAGCAGGTCGCGGGTGCGGCGGGCCGGAAACACGTTGACCAGAATCAGCGTCAGTGCCGCGCCCACGACCCCGGGCAGGATCAGCATCGGGACGATGGTGAGCACGGCGAACGGGAGGAACAGCACTCCCCCGCCGTAGATGACGCCGAAGGCCGCGAGGATCGGCACGATCATCAGCGCCACCATCCACGAGGAGTGGATCACCGTCTCCCACAGCTTCGCCAGGTACAGCCGCAGCCAGTCCACCGGCGCCGAGACCAGGAGGTCCAGATCCTTGGCGAGAAAGAAGCTCGACAGCGCTGTGATGACGTTGGAGAGGATGAGGATCGACACGAACGCCAGCAGCACCAGCCCCAGCAGCTTCCCGGCGAGCAGCGGCCCCAGCTCCTCGACGCCGCGGAAGTACTTGAGGATCCGGAACAACACGCCGTAGACGCCCAGCCAGAACAGCCCCCCCGCCGTCAGCAGAATCGTGAGCCGGCCCCACCCGCCGCGCTCTCGAGCCTCTCGCAGCCGCTGCCGCACCGTGCGCCACTTGGGCTGGAGCACGTGCCACAGCGAGGGCTGCACGGTCGTTCCCGTCACCGGCCCAGGACCTCCGCCAGCTCGCGCGCATGCGCGCCGCCGGTGAGCTTCAGGAACAGCTCCTCGAGGCTAACGTCGCCGGCCTGGTGCTGGCGCCGCAAGTCCGGCACGGTGCCCTCGGCGACGATCTTCCCGTGCTGGATGATCGCGATGCGGTCGCACATCGCTTCCGCTACCTCCAGCGTGTGCGTGCTCATCAGCACCGTGCCGCCCTTGCCGACGAACTGGCGGAAGATGTCCTTGAGCAGCCGCGCCGCCTTGGGGTCGAGCCCCACCATCGGCTCGTCCACCACGATCACCTCGGGGCGATGGATCAGCGCGCTGGAGATGATCAGTTTCTGCCGCATCCCGTGGCTGTATGCCTCCACCAGCTCGTCCTTCCAACTCGTCAGCTCGAACACCTCGAGCAGCTCGGCGATGCGCCGGTCGATCGCGTCGCCTTCCTGACCGTACAGGCCCGCGACGAATCGCAGGAACTCCGCGCCCGTCAGCTTGTCGTAGACGAACGGCCGGTCGGGGATGAAGCCCAACCGCATCTTCGCGGCGAGAGGTTGCTTATGAACGTCGTCGCCGCCGATCAACACGCGGCCGTCGGTGGGCCGCAGGATCCCGGCGATCATCCGCAGCGTCGTGGTCTTGCCGGCGCCGTTGGGGCCCAGAAAGCCGTGCAGCAAGCCGCGGGGGACCTCCATCGAGATGTCGTCCACCGCCACGAAACTGCCGTAATGCTTGGTGAGGTTTTCCAGCCGGATCATAAGACCTCGAGCCTGAGCTTCCCGATGAGGCGCGTCAGCTCCATTTGCCGCGCCAACCCCCCGACCACGAGCCGCAGGTGCCCGGCGTCCGCCGGGAGCTGATCGAGCGTCGGGTCCACCGCCACCCAGCCGTTGAGATACACCTCGGCCCAATCGTGGTAGTACAGCCGCCCGCCGGCGAAGAGCAACCCCGCGACGGGCCGGGCGGGGAGGCCCGCCGCCCGCGCCAACGCCACGAACAGCGTTGTATGCTCGGTGCAGTCGCCGCGCCGCCCCTCGAACACGGCCAGCGCGCTCGGCAGAACCGCGCCCGCCTCGTACCGAACGGTGGCGGCGACCCAGTGGGCGAGCGCCACGGCCGTCTCGCGGGGGTCTCGCCCCCGTCCCATCACCAGTCGGGCCTGCGCCTCGATCCGCGGGTTGGTGCTCTGCAGCAACGGCTCGGGCCGCAGGTACATCGTGAGCGACGTGTCCGCCGACGGCAGGCGGTAGGCGGGCGTGAGCGCGGCGCCCCGATCCGGTCGCACCGTGAGCGTGTCTCCGGTGAGGCGCTGCCGGTCCGACGTGAGGTCCAACCCCGCGAGCGCGAGGCCCACGAGGCGCACGCGGAACGTGCCGGCCGTGTCGGGCCGGGGCCGAACGCCCGCCGCGATGGCCGTGATCGGCACGATGTCGCCGGGGCCCGGCCCCGCCGAGCTCCGCGCCACCCGAGCCGTGTCGCGCCGCCGGAAGTTCTCGTACGCCAGCTCGAAGGCCGTGCGCTCCAGCGTCACGCCTGTCGGGCTCGAGGCGCGTACGATATGCCCCTGCGCGTCGACCCACATGCTCCCGGCCAACCCTTCGCTGCGCTGCTCGAGGCGGAACGCCCGCACCGTGTCGAAGTGCACGGCCACCCACGCCATGGAGGTCGAGTCGTAGTCGGCGCTGTCGGGGACGACCAGCGTGGACTCGGCGGCGATCGTCACCGCCGCGTCCCGCTCGGCGAGCAGCGCCGGATCGAAGACCCGCAGCGCCGAGGTGCGGCCGGTCTTCAGCTCGCCGCCGAACGCGAGGCGCAACGGCAGCAGCGACGGCAACACCGCCGGCCGGGTGAACCGCGCCCAGGTGAGTTGGGAGTCCTCGCCCGTGGAGAGGATGAGACGCAGGCTGCTATCCCCGACCATCTCGCCGCGGGCGGTGAAGCGGCTGTCGTCCCCGTCCACAAGGGCGCTCATTGACCGCAGACGCAGCGCCCGGTCGAGCAGCGCCTGGCTGCGCGCCGTGGTGCGGTGCAGGCGCCCCAGCGCCGGAACGTCCATGACGAGCACATCCTCGACCCGGACCGTGTCCTGGAGGGTGTCGATCGTCGTGGAGGCGAAGCCGATCTGTTGGGCGCCGACGGTGAGGCGGTAGAACACCGCCCCCGGCGGGACGGCGAGCGCGGCTTCCGCCAGCCGCTGGCCGGTGGACCGGAAGTAGGTGCGTTTGATGAGCCATCCCAGCGAGAGCGCCCAGGCCGCCAGGATCGCGATCGCCCAGCCGCGGCGCCTCACGACAGGCCGACGGCGCTACGCTTCAGTGCCGCCTCGAACACTTCGCGATCTTCCGGCGTCTCCACGACGAACGATACGTCGGCGGGGAAGGTCGCGCGGGCGAGGTGGGCCCGCAACTCGGTCGTCATGATCTCCGCCGCATCCTCGACGGGGAGGTTGCCCGCGCCGATTCCGAGCGGCGGGGCGGTGAGGCGGGCGAACTCCCATTCCTGGGCGCGCCGCAGCGCCGACATCCAGGCCTGGCGCACGCCCTCCTTCGACACCGGCTCGGTCTCGCTGCGAATCACGGCGTGGATGACGAATTCGGCGGGCAGGTCTCCGCCGCCGGTCACCACGGCCGATCCAATCCCGAGCTCCTTGTGCACGTGGAGACGGTCGACGAACGCGGGGCCGCCCACGGTCTCGAGGCGGCGCACCGCGGGCGTGGTCGCATCCAGCCGGCTGGTGACCGGGCGGACGACCGCATCCGAAGGCAGGAACGCGAGATCGTCCACCACGACCTGAATCACCGGTCGGCGGCCTCCCGCGCCCGGCGGTACATGCGGGTCGCGTCCTCCGGACGGCGCAGGCGGTCCAGCACGACGCCGAGCGCGTGCAGCGTGCGGCTGTGGTGGGGCTGCAGGTCGGCCGCCCGTTCAAACGCGGCCAGCGCGCCGGCGAGATCGTCGAGCTTGTTCAGCGCTTCGCCGAGATAGTACCAGGTCATGCCCCGGCTGGGGTCGCGCTCGACGCAGCTGCGCAGCCGGCCGACCGCTTCGCCCCACAGCCCCTTGCGCGCCAGCACCACGCCGAGCGCGCACAACGCGTCGACGTCGTCGGGGACGACGCGCAGGGTGTGCTCGAGGTCGTGTTGCGCCCCGACGAAATTGCCCGCCCCAACGTGCGCCCGGGCCCGTTGCAGCAACAGTGTCGGGTCGTCCGGATGCTCGTCGAGCGCGGCGTCCAGCTCCGCCAGCACCGATTCGGGATCGTCGCGCCGGGGCGGGGGCGGCGTCTGGACGGGCGGCGGGTCGACCGGAGCGGCGGTCGGGGCCGCGTCGAGCGGCCGCGCCAGCGGCACCGGCGGCGGCAGCCGCTCGCGAGCGACCTCGGCCGGCGTGGCGAGCGCCGCCTCGTCGGTCAGCGATTCGGCCTCGGCGATGAGATCCGCGGCGACGCGCGCGCGGTCCGCGGCCGACTGCCAGCGGCGCTTGCGGTTCATTCGACCACCTCGCCGGCGAGCCACGCCAGGTACGGCTGCAGCCCGCGCCCCACGGTCAGCGCCAGCAGCTCCGGCACTTCGTAGGGGTGCCGCTCGCGCACAGCGGCGCACAACGCATCCCACTTCCCGGCGTCTGTCTTCAGCAACACGACGACCTCCGACTCTTCGGTGACCGCCCCCTCCCAACGGTAGATGGACACCCCGCCGGGGAGCAGGGTGCCGCAGGCGACCAGCCGGTCGTCCACCAGGCGCCGCACGAACGCCCGGGCCTCGTCCGCGTCACCGAGCGTCGTCAGCACCACGAGCGGCTGTGGAGGCATGGGGACGGCTAACGTAGGGAAATGAGGGGGCTTGGGCAAGAGAAGGACTTGCCCCGACCCCTCCCGTTGACCGGAATCGGGTGACCTATCTAGGCTACAGGTCTATGCCGAGCGATTTGCTCGTCGTCCGCGGCGCCCGCGAGCACAACCTCAAGAACATCACCGTCGAGATCCCCCGCAACGCCCTTTCCGTCATCACGGGGCTGTCGGGATCGGGGAAGTCGTCGCTCGCCTTCGACACCATCTACGCGGAAGGCCAGCGTCGCTACGTCGAGTCGCTGTCGGCGTACGCGCGGCAGTTCCTCGGGCTGATGGAGAAGCCCGACGTCGACGCCATCGAGGGGCTCTCGCCCGCGATCTCGATCGAGCAGAAGACGGCCGGCAGCAACCCGCGCTCGACCGTCGGTACCATCACCGAGGTGTACGACTACCTGCGGCTACTGTGGGCCCGCGTCGGCACGCCGCACTGTCCCAACGACGGTTCGCCGATCGAGCGCCAGAGCGCATCGCAGATCACCGATCTCGTGCTGCAATGGCCGGACGGCACGAAGATCGAGGTGCTCGCCCCGCTGGTGCGCGGCCGCAAGGGCGAGTTCCGGGAGCTGTTCGACAACGCGCGCAAGCAGGGGTTCGTGCGGGTGCGCGTGGACGGGGAGACCTACGACCTCGCCCAAGTCCCCAAGTTGAATCGTCGCCAGAATCACGACATCGCCGTGGTGGTGGACCGGCTCGTCGTGCGTGCGGGGGATCGCAGCCGCGTCGCGGACTCGATCGAGACCGCGCTCAAGGCTGCCGACGGCGTTGTGGAGGTGACGACCGGCGCGAAGTCCACGGTGTTCTCCGAGCGCTACGCGTGTCCCACGTGCGGGCTCTCCCTCCCGGAGCTCGAGCCGCGACAGTTCTCGTTCAACTCGCCGTTCGGGGCATGTCCGGACTGCTCGGGGCTGGGCACGCGTCGCGAGGTCAACGCCGACCTGGTGCTCGGCGATCCCAGTCTGTCGATCCTCGAGGGCGTGATCCTCCCGTGGGGCGAGCCGAGCGGGTACCTGCGCAAGGTGGTGCTGCCGACGCTGGCCCGGGCGTACAAGTTCGACCTCAACATGCCATGGAAGGATCTCCCCGCGGTCGTGAAGAAGGGCCTCCTGCACGGCGCGCCGGGCCGCACGTTCACCTATCAGTACGACAGCGAGCGCTGGCACGGCTCGTACGAGTCGAGCTGGACCGGCGTCCTCAAGTACGTCGAGAAGCGCTACCGCGAGACCGCCTCGGACGGCGTGCGCGACCAGCTCGAGGCTTATATGGTCGAACAGCCGTGTCCCACGTGCGGAGGCAAGCGGCTGCGTCCCGAGAGCCTCGCGGTGCTGGTCGGCGGGCAGAGTCTCGGCGACGTGGTGGACCTCCCGGTGACCAAAGCTGTGGGGTTCTTCGAGGGACTGCCGCTGCGCGGCAACGGCCGGCCCGGACTCGACCCGGAGATCGCCGGGCCCATCCTCAAGGAAGTGAAGGACCGGCTGCGCTTCCTCAACAACGTGGGGCTCGATTACCTCACCCTCGGCCGCGCCGCCGAGTCGCTCTCGGGGGGGGAGGCCCAGCGCATCCGCCTCGCCACGCAAATCGGCAGCCGCCTGGTCGGCGTGCTCTACATCCTCGACGAGCCCTCCATCGGCCTGCACCAGCGCGACAACGCGCGCCTGCTCGCCACGCTGCGCGAGCTGCGCGACCTCGGCAACACGGTGCTCGTCGTCGAGCACGACGAGGAGACGATCCGCGCCGCCGATCACGTGGTGGACCTGGGCCCGCGCGCCGGTCGCCACGGCGGCGAGGTCGTGGCGGCGGGCCCGCTCGCCGATGTGCTCCGGCACCCCGACTCGCTCACCGCCCGCTACCTGCGCGGGGAGCTGCGGGTGCCCGTCCCGCCGCGACGCCGGGTGTCGGACGGCGAACGGGTGCTCCGCATCGTGGGGGCGCGCCACCACAACCTCCGCAATCTCACCGTCGAGCTCCCACTCGGGCTGTTCATCGCCGTGACCGGTGTGTCGGGGTCGGGGAAGTCCACGCTCGTCAGCGACATCCTCTATCACGCACTCGCCCGGCACTTCTACCGGGCGAAGGTGGTGCCCGGCGTTCACGAGCGGATCGAAGGTCTCGAGCGCATCGACAAGGTCATCGACATCGATCAAAGCCCGATCGGCCGCACGCCACGGTCGAACCCGGCGACCTACACCGGTCTGTTCACGCCCATCCGCGAGCTCTTCACCTTCCTGCCCGAGTCCAAGATCCGCGGCTACGGCCCCGGCCGGTTCTCCTTCAATGTGAAGGGGGGTCGCTGCGAGGCGTGCCAGGGCGACGGCCTCGTGAAGGTCGAGATGCACTTCCTCCCCGACGTCTACGTCCCCTGCGAGGTGTGCAAGGGGCGCCGCTACAACCGCGAAACGCTCGAGGTGCGATACAAAGGAAAGTCCATCGCCGACGTGCTCGACCTGAGTGTCGCCGACGCGCTCGAGTTCTTCGAGAGCCAGCCGCGCATCCGCGCGAAACTGGAGCTCCTGAACGACGTAGGACTCGGGTACATCCACCTGGGCCAGTCGGCGACAACCTTGTCGGGCGGAGAAGCCCAGCGGGTCAAGCTCGCCACGGAGCTGGCCAAGCGCGACACCGGGCGCACCCTGTACATCCTCGACGAGCCGACCACCGGGCTGCACTTCGAGGACGTGCGGCTGCTGCTGGAGGTGCTGCACCGCCTCGTCGACAAGGGCAACACCGTGGTCGTGATCGAGCACAACCTCGACGTCGTGAAGACGGCCGACTGGGTGATCGACCTGGGCCCCGAGGGTGGCGAGGCGGGAGGCCAGGTAGTCGCGGCGGGAACGCCGGAGCAGGTGGCCCGCCACAAGACCTCGTACACGGGCGCGTTTCTGCGCAAGGCGCTGGCGGCGGGCGACTAGCCCCCTAACTTGGGCTGGGAGGGAGACGCGCTGTGGACAAGGGATGGCTGGCCGCGTTCGTCTTGTTTTTCGTGTTCGGCGGCGGCTTTTGGGTGCTCCGCCCCGTGGCGGCGGCGATTGCCAAGCGCATCGCCGGCGAGCATCGGCGAC
>QHVC01000208.1 GCA_003222205.1 Gemmatimonadota bacterium | reverse complement strand
TGATGCGACTGCGGCAGCGCGGGCGGCGGCGTGAGGTGCCGTTGGAGGCGGTCGCGGGACACCGGTCGCCGGAGGCGCCATCCGACGTGGCGGCGCTTCAGGAAGCCGTCGCAGCGCTGCCTGATCCACTGCGGTCGGTGCTCGTGCTCAAAGAGATGGAAGGCTACTCGCATGCCGAGGTCGCGGCGCTCTTGGGGATCAGCGCGGGGGCCTCGCGAGCCCGATTGATGCGGGCGATCACCCGGCTGCGGCGCACGCTAGGAGAGGACCGATGAAGCTGACGCTGTTGCACCCATCGCTGAAGACGCTGAAAGGGTTCGCGGACGTCGAGCTCGACGAGGGCCGACGCGCTCAGGTCGCTGCGCACCTCGCGGACTGTGGCGGCTGCCGCGAGCGTGTGGCCGCACTGCGCGCCCTGCGCGATCAGCTGCGGACCCTCCCGGCTCCCGAACCGACCGACGATCTGCTGGCGCGGATTGAGGCGAGCCGGGCGGCGGGAGCGCGGGTGATTCTGCCGGTTGTTCAACGAGCGGTGCGCCCTGGCCGCCGGCGGTATGTCGTCGCGGCTGCGGCGATCGTCGTCCTGGCGGCCGGCGGCCTCGTGATCTCGACGCTTCGGAATCGCGCAGGCAATGAGGGTGAGTTCCAATCGACCGCTTTCGGGGGCCTGCCGTTCTTCCCGCCGGATGCGTTCGCTCAGGAACCGGGGGGACGGTTGTACAAGGCGAGTTATCCGCCCGCGGCTGTCGAACTCGGCAGGTTCGGTCCCGGACAGTGGGTGTACCGGACCCGCGTCATCATTGATGGATACGTGACCGACAGCGTCGAGGCCGACACCCTGACGATCACACCCGGCGAGTATCGCGGCCGCGCAGTGTGGCAGATCGCGAACCGCTGGGGCTGGAAATACTTCGCGGCGCGGGACACGCTCCTCGTGGACCGGCAGGATCTGCGACCCGTGCGCAGGGCGCACCCAGCGCCCCGGGTGCAACGTCCGGGCACAACGCCACCGGGGATCGATTTCCCGCCCGATACTGGCCTCGGACCGCTGCTGCTCGCGCGCGTGCCGTCAACGTATCCCGGCACGCCGCTCAGTTGGCAGGTTTATCCGGCGCTGGGGTTGCTCAACTTCGTCTATGCGAAACCTATGCTCCTGCTGCTGCCGTTCGAGTCAAATTGGCGAGGAAGCCTCTACCTGAACTTCGGATGGGGGCAACACCAGTTCGGTGCGATTCCGCTGGATGTGCGTGTCGTAGGCCGCGAGACGGTTCACGTCCCCGCCGGCACGTTCGACTGCTGGAGGGTCGAGCTGAGCGTCCCGTCCAGCCGCCGAAAGACGACAATCTGGGCGAGCCGCGAGCGCGGATGGCTGGTGCAGCTCCGGGAGCCGATGCACGACGGCGCTCAGGAACAGGTCCTGGTGAGCGCTACTCCCCCAGCACCTTGACGATCACGCGCTTCTTGCGCCGGCCGTCCCACTCGCCGTAGAAGACGCGCTGCCAGGGCCCGACATCGAGCGCCCCCTTGGTCACCGGCACGATCACCTCGTGCCCAATCGTCAGGCTGCGCAGGTGCGCCGCCGCGTTGTCCTCCCCGGTCTCGTTGTGGCGGTAACGGCCCGGGTCCCACGGCGCCACGGTGTGCTCCAACCAGTGGAGGATGTCCTGCCACAGCCCTGACTCGTGGTCGTTCACGAACACCGACGCGGTGATGTGCATGGCGCTCACGAGCACGAAGCCCTCCCCCACACCGCTCTTCTTCACTTCCTCCGCCACTGTGTCGGTGATGTCGATGATCTCCTGACGCTGCTTCGTGTTGAACCACAGGTAGTGCGTGTGGGACTTCATCCCGTTCCTCCCCGTGTCGAATTGTCACGCGCCAGCCAAGTCCATAGATTGCGCCCTCAAATATGGCGCTGCCGTTCCACCGACGGATCTTCGTCATCCTCGTCACGATGACGGCCGTCCCCACGACGCTCGCCGTGGCGGGGTGGGTGCTGTCGGTGCGCACCCTGGCGCCGTCAGCGGGGGCGCGCGCCTCCTTCGAAGACGTCGTCACGTCGGCCCGCGCCCTCGTGCAAGGCGTGGACACGATGCAGCTCACACCGGCAGGCCGCGCCGCCCTGCGCAATCATCTGGAACGCGTCTCCAACTCGGCGAGCCTGGCGCGCCGCGGCGAGACCTACCTGCGCTATTACACGGCCGGCTTCGCCATCGTGATCGTGACGCTGGGCGCGCTGGTGCTGTTTGCCGCAGTGCGGCTCGCGGGGCATCTGTCGCGGCAACTGTCACGGCCGATCGAGGAGCTAGTGGGCTGGACGCAACTGATCCGCATGCGCCAGCCCCTGCCCGCAGGCATGCCGGCGCGCGGGGCGCCGGAATTCGAGTCGCTGCGCCAGGCGCTGCGCGACCTGGCCACGGCGCTGGACGTGGCGCGCGACAAGGAGCTCGAGGCCGAGCGGCTGCGCGCGTTTCGCGAGGTGGCGCGGCGCGTGGCGCACGAAATCAAGAACCCGCTGACGTCGATGAGGATCGCCGTCGATCAACTCAGTCGGACGGTCGGACCGTCGGACGGTCGGACGGACATGGCGATGCAGGTCATGTCCGCGGAAACCGATCGCCTGGAGCGGCTGGCCAGGGAATTCGCGGACTTCGGGCGCATGCCGGAAGGGGCCCAGAGCGAAGTAGATCTCCAGGAGCTGCTCGAAGAGCTGGGCCGCACGGGCGTGCCGGACGGCGTGCGCGTGACAGTCGAGGCGAACGGCGGGCGGCGTAGCGTGATGGGCCACTACGAGCCGCTGCGCCGCGCGTTCGCCAACCTGCTGCGCAACGCCGCGGAGGCGATGCACGGGGCGGGCACGATCGACGTCGGGCTCGCGGGCGACGCCGCGGGGCTCGTCGTCACGATCGCCGACCACGGGCCCGGGATCGGCGCAGCGCTGCGCCCGCGGGTGTTCGAGCCGTATTTCACGACCAAAGCAGACGGGACGGGGCTGGGACTGGCGTTGGTGCGCCAGACGATGGAAGCCCATCGGGCGACCATCACCGTGGACGAGACGCCGGGTGGCGGCGCGACGTTCACCATCGTGTTCGCGACGTGAGCCCTCGCGTCCTGCTCGTCGACGACGAGTCCAACATCCGCCGTATGGTCGGGGCCTTGCTCCAGTCCGAAGGGTTCGAGACGGCCGAGGCGCCCAACGGCACCGCGGCGCTGTCCGCCACCGAGCAGGATCTCCCCGACGTCATCCTCCTCGACCTCATGATGCCCCCGGGGCCCGACGGGCTCGCCACGCTCGAGGCGCTCAAGCGCCGCGCTCCCGACGTCCCGGTCATCATGATGAGCGGCAAAGCCACGCTCAGCGACGCGGTGAAGGCGACGAAGCTGGGCGCGTTCCAGTTCCTCGAGAAGCCGCTGACCCCCGAGGGGGTGCTCGTCGCAATCCGCAGCGCCCTGGAGCTGGGCCGCACGCTGCAGCAGAACCGCCGCCTGCACGAGCAGCTCGGCCACGCCGATCCGCTGGTCGGCGTGAGCGGGGCGATGGACGAGCTGCGCACCTGGATCGCGCGCGTCGCCCCCACGGAGTCGCGAGTGCTGATCACCGGCGAATCGGGCACGGGGAAGGAGCTCGTCGCCGCGGCGATCCACCGGCAGAGC
>QHVC01000202.1 GCA_003222205.1 Gemmatimonadota bacterium | reverse complement strand
CTCACCACCCTGGGCATCGGGGCGATCATCGGCACGGGGATCTTCGTGCTGACCGGCACGGTGGCCGCCGTGAACTCAGGGCCGGCGGTGGTGCTCTCGTTCGTCTTGGCGGGCGTGGCTTCGATCTTCGCGGCGCTGTGCTACGCGGAGTTCGCCTCGCTCGTGCCGATGGCGGGGAGCGCCTACACCTACGGCTACGCGACTTTGGGCGAGCTCATCGCCTGGATCATCGGGTGGGACCTGGTGCTCGAGTACGCGCTCGGCGCCGTGACGGTGGCGATCGGCTGGTCCGGCTACGTGGTGTCGTTCCTGCGGACCGCCCTGCACTTCGACTTTCCGTGCGCTCTGTCGGCGGCGCGCGGCACGCTGGTGACGTGCGCCGACGGCACCACCACGACCGCCATCTTCAACCTCCCCGCCGTCATCATCATCGCGATCATCACCACGCTGCTCGTCGTCGGCATCAAGGAGTCCGCGACCGTCAACAACGGCATCGTGTTCGTGAAGCTCGCGGTGGTGCTGCTCTTCATCTTCGGGGCGGCGCACGCGGTTCACTCGTCGAACTGGAAGCCGTTCATGCCGCCGAGCGAAGGCCCGGGGCTCTACGGCTGGAGCGGCGTCATGACCGGCGCCGCGATCGTGTTCTTCGCGTACATCGGATTCGACGCCGTGAGCACGGCCGCGCAGGAGGCGAAAAACCCGCAGAAAGACATGCCGATCGGCATCATCGGGTCGCTGCTGATCTGTACGGTGCTCTACATCATCGTCTCCGGCATCGCGACCGGCGTGGTGCCCTACAAGGAGCTGAACGTTCCGGACCCGATCGCCGTCGCCGCCGACCGCGCGGGGATGGGGTGGATGTCGGACATCATCAAGTTCGGCGCGATCATGGGGCTGTCGTCCGTGATCCTGGTGATGCTCCTGGGGCAGTCGCGGGTGTTCTGGACGATGTCGCGCGACGGCCTGCTGCCGCAGTTCGTCAATAGCATCCATCCCCGCTTTCGCACGCCGTGGATCACGTCGATTGTCACCGGCGTCGCGGTCGCCTTCGTGGCGTCGCTGCTCACCGTGCGCGAGGCCAGCAGCCTCGTCTCCATCGGGACGCTGCTCGCGTTCGTGATCGTCTCCATCGGGATCATAGTGCTGCGCGTGCGCGAGCCCAAGCTCAAGCGCGCGTTCCGCACGCCGTGGATCTGGTTCGTCGCCCCGGCGGGCGCGCTCTCCGCCCTGTACCTCATGGCGTCGCTGCCGTGGCGGACCTGGGAGCGGCTGATTTTCTGGTTCGCGACCGGCATGGTCATCTACTTCGGCTACGGGATGTACGCCTCCAACCTGGGCGAGGGCGCGCCGAAGGGCGAAACGGGCTGGTCGCGGGCGCTCAAGGTTGCCGGCCTCCTCTGGCTGGTGTTCGGTTCGCTGGCCTCGCTGCTGTGGATGTTCCGCTACCGCAACGACGTGATGCCCGACGAGCCCCTGGGCTGGGCGCTGGGCATCGGCGGCCTGGCGGTGTCGCTCAGCATTGGCGCGTGGCTCAATCTCTACGCCCAGAGCGCGGACCGAAAAGCATGACGTCGTAAGCAAGAACGACGTAGAGAGAACGACGTAGAAAAGCGGCGTAGGGGAGAGGCGTACGATTCTCCTCTACGCCGTTTTCGTTACGCCCTTCCTTGACGCCTTTCTCGCCTCCGTCTTTCTTTCGTTCATGTCCGTCAACGGAGTTCCGATTCCTCCCGAGCGGGCCAAGGCCGCGGCCGAAGTGGGGGCGACGCTCACGCCGGGCCGCCGCGTCGTCCTCACCACCCACGTCAACGCCGACGGCGACGGCGTGGGCAGCGAGGTGGGCCTCTGGTACCTGCTGCGCGCGCGGGGGGTGAAGCCCGTCATCGCCAACCCCACGCCGGTCCCCGAGCGCTTCCACTTCCTCCTCCCCGACGGCGCGGACACCAGCGGGGGCGCGGTGAAGCAGTTGGAGCGCGCCGACGTCATCGTCGTTCTCGACATCTCGGACCTGGGGCGCCTCGGCGACCTCGCCCACGCGGTGCGCACGCGCGGCGTGCCGGTCGTGTGCATCGATCACCACGTCAGCAAGGGCTCGCTGCCGCCGGGCCCGCGGCTCCTGGCACCGGAGGCCACGGCGACCGCGGAGCTGGTGTTCGACCTCGCCTCGGCGCTCGACTGGCCGCTCAGCCCCGAAGCGGCGCGGGCGCTGTACGTCGGGATCCTCACCGACACCGGCGGCTTCCGCTTCTCCAACACCAGCGCGCGGGCGCTGCGCAT
>QHVC01000205.1 GCA_003222205.1 Gemmatimonadota bacterium | reverse complement strand
CGCCGGCCCTCTCGAACTGTTCGGGGGCCATGTAGCGCGGCGTGCCGAGGGAGCTGCCCGACTGGGTAAGCGCCACGTTGCCGAACGCCTTGGCGACGCCGAAGTCGCACACCAGCACCCAGCCGCTCTCCTCGATCATGATGTTGGCGGGTTTGACGTCGCGGTGCACGACGCCGTGGCGGTGCGCGTACTGGAGGGCGCTGCCGGCCTGCTCGAGGATGCCGATCGTTTCCTCGAGGCTCAAGGTGCCGGTCTGCTCGAGGATCTCGCCGAGGGAGCGGCCCTTGATGCGCTTCATCGAGTACCAGAGGAAGGTGCCGGTGGCGCCGACGCGGTAGATGGGGACGATGTGGGGGTGATCGAGCGCGGCGGCGATCTTGGCCTCGCGCTCGAAGCGCTCGGCGGCGTCGGCGCCGTAGGCGAGCTGCAGCGGCAGGACCTTGAGCGCGACGGGGCGGTTGAGCTGGATTTCGTAGGCGAGGTAGACGAGCGACATGCCGCCGCGGCCGAGGAGCTCGTTGATCTGGAACTGGCCGCCCAGGTCGCGCTTCAGGGCGCGCTCCAGCTCTTCGGGCATGGGCGGCTGGGGCGCCTCGTCGGAGACGAGGGTGCCGCCGCAGTTGGGGCACACGACCGCGTCACCGGGGATGTTGCGGGCGTGGCAGCGGGAGCAGATCATGCCTGCAAGCTAAGGCACATGGAAGTCCGTGTCGGAGGGGAACAAGAGGCTGCTCGGGTCCAGGTCGACGTTACCACCGAAGGCCACCCACCCACTGCACCGGTTGGTCTGGTCGCAGGCGCGGGCGTGCCAATGGTAGTTGGTGCTAAGCACTAGCGGGACGGAGAACCCGACGGTCACAGCCGCCCTCCCCGTTGTGACCACCCCGGCTCCGCGGTGCAGGTTCGTGGTCGTGTCGAACGCGACGTCAGTTGTCTGCACTTCAACCTCGATGGAGATCAGATCGCCTGGATCGGGGTCCGTGACTGTCGCCTTGAAGACCACGTTGACTGTAGAGCCAGGATTCCCGCCGGCGGCCCCGCCGACCGCGATTGGCGTCGTGCCGCCCGCCAAGTATTGGTTCAGTTGTGCCGGTGCCGCCGGCCGCTCCGGGATCGCGATCTTGTAATCCGCGCCTGTTCCGTTCCCACCAAAGTCCACCCATGGCCCGCACCGGTTCGTCTGGTCGCATGCACGGGCCTGCCAGCGATAGCTCGAGTCATCCGCTTGGCCGGTCAGGGTGATGCTCGAGACCTGGCCGCTCGCGACGGCGCTGCTCGCGGTCGCGGTGGGCACGTTCGAGAACGTCGAGCCTGCAGTGCGGCGTTCGACTTGGAGGCGCAGCTGGTCTCCGGGATCGGAGTCGGACACGGTGGCCTTCAAGACGATCGTGTCGGTCGTGTCGGGTCCGCCCACGGCGATCTGCGTCCCGCTGGGATACGTCTGCAAGGGTGTCACCGGCGCGATCGGAGCCTGCGGCACCGCGACCTTGAAGTCCGGTGCCGTGTCCCGGCCCGTCACGAAGTCCGCCCATACGCTACAGCGACTGGTCTGGTCGCAGGTGCGGGCGCGCCAGTGATACACCGTGTCGTCCGTGAGACCGGTGTGCGTGATCGTGGCCGCAGCGCCCGGCAGGACCGGCGTGCTCGCATCGGTCGCCACGCCGGCGAAGTTCGCGACGTGAGCGAACCGCAGCTCGACTTGGAGCTGCAACGTATCGCGCGCGTTGGGGTCCCGAAGTGTGTCGGCCCGGAAGACCACCACATTGGTGTCCGTGGTCGCACCAACCCCGATGATCGTCGAGCCGTCTCCTTTGCGCTGGCTCAGGAGGATCGGGCCGGCGGGCCGCTGCGGCTTGGTCACCAGCATGTTGAACGACCCCGTGGCGCCACCAACCGTCGTCGTCGCCTCAATCCGCACCCCGTTCGACGGGACGACCACATTGCGGACGCACGCGGTGAGGCCGGGGCAGGCGTCGCTGGTCGGCACCACGGTCCCCGCGCCGTCGGTCACGACGATGAAGGCGTCGAAGCTCGCCGAGAGCTGGACGTCGAGCGTGTCGCCGGTGCTGGCGTTCACTGAGTAGACCCGTGCGAAGCTTCCTGCCCGGTGCGGCGCGGCGCAGTCGGCAGTTGTCAGCGAGCCGGCGTCCAGCGAGTCGGGCGTGACCGGGTGGACCGTGCATGGAACGATCACGAGGGTCTTCGTCACTGTGACCGGGCTTCCAGCAACCGCACCGGCATCGATCACCATGTGCCCGATGTGCGTCACGGCCGCGAGGCCACTCGGGTTCGATGACACGATCGTCGAATCGTCGGGTGGGGCGCTCCCCGAGACCTTCGACCGGGTCAGCCACGTGGTATCCGGCAGCAACGCGTTCCAGGCCAGTGACCCACCGCCCGAGTTACTGATCCGGATCGCCGAAGTCTTCGACGCGGTGCTTCCCAGGAACGCCGTGTCGGGCTTCGAGCTCGACGTCACCGACAATTGCGGTGGCGGGGTGATCGTGAACGTCACGGTGATCTGCGCCGGGCTCCCCGTCGCTCCGGCAGATGTAACAGTCACATGGCCCGTGTGTGTCCCGGACGCCAGCCCCGCAGGGTTGAGCGTCACCGTGATCGATCCTGCGCCGGTCCCTCCGCCAGGTACGGCGCTCAGCCACGTTGTGTCAGGTGTCGCAGTCCAGCTCAGCGTCCCGCCTCCCGTATTCGTCACGTTCAGAGTCTTCGTCTTCTTGGCGGTGTCGCCCTGTTGAGCGTTGTCCGACAGCGACGACGGCGTGACCGACAGCACCGGCTGCCGGATCCGGAACGTGACCGGGACCTTCCTTGGGCTGTTGTTGGCGTCCGCAGATGTGATTACGACGGTGTCGGTCAACGTGCCCGCGGGTTGGCCGGTCGGGTTTAACGTC
>QHVC01000016.1 GCA_003222205.1 Gemmatimonadota bacterium | reverse complement strand
AGGCGGTCGCGGACGTCGCGGAAGGCGGGGAGTTCCTTCGGGTCGGGCAGCGGCCAGTGCAGGCGTCGGACCACGCCTGGAACGACCGGGCACACCTCTTCAGCGCACAACGTGACAATCACATCCACTTCGTCCAAGGGAATCGCGTCGAGCCCCTTGGCGCGATGGTGTGAGATCTCGATGCCCCTCTCGTGCAGCGCCTCGACGGCGAGCGGATTCATCTGTCCTGGCTCAGAGCCGGCGCTCAAGAACCGATAGCCATCCGGCGCCATGGCGCGCGCGAGACCCTCGGCCATCTGGCTCCGCGCGGAGTTCGCAACGCACAGGAACAGGATCGTCGGCATTACCCTTGCCGCCCTCTACCGCCCTGTACCGCCCTCTACCGCCCTGTCTTCCGCATGGTGCTTGATCGACTTGCCTTCGACCAGAAAGACGACGTCTTCGGCGATGTTGGTGGCGAGATCCGCGACGCGCTCGAGGTTGCGGCTCACGAGCAGCAGCTCAAGCGCGGCGCCGATCATGTGCGGGTCCTCCGCCATGTGCGTCAGCAGGATGCGGAAGACGGAGCGGTGCAGGTTGTCCACCTGGTCGTCGCGCTGGCAGATGGCTCGTCCGGCGGCGGCGTCGCCGCGGACGAACGCTTCGAGGGCGTCGCCGAGCATCGTGCGCGCCTGCCGTGCCATCTCGATGAGCTCGGGCTCCGGGGTGATCGGCCGGAACGCGACGAGCCGCTCGACCGATTGCGCGATGTTCACCGCATGGTCCCCGACGCGCTCCAGGTCGTTGGAGATCTTCAGGGCGGCCATGAGCAGGCGCAGGTCACGGGCCATCGGCTGCTGGGTCGCGAGCAGGTGTACGACGGCCTCCTCGAGCTCGAGCTCGAGCTCGTTGATGACCGAGTCTCCCGAGATCACCCGGCCGGCCTTGGCCTTGTCGCGCTCCAGCAGCGCGGCGACGGCGGTCGCCAGAGCCTCCTGGGCCTCGCCCGACATCGTGAGCAGTTTGGCTTTGAGGTCCGAGAGCTCGTCGTGAAAGTGCCGATGGGGAGGGGCTGCGCTCATCCGAACCGTCCCGTGATGTAGGCCTCGGTGCGTTCGTCCCGGGGCCGGGTGAAGACCTGCGCCGTGTCGCCGAACTCGACCAGCCGGCCGAGATAGAAGAAGCCGGTGAAGTCCGCGATGCGGGCGGCCTGCTGCATGTTGTGCGTGACGATGACGATGGTGTAGCGGCGCTTCAGCTCGACGACCAGCTCCTCGATGCGTTCGGTGGCGATCGGATCCAGCGCCGAGGTGGGCTCGTCCATGAGCAGCACCTCGGGCTCGTTCGCCAGCGCCCGGGCGATGCACAGCCGTTGCTGCTGCCCGCCCGACAGACTGGTGCCCGGCTCGCGCAACCGGTCCTTGACCTCGTCCCAGAGCGCGGCCTGGCGCAGGGCGCGCTCGACCCGCTCGGGGACGTCGCGCTCGCGCGCCAGGCCGTTCATCCGCGGTCCGTACGCCACGTTGTCGAAGATGGTCTTGGGGAACGGATTGGGGCGCTGGAAGACCATGCCGACCTGGCGGCGCAGCGAGACGATGTCCATCCCCGGCGAGAACACGGAGACGCCTTCCAACAGAATGTCGCCCGTGTGGTGCGTACTGGGAATGAGGTCGTTGAGCCGGTTGATCGAGCGCAGGAACGTGGTCTTCCCGCACCCCGAGGGGCCGATCAGCGCCGTAACCGCGCGCCGCGGGATCTGCAGCGTGATATCGAACAACGCCTGGGTGGGCCCGTACCAGAAGCTGTAGCCCCGGACGTCGATCACCGGAGTCGGGCGCTCCGCTGCGGGGAGGGCAGCCCGGTCCAGACGCTCCCTCATTCCGGCGGTCATCCGAACCGCCCGGTGAGATATGCCTCGGTCTCTTCGCGCGCCGGCCTGGTGAACAGCTCCGCAGTGCGGCCGACCTCGACCAGCTTGCCCAAATAGAAGAACGCCGTGTAGTCGGACACGCGCGCGGCCTGCTGCAGGTTGTGCGTCACGATGACGATCGTATAGCGGCGCTTCAGGTCGTGGCACAGCTCTTCGATGCGCTGCGTTCCCGCCGGGTCCAACGATCCGGTCGGCTCGTCGAGCAGCAGCACCTCGGGCTGGGGGGCCAGCGCGCGCGCGATGCACAGCCGCTGCTGCTGGCCGCCCGACAGCGCCAGCGCGCTGCTGTTGAGGCGGTCGTGGACTTCGTCCCAGAGCGCGGCCTGGCGCAGGGCGCGCTCCACCGCGGTGGTCACGGCGGCGCCCGGGAGCCGGCCGTTGACGCGGAGGCCCGCCGCCACGTTGTCGTGGATCGACATGGTCGGGAACGGCGTCGGGCGCTGGAACACCATCCCGATGCGCCGCCGTACCGCCACCGGGTCCACGGTCCCGCCGTAGACATCGACGTCGTCGAGCAGGACGCGGCCGGTGATCCAGCCGCCCTCGCTGAGCTCGTGCATGCGGTTGAGACAGCGCAGGAACGTGCTCTTGCCGCAGCCCGACGGGCCGATGATGGCCGTTACCGTATTGGCCGGGAACAGCAGCGAGATCTCGCGGACCGCCACGGTGCGGTCGAACAGCGCCGTCAGCCGCTGCGTCGCGAGACGGGCGGGGGCGTCAGCGGGTGCCATAACGCTGCCGGGTGGCCCAGCGGGCCGCCATCGCGAGGAGCAGGACCAGAGCCATGAGGACCAGCGCCGACGCCCACGCCAGGCGGTGCCACTCCTCGAACGGCCCGGTCGCGTACGTGAAGATCTGCAGCGGCAACGCCTGCATCGGATGGCCGAGCGAGAGACTGAAGTTGAGGTTGCCGAGCGCGGTGAACAGCAGCGGCGCCGTCTCGCCGGCGATCCGCGCCACGGCGACGAGGGCGCCGGTGACGATCCCGGCGACCGCGGTGCGGACCACGACCTGCAGCGACGTGCGCCAGCGCGGGTAGCCGAGCGCCAGCGCCGCTTCCCGCAGCGAGTGAGGCACCAGGCGCACCATCTCTTCCGTGGTGCGGGCGACCATCGGCACCATCAGCATCGCAAGCGCTACGCTGGCGGCGAGGGCCGAGAAGTGTCCCACCGGTCGCACGAACCACGTCCAGGCGAGGATGCCGATGACGATGGACGGGGTGCCGTTCAGCACATCAGCGACGAAGCGCACCGTCCAGCCCAGGCGGCCGGTGCCGTACTCGGCGAGGTAGATGCCGGCGCCGATACCGATGGGGAGCCCGATGAGACAGGCGGTTCCCACGATGATCGCCGAGCCCACGATCGCGTGGGCGACGCCGCCGCCCGACTGACCGATGGGCACGGGGGTGCGCACGAAGAAGTTCCAGTCGATCGACGTCGCTCCCTTGTGCAGCAGGTCGGCGAAGATGAGGACCAGCGGCAGGACAGCCGCCGCGCACAGCACCCCCACGAGCCCGGTCATCGCAGCGCTGAGGATGCGACGGCGGATCGCCCGGGCGCTCACAGCGCGCGGCTCCCGGCGGATCCGCCGCGGGCCACGCGCCAGACGAGCAGGCGGGCCAGGGCGTTCACCGTAACCGTGATGACGAAGAGGAGGAGGCCGACTTCGAATAGCGCCGCGAGGTACATCCCGGTCGTGGCCTCGCTGAATTCATTGGCGAGGGCCGCGGCCATGGTGTAGCCCGGCTGCAGCAACGACGCGCCGATGTCGTGACGGTTCCCGATGACCATCGTCACGGCCATCGTCTCGCCCAACGCGCGACCGAGGCCGAGCATCACGGCGCCGATGACCCCCGCGCGCCCGTACGGGAGGACCGCCGACCACACCGCCTCCCAGCGCGTCGCCCCCAGGCCGAGCGCGGCCTCGCGCTGGCTGCCGGGAACGGCGAGCAGCACCTCGCGGGAAACGGCGGCGATGTAGGGCACGATCATGATCGCCAGGATGATCCCGCCGGCCAGCATGGAGTTGCCGTAGAAGACGCCGCTGAAGAACGGCGACCAGCCCAACACGGCCTTGAGACCCGGCACGACGTGCCCGCGCAGGAACGGGATCAGCACGAAGATCCCCCACACCCCGTACACCACACTCGGCACCGCGGCGAGCAGCTCGACGAGAAAGGCGACCGGCCGCCGCAACCACTTCGGGGCGAACTCGGTGAGGAAAATCGCGACGCCGAGCGCCAGGGGGACGGCCAGAAGCAGCGCGAGCAGCGAGGACACCAGGGTGCCGAAGATCAGTGGCCCCGCGCCGTACACCTCGGTGACCGGGTCCCAGCGCCCCGTCCAAAGAAAGTTGAAACCGAACCGGTGGATCGACGGCCAGGCGCGCACCGCCAGCTCCGCCCCGACGACGACCAGCAGCAGCGGGAGCAGCGCGGCGAGGCCCGTCAGGGTGACGCGGTAGGCCCGGTCGCCGCGATTGTGGAAGGTGGGAAGGGGGACCGACACGCGGGAATCAGCGCGCGGCGGGACCGCTCCAGGCCGCGCGGCCTCCGGCGGTGATCGACCGGAGCCGTACTTGAATCCACGGCCGCAGCTGCGCCGGCAGCGGGGCGTAACCCAGTGTGGGAGCCTTTGCCTGGCCCTCGGTTTCCGCCCACCAGACGAATTGGACCAGGGCCTTCGCCTTGGCGGCGTCGGCGTAGCTCTTGTGGAGCAGCAGCCACGTCATGGTGGCGATGGGGTAGGCGTCCGCCCCGTCGGGATTGGTGATCGAAACGCGGAAGTCCGTCGTCGGCCCCATCTTCGCCAGCGCCCCGGCGAGGGCCGCCGTCACGGCATCGAGCGTCGGGGCGACGAACTTCCCGGCGCTGTTCTGCACCAGGCCGAACGCCATCTTGTTGGCCGTGGCGTAGCCGAGCTCGACGTAGCCGACGCCACCGGGGGTCTGGACCACGGTCGAGGCCACGCCCTCGTTTCCCTTGCCGCCCAGACCGACGGGCCAGTTGACCGAGGGGCCCTTGCCCACCTTCTGGGCCCAGTCCTGGCTCACCTTCGAGAGGTAGTCAGTGAAGCCGTAGGTGGTGCCGGAGCCGTCGGAGCGATGGACGACGACGATGTCCGTCGCCGGCAGAGTGACGCCCGGGTTGATGCTGGCGATGCGGGCGTCGTTCCACTTGGTGATCGTGCCGAGAAAGATGCCGGCGATCACGTCCGGCGAGAACTTCAGCTGCTGCGTCACGCCCGGCAGGTCGTAGGTCAGGACGATGGCGCCGAGCACCGTGGGGATGTGGAGCACGTTGCCCTGGATCGCCGCGATGGCCGAATCGGTCATCGGCGCGTCGCTGCCGCCGAAATCGACGGTGCCGTCGGAGAACTGGCGGATGCCTCCGCCCGAGCCGATCGACTGATAGTTCAGCTTCACGTCGGGGTGGGTCTGGCCGTACGTGAGGATCCAGTCCTGATAAATGATGTTGGGAAACGTCGCACCCGCCCCGTTGAGCTGCACCTGGGCCGCGGCCGGAGCCGCGGCGAGGGCGAGGGCGAGGAGTGTCGTGCGCCTCATGGAGTCACGTCCTCGTGGTCAGAAGGTGAACTGGGCCTGGAGCAGCGTCTGGGAGCTCGCGGACTTCTGCGCGGCCGTGGGCGTGCCCTGGAAGGACACGTGGTCCCAGTCGGCGACCAGGCGCAGGTTGGCGCTGTGCTGGTACGAGACGCCGCCGATGACGCGGGTCTGGCGGTCGTTGGCGACGCTGGTGTTCGGGTCGGTCGAATCGAACCGGCCGATGATCGCGAGCTTCGAGCCCGTGAAGTGGTACACGCCGAACGCGCTGATCACGCGGCCCTGGACCAACGCCCCGCCGGTCAGACTGTCGCGCGCCGCGGCGAACTCGCCGGCCAGTGTGATCTGACGGGAGCGGTACGACGCCATCCCCAGGAACCGTTGCCGCTGGCCGCCGGTCGTGGGCCGGCCGAACTGGGCGTAGCCCGTGATCCGCAGCCCGCCGACGCGGCTCGAGTCGTCGGTGTCCATCACGCGCGCGGAGACCCGGATCATGCCGTCCTTCCCCTGATCGCCCGTGCCTTTGTTGTAATTCTCACCGTTGACGAGGACGAGCTGCGCGTTGACCTTGTCCGGCCCCCACTTGCCGTCCGCGCCCACGCCGAAGTCGGACGACGAGACGTACCCGCCGCGCTCCAGCGCCATCTGCCCCTGCACGCGGTAATCCCACAGCGCCTCTTCCCAATCGAGGAGCGGGGTGTGGATCGCGCCGCCCTTGAGCGTGATGGCACTCCCGGTCGGCGTGTACGCGACGTAGGCGTACTTGATGCGATAGGCGCGCGAGCTGTCGGCGTTGGTGAAGATGTCCGCGGTGATCCGCGTCGAGATGCCGCCGGCGAAGCGGCCGAGCACGTTCACGTACGCTCGCGTGACGTCGAAGCGGTTCACGCCCGACGAGTTCTTCATCAGATACTGGTACTGGAGGTACGCGAGACCGGTGACGGTGACTTGCGGGGGTGCCGGCGCTTGGGCGGCGAGCGGCGCGGCGGCGAGGGCGGCGAGGGCGGCGACGATCATGGCGTTTCCGATCCAGCGCAGTGCCTGCGTGTGCACGGTTGAGCTCCTTGACGGCAAAGGTTCGACCCAAGGCTCGCCCCGGGGCGTGACGGCCCTGCTATCTCCATGTCACGGTCTTGTAACGCGGGGCCTACGCGGTCTGCGGGCGGTGCGGGAAGGTGCTGCGGATCGTGGTGCCCTCGCCGAGCGTGCTTTCCGCGGTCACGCGGCCGCCGTGGGCCTCGACGAGGTGCTTGACGATCGCGAGGCCGAGCCCGGTGCCGCCCTGGGACCGTGAGCGCCCCGGGTCCACGCGGTAGAAGCGCTCGAAGATCCGCGGCAGATGCTCGCTGGGGATGCCGCTGCCGGTATCGCTCACGACGACGGCGATGCCGCCGTCGACGGCCTCGGCGCTCACGCGGAGACGGCCGCCGCGGGAAGTGTGTCGCAGGGCATTGTCGAAGAGATTGGTGAGGATCTCGCGGAGGGCCTCCGGGTCCGCGACGACGCGCGCGGCCTCGGAGGGCACCGTCGCCTCGAACGCCACCCCGTCCGCGGCCGCGCGCTCGGCGAACGGCGTGAAGGCGTCCCGGGCGGCCGCAGCGACGTCGACAACGGCCGGCGCCGGGTGCCAGCCCCCGGACTCGATGCGGGAGAGGTCGAGTAAGTCATCCACCAGACGCTGCATGCGCCGGGCGTTGGCCAGAATGGTCTCGGCGAAACGACCCGCTTCCGACCCCGCCGTGTCTGCGGCGGCCAGGGTCTCCGCGTATCCGACGATCGACGTCAACGGCGTCTTGAGCTCGTGCGAAACGTTGGCGACGAAGTCCCGCCGCACGGCCTCGAGCCGCCGCAGATCGGAGATATCGCGGAGCACGAGCAGCGTGCCGCCGTCGGGGAGCGCCCGACCGGTGACGAGGAGCGCGTGGCCACCGAGAGCGAGCTCCCGGCCCTCCACCGCGCGGCCCGCCATCAGGTCCCCGACGATCTCGCGGGCCGCCTTGTCGTGGAACAGCTCGCTGAGCGGCGGCAGGGAGCCGCCCGCGGGCAATCGCAGCAGGCGGCGCGCCGCGGGGTTACAGGTTACGATGTCCCCCCGCGCGTCGGTGGCGATCAACCCGTCGCTGAGCGATGCGACGAGTGTCGCCGTTTCCTCCTGGCGGCGGCGCAGCTCGGCGAACCGCGATTCCAGCTCGTCGTGCATTCCGCGCAAGGCCGTGGCGTGATCGGCGATCTCCGGCATCCGGACGTCGGGGAGGGAGGGCTCCCGCCCCTGGGCGATGGCCCGCGCCGCGTCCCCCAGCTCGAGCAGCGGGCGCGCGAGGGCGCGGCTCAGTCCCCACGCCAGCACGGCCGCCGCGATCACCGCCAGCAGCCCCGCACCCGCGACCGCGCGCTGCACCGCGTGCACGTGCGCGTCGATCGCCGCGAGTGTGGCGGAGACCCGCACCACCGCGAGACCCGGCGGGCCACCCCGCACCGCCACGTACAGTTGCGGCGCGTTGGTGGAAGCGCTGAGCCGCTGGGCGGCGCCGGTGCCGGTGCTCAACGCGTCCCGCACCTCCGGGCGGCCGGCGTGGTTCTCGAGACGCGACAGAGCGTCGCGGCCGAATTCCGTGTCGCCGCGCACGCGTCCGGTGGGGTCGATGAGGGTCACCCGACGACCGAGCTGATCGCCCAGCGCGCGGGCGGCGTCGGGCCAGCGCGCGGAGTCGGAGGGAAGCGCGACGGCCACGAGGCGCGCCTCGTGCTCCAGCTCGGCGGCTTCACCTGCGACCAGCCGTTCGCGCAAGAGGCGCTCGACCGCGATCAGCAGTCCCGCCACCGTGACCGTCACCAGAAGCACGGTGGAGACGAAGAAGCGGGTGGTGAGCCTCACCGGCGGCGGCGGCTCCGCTCGACCGTCTCACCCGAGCGGAAGCGATAGCCGACCCCGCGCACCGTCTCGATCCACTCCCCGCCCGCGCCGAGTTTGGACCGCAGGCGCTGCACGTGCATGTCTACCGTGCGCGTCTGAATGTCGGGCTGGGCATGCCAGACGGCCTGAAGCAGCCCCGTCCGCGACTGCACGCGGCCGGCACGCTCCATCAGGAGGCGCAGCAGCTTGAACTCCGTCGTGGTCAGCTCGATGTCGCGGTGCGCGACCGTGACGCGATGCGTAGCCGCGTCGAGCCGCACCGGCCCGCCGCTCACGACCGCGCCCGCGGCCACCGGCGGGGCGGCCAGCCGGCGCAGCACCGCGCCGACGCGCAGCACCAGCTCCTGCGGCGAAAACGGCTTGGCCAGGTAATCGTCGGCGCCGAGCGAGAGTCCCTTGATACGGTCGGCCTCCTCCTTGCGCGCCGTGAGGAGGATGACGCCCACGTCCCGCGTTTCCTCCCGCCGCCGCAGCTCGGCCAGCACGTCGTAGCCGGAGACCACCGGCAGCATAAGATCCAGCACGACGAGATCGGGGCGCTGCTCGCGGGCGAGCTGCAGCGCCTCCCGGCCGTCCGCCACCGTCATGACCCGGTAGCCGGCCTTGGCGAGATGATAGGAGACGAGTCCGGTAATGTCCGGCTCGTCGTCGACGACGAGCACGCGCTGGGGGGGTGCCGTGTCAGCCAGCATCGGGCTCGGCGACCATCACAGGACCAGGTCGCCGCCGGGGTCTTTGGGTTTGAGCCGCTCCACGGCGCGGCGACCCGCGGCCTTGGCCTGCTCGGTCGCGGCGGCGTCGCGGGCCACGGTGATGA
>QHVC01000207.1 GCA_003222205.1 Gemmatimonadota bacterium | reverse complement strand
TCCGCCAGACCGTCCAGGCGCAGGGGGCGCTGGTGGGCGTGGCGCAGGAAGAGCTGCGCGACGTCCAAGTGTCGCTCACCGCGGAGCTGGCCCGGACCTACTTCGAGCTGCGCGGCGCGCAGGAGCAGCTCGCGGTGGCGCGACAGAACGCGGAGAACCAGCGGCGCACCTTCGAGGTCGCGCGGGTGCGGGCCGAGGCGGGGCGGGGCAGCGCCTTCGACACCGAGCGGGCCCAGGCGCAGCTCAGCATCACGCTCGCCTCGATTCCCGCCCATGAAGCCCAGGTGGCGGCCGCGCAGTACCGCATCGGCGTGCTCGTCGGGCGCCCGCCCGCGGCAGTGGCCGCCGAGCTCGACCAGGCGGGGCAGATCCCGGCGCTTCCCGACACAGTCTCGATCGGCACGCCGGAGGCGGTGGTGCGGGGCCGGCCGGACGTGGCCGCGGCCGAGCGTCTGGCCGCCGCGCAAGGAGCGCTGGTTGGCGCGGCGAAGGCGAGTTACCTGCCGCGCATCACCATCGGCGGCAGCGCCGGCTATGCCGCGCCCGAGTTCCGGGCGGTTGGCGACCAGGGGACGTTCCGTTACGCCGTGGGCCCGGTGATCAGCTGGCCGCTGCTCAACCTGGGACGGGTGAAGGCGGAGGTGGACGTGGCGGCGGCGCGGGAGGATGCGGCTCGCTTGCGCTACCGCGGCGTGGTGCTGGCGGCGATGGAGGACCTGGAGGTGACCTTGAGTCAGTATGGCGCGGCGCGCCGGCGGCTGGAGCAGCTCCAGGAGGCGAGTAGGGCGAGCGAGCATGCCGCCGAGCTGGCGCTGCTGCGGTTCACCGAGGGCGCCACCGATCTGTTGCAGGTGCTGGATGCGCAGCGCACGCAGCTCGAGGCACAGGACCGGCTGGCGCAGGCGCGGATCGACGCGGCCACGGCGTACGCGGCGCTGTACCGGGCGGTGGGAGGCAGATAGCGTTCAGGGCATGCCACGCTATGCCGCGTTTCTTCGCGGCGTGAGCCCGATGAACGCGAAGATGCCCGAGGTCCAGCAGGCGTTCGAGGCGGCCGGCTTCACGGATGTGAAGACCCTGCTGTCGAGCGGCAACGTTGTCTTCGGCGCGCGGGCCGCGTCAGAGAGCGCGTTGCAGAAGAAGATCGAAGCGGCGCTGCTGCGGCGACTCGGCAAGGCCTTCTTGACGATCGTGCGGCCGGTGGACGCGCTGCGCGAGCTGCTCGCCTCCGACCCCTACCGCGCCTTCCGGGTGGATCCCGCGGCGAAGCGCATCGTCACGTTTCTCCTGAACAAGCCGGCGTCCGAACCCCGCCTGCCGATCGAGGTGGACCGCGCGCGCATTCTCGCCATCAAAGGCAGGGAAGTCTTTACCGTGTACGGCCGGACCCCCAAGGGCCCTGTCTTCATGGCGCTCCTCGAGAAGACGTTCGGGAAGGAGCAGACGACCCGCACCTGGGAGACGGTGAAGAAGGCGGCGCGGTGAGGTCAGGCCTTCTTGGTTCCCTTCTTCGGTGGCAGACCTGCCGCGTACTCAAGCCCAATCCCCACCCACTTCCCCAGGGCGGCGTCGGTCGCGAGTCCCTTGGGCTGCACGAGGATCCAGCCCTTCATCGTGCGGCCGCCGGACAGGTCGAAAATGCGGGTGTGCTTCTCGCGCAGCGCCTGATCGGTGTCCTCGGCGGCGAGCCGCACGATCAGCTCATCCTTGTGGATGCCGACGCACATATTACCGCGCAGCAGAAACGCGATGCCGCCGAACATCTGCTTCTCGGTGAGACCCGCGCGTTTGCCGAGCCGCTTGCGGATGCGCGCAGCGAGCTGTTCGTCAAACGCCATGGAACCCGATCCCCCGCGCCATCGCGGTCGCGAGCAGCACCATCACCACGACCAGACCGGCCTGGATCGCGCTGATGTCGGCGAGCGTCTGGGCGCTGCTCGTGACCGGCTGCGCGCCCTTTTTCACGAGGCTGCGCCAGCGGATCAGCGTGACCATCGGCCAGATCTCAAGCGCCAAGATGGCGAGGAGACACGCCATTTTGCCGAGGAACAGGCCGTTGTGGAGATAGTAGAAAGACCCCTTCTCTAGTCCGCCGAACGCGCGCACCAACCCGGTGCCGATCCACAGCACCGCGGCGACGGCCCACCAGTTGTCCTCGTGGAACAGGCGCTTCAATCCCTTCTCATCGAGGGGGCCGAGCAGCGCGAGGCGCCGGCCCCAGATGGCGCCGAGGCCGACGCCGAGGGCGAGGAGATGGAGGGCGGCGAAGAGCCAGCGCAGGAACATGGCGGTTAAGGCTGAAGGGAATCGCGCAACTCCGCCACCCGCCGCTCCAGGAACCGCCGCTCCGGCTCCTGCCGCGTCAGCTCGAGCGCCCGATGATAGGACGCCCGCGCCTCCTCGACCCGTCCCAGCCGCCGGCACAGCTCGGCGCGCGCCGAGTGCGCGAGGTGATACTCCTCGAGATCGCCGCGCACGAGAAT
>QHVC01000089.1 GCA_003222205.1 Gemmatimonadota bacterium | reverse complement strand
CACGAGAGGGCGAGGCGCGTCACCGTCAGGTCGAGCCCCGCGGCGACGGGCCGCAGTCGATCGATCACGACTCGCCGCCGCTCGAATTCCTTCCCCTGGAACCAGTAGATGCGGCGCCGATGGTCGCCGGCGGCGAACGACGGTGGCGCCGCGAACTTGCCCGTCAGCAGCCCGGCGGCGAGCGGGCGGTAGGCGAGAAACGCGAGGCCGCGCTCCCGGCACAAGGGGAGCTCCCGTTCGTTCACGTCGCGATCGAAGAGGTTGTAGGGAGCCTGCAGGCTCGCCAGCGGTGCGATCTCCGCGGCGCGACGCAGCTGGAGGTGCGTGGCGTTGCAGATCCCGATGGCCCGGGCCTTTCCTTCTTCCTGGAGTCGGTGCAACGCCTCCAGCACCCGCTCCCAGCTGCCGAGGGGCTCGTGCAGCTGCACCAGGTCGACGTATTCGGATTGCAGCCGGCGCAACGACGCTTCGAGCGACACGCGCGGGTCCCCCTCGGGGCCGACCTTGGTCGCGATGGCGACGCGCTCGCGCGCGGGTTTGAGCGCGCGGCCCAGGATCGTCTCCGACACGCCGTCGCCGTAGGTGGGTGCCGTGTCGAAGAACGTGACGCCGCGCTCGAGCGCGAGGCGGACCGCGGCGACGCGATCGCCTTCGTCCGCGGGCGCGCCCCAGCCACGGCCGCCGACCGCCCAGGCGCCGAACCCGAGCCGGGCACCGACGCCCATGAAACGCGAAAGGGGCCCGACCAAAGTTCGGGCCCCTCGCTCCGTCACCTGCGACACGCTCAGGCGTGGCAGGTGGGCACCAGCTCGCTCGTCTCGACGATCTCGGGACGGTGACAGCTGGGCACGAGCTCCTGCATCTCGACGATCTGCATCGTTTCCCCCTTCGAAGAGTTAAGAACGACGGCTGTTGTTTGAACCATACGGGTTGCCGTCACACCCGTCAACCGGTAATTCTGAGGCTGTGATCTCGATTCAGGCGCTGCTCACCGAGAACGAGCTGGCCGATGATTTCGTCGCGTCGTTCCGCGCGCGGCGTCTCGCCGAGCGATTCTTCTACTGGTTTCCGCTCTCTGTACGCGCGTGGCTGGCGCTGTGCTCCGACGGCGCCTACCGGAACTTCGTGCGCTCGCGCTCGCTGATCGCCCAGTCCGCCCGCGACCTCGCGCGTTCCGCGCAACCCGGCCCCCTCGAGGTCTTGAGTCTCGGATCCGGGCAGGGGGACAAGGACCTGCTGCTCCTGGAGGCTTTGCGGGAGAACGGCAGCCGCGTCTCGTATGTTCCCGTGGACGCGAGCTTGGCGCTCCTCGAGATGGCCTGCGGGGGCGCGCAGCGCGCGGGGTTCCCCGCGCTCGGCATCAAGGCGGACTTCTCGCGAGCCGAGCACCTCGCGACGCTCGCCGCCGACGCGGAATCGCCGCCGCGCCTCATCCTGCTCGTGGGGAATACCCTCGGCGCCTTCGATCCGATCGCCGAACTGCGGGCGCTGCGCGGGCTGCTGCGGCGGGAGGACCTGCTGCTCGTGGACGGCGAGCTGTACGCGGGGGCCCAGACCGTGGCCGGCTACGACAACGCGCTGAACCGTCGCTTCGCCTGGGCGCCGCTCGCCGCGGTGGGCATCGGCGAAGCGGACGGCGAGATCGTGTTCGAGGATACGGCCGACCCCCGCATGCCCGGGCTCCATCCCTTGAGCAAGCACTTCCTGGCGCGCCGCGACGTGGCCGCGTTGCTGGGTGGCGAGTCCCTCGCCCTGAGCGCCGGAGAGCGCGTCGCGATGAACCACTCTTACAAGTACGACGAGGCGACCTTCCTGAGGCTCCTGGAGGACGCGGGACTCGACGTGCGTTGGAAGGCGCGGAGCGACGACCAGCGGTTCCTGATGGTGCTGGCGGCTGCGGCGTGACGCCGGTGCTCGAGGTGCGGGACCTCAGTTACCGGTTGCCGGGTGCCGGTGACCGGCACCTGGTAACGGCCCTCTCTTTCAGCGTCGCCCCGGGTGAAACCCTCGTTCTCCTTGGCCGCAGCGGCTCGGGGAAGACGACGACCCTCAAGCTGATCAACCGGCTGCTCGAGCCGACGAGGGGCGAGGTGCGGCTGCAGGGCGAAGCCACCGCGACGCTCGAGCCCTACCGCCTGCGCCGGCGCATCGGCTACGTGATCCAGGAGATCGGGCTGTTCCCTCATTTCACGGTGGCGCAGAACGTGGGGCTCGTGCCGCGGCTGGAGGGCTGGCCGCCCGACCGCATCGCCGGGCGCGTGCGCGAGCTGCTCGCGCTGGTGGGCCTCGACCCCGATGAATTCGCCGAGCGCTCCCCCCGCGCGCTCTCCGGCGGCCAGCGCCAACGGGTGGGCGTGGCGCGCGCCCTCGCGGCCGACCCGGCGCTGCTGCTGCTCGACGAGCCGTTCGGCGCGCTCGATCCCATCACGCGCGTCGAGCTGCAGCGCGAGTTCCGCGCGCTCGAGGGCCGGCTCGGCAAGGGGATGGTGTTCGTGACCCACGACGTGCGGGAAGGGCTGCTGCTCGGCACGCGGCTCGGGTTGATGCACGAGGGGCGACTCGCGTTTCTCGGGACGGCGGAGGAGTTCCGGCGCAGCAACGATCCGCAGGTGAAGCAGTTCATGGAGGCGGCGTGAACCTGCTACGGTTCTACGGCGATCACGCGCGCGAAGCCTTCGGCCTCCTGGGCCAGCATCTCGTCCTCGTCGGCGCCTCGACGTTCCTCGCCGTCCTCATCGGGGTGCCCCTTGGCGTGCTGCTCACGCGGCGGCCGGCGTGGCGCGGACCGGTGCTCGGGCTCGCCAACGTGTTCCAGACGATCCCCAGCCTCGCGCTGTTCGGGTTTCTCATTCCCCTCCCTTTCCTGGGCGGCATCGGCGCGCGGACCGCAATTGTCGCCCTCGTCGTCTACGCACTGCTCCCCATCGTGCGCAACACCTATGTGGGGATCAGCGGCGTGGATCCGGCGGTGCGCGAGGCGGGGCGCGGCATGGGGATGACCGACGGCCAGCTGCTCACCATGGTCGAGATCCCGCTCGGCCTGGGCGTCATCTTCGCCGGCGTGCGGGTGGCGACGGTGGTGGGCGTGGGGACCGCCACGATCGCGGCCGCAATCGGGGCCGGCGGGCTCGGCGTCTACATCTTCCGCGGCGTGTCCACGGTGGACGATACGCTGATTCTGGCGGGGGCCCTGCCGGCGGCAATTCTGGCCCTCATCGCCGACGGGTTGCTGGGTCTGATTGAGCGACGGCTCGCCCGATGACAGGCGGACTGTCGGTCAGTCGGACGGTCGGACGGTTAAGCGCAGTCGTGCTGGCGCTATTCGGCGGGGCGTGCTCGCACCGCGACCGCATCGTCATCGGGGCGAAGAACTTCACCGAGTCCGACTTTCTCGCCGAGCTGCTCGCGCAGCAGATCGAGCGGCGCACGGGACTCCCGGTCGAGCGCCGCCTGCACCTCGGCGGCACCTACGTGTGTCACGAGGCGATCACCTCCGGGAAGATCGATCTCTACGTCGAGTACACGGGGACCGCCTACACGGAGATCCTCAAGCACCCGCCGATCGCCGACGCCGACAGCGTGTACCGTGCCGACTCTCTGGAGTACGCGAAGACGCTGGGGCTCACGTGGGGTCGGCCGCTGGGCTTCAACAACACGTTCGCGATCACGGTGCGGCGGGCCGACGCCGAGAAGTACGGACTGCGCACCATCAGCGACGTCGCCCGCATCGCGCCGCGGCTGCGAGCGGGGTTCGGCTACGAGTTCCTGCAACGCGCCGACGGCTTCGGCGGGCTGGCGCGCGCCTACGGTCTGCGCTTCGCCGCGCCGCCCACGGCGATGGACCTGGGACTCACCTACCGCGCGCTCGCCCAGGGGAACGTGGACCTGATCGCCGGCAACTCGACCGACGGCACGATCCAGGCGCTCGATCTCGTCGCGCTCGAGGACGACCGTCACTACTTCCCGCCATACGACGCCGCGCCGGTGATGCGGACGGAGCTGGTGACCCGACACCCCGAGGTCGCCCGGGCGCTGGCGGAGCTGGCGGGGAAGCTCTCGGCCGCCGAGATGCGGCGGCTGAATCTGGCGGCCGACGTGGAGCACCGGGACATCGCGGCTCTGGCGCGGGAATGGCTGGCGAAGAACCTGCCGTGAGCGCGCGCATCATCCGCACCTATCTCGCGATCAGCTTTCTGTTCAACCTCGCGATGTCCCTCATCTGGGGCGTCGACACGCTGTTCAAGCTCGGCGCGGGGCTCAACATCTTCCAGGTGATGCTGACGAACGCCGCCTTCACGCTCGGTTCGATGGTGTTCGAGATTCCCACCGGCGTGGTCGCCGACACGGTCGGGCGCCGCATATCGCTGTTGCTCTGCCTGGCGACCCTGTTCGTCACGACCTTGCTGTACGTGGCGACGGCGTGGCGCGGGTGGGGATTCGGGGCGTTCTGCGCGACGTCGGTCTTCCTCGGGCTGGGCTACACGTTCTACACGGGGGCGGTGGATGCCTGGCTCGTGGACGCCCTCAAGGCCACGGGCTACACCCAACCGTTGGAGCCGGTGTTCGCCAAGAGCCAGATGCTGTTCGGGGCCGGGATGCTGCTCGGCACCATCGGCGGCGGTTTGCTCGGCCAGATTCACCTCTACATCCCGTACCTCGTGCGCGCGGCGGTCGTCGTGCCGCTGTTCGCCCTCGCGTGGTTCGCGATGCCAGAGCCAGGCTTCAGCCCGCGGACGCTGGAGCTGCGCCGCGTGCCCGCCGAGATGCGCAAGGTCTTCGGCGAAGGGCTGACCTACGGTCTGCACCATCCGGTGGTGCGTCCGGTAATGCTGGCGTCGCTCGTGTGGATGAGCTTCATGATCTTCGGGTTCTACAGCTGGCAGCGGTACTTCCTCGATCTCCTGGGGAAGAATCTGGTCTGGGTGGATGGCGTGATCAGCTCGCTGCTGGGGTTGTCGATGATCGCGGGGAACGCGGCTGTCGGCCCTCTGTCGCGCGCGATCCGCACGCGCACCGGCGTCCTCATGGCGTCGGTGGCCGTCCAGGCGGCGGCCACAGTGCTGTGCGGTGTGCTCACCAACTTCTATGTCGTGGTGGGGCTGTACCTGGTCTACGGGGTGGCCCTCGGCGTCGCGATGCCGGTAAAGCAGGGCTACCTGAACGCCCACATCCCTTCGGCGCAGCGCGCTACGATCATCTCGCTCGACTCGATGTTCGCCAACACCGGTGGGGTGATCGGCCAAACAGGCTGGGGCTACCTGGCTCGGATGCGGTCGATCGCGACGGCGTGGACCTGGGCCGGGTGCACGCTGCTCCTCGGCCTGCCGCTGTACTGGCTGGCGCGGCGCGCCGACAAGAAGCACGACGCCTTCGCTGCCGCCACGCGTTGACCCAGACCGGCGCCCGCCTCCGCGTCTTCGCGGCCGCCGCGTGCTTCTCGACCGGGGGCGCGCTGTTCAAGCTCGCCACGCTCACGGGGTGGCAGGTCGCGGGACTGCGCGGCGGGCTTGCGGCGTTCGCGGTCTTGGCGCTTGTCCCCGAAGCGCGGCGGGGGTGGACGTGGCGCGCCGGGCTGGTGGGCGTCGCCTACGCAGTGACGACCATCCTGTTCGTGCAGGCGAACAAGCTCACGACGGCGGCGAGCGCCGTATTCCTTCAGGACTCAAGTCCCGTCTTTATTCTCCTGTTGGCGCCCTGGCTGCTGAAAGAGCGGCCGAGGCGCGAGGATCTCGTGTTCCTCGGCGTCGCGGCGGTCGGGATGGCGTGTCTCCTGGGCGCCGGCGGCGCGCCGCAGCGCACGGCGACCAACCCCACCCTCGGCAACGCGCTCGCCGCGGTGAGCGCGCTGACCTTCGCGCTCACGATGATGGGGTATCGCTGGCTGGCTGTCGGCTCGGGGGGCTCCAGTGGCGCGGTGGCGGCCGCGGCGGTGTCGGGCAACGTGCTGGCGTTTCTCTTCTGTCTGCCGTTCGCGCTGCCGCTGGGAACTGTCTCCCTCACCGACTGGGCGATCGTCGCGTGGCTGGGCGTCGTGCAGCTGGGCGCCGGGTACGCGGTGCTGGCGCGCGCGGTGCCGTATCTGCCGGCGCTGGAAGTGTCGCTGCTGTTGTTGTTGGAGCCGGTATTGAATCCGATATGGACGTGGATAGTTCATCGCGAGCAGCCGGGAAGATGGACAGTGGTAGGAGGGGTCATCATACTCGCAGCCACAGCGGTTAAGTCGTTGTACGACGCGAGACGGGAAGTGACGCAGTAACGACGCTGAGACGCCAGGGCGCCAAGTGGTATGTAGGAACGAGGGGCCTGGTGCTGTCCCTGCGATCCTGCCTGACATCCCTACGATCATGCCGAATATCCCTGCGATCCGAGCGACGATCCCGCCGATCCGAGCGCAGGTCGCGGCGATCGCGCCGCGCTTCCGTGGTGTCGCCCTGGCGCAGGTGACGAGAGACCAACGATCTCGTTAAGGGGACTTGGCCGTCACTTGAACTTCGGCAGCTCCTTCCGGTGCCGCTTCAGGAATTCCTCGTAGACGTGGCTGTCGGTGTAGTCGCGCATCTCGCAGATCTGCTCGCCGCGGAACTTGATCACGACGCAGGTGCGCTGGTCCATGATGTCCTTGGGGGCGCTCTTGAGCCACGAGCGCTCGCGGATCTCGACGATCACCCGCTCGTCGGCCTCGTACCAGTCGCGCCACACGTCCTCAGAGCCCCAATCGGCGGCGCCCAGGCCGGGCTCGCGGTTCCACAGCGCGTTCAGCACCGCCTCGCGGCCGCGCCACTCGCCCCCGATACGCGGCGTGCCCGCCACCCAGTACACGATGTCGTCGGTGAAGTAGCTCCCGACCTCGTCGCGCTGGCCGGCGAACAGCGCCTTCTCGTAGGCCTTCGCGATCTCCATGCGGCGGCTCATACCTCCACCTCCTCCGGCATGACGAGCGGATTGGCCTTGCGGCCGGCGCGCTCCATCGGCTTCTCCATCATGCCCATCATTGCCTTGTCGCGGTCGAGGATCTTCCAGAAATCCACCGCCCGCTCCACCAGCTCCCGCGACGCCTCGCGCAACGCGTCACTCGCCTTCACCTGTCGCACGTTGTTCTGCATATCCTCGGCGTCCCAGCCGCGGGAGTGCGCGATGAACGGGAACGGCGGGAACACGAACCCCAGCTCCGACCAGAACGTGAACATGCCGCCCGCCACCGCCTGGATGTTGTCCTGGCCGCCCGTGATGATGAACGCGGCGACCTTGTTCATGATCAGCACTTTGTTGTGGATCGTCACTTGGTTCTGCACGCAGTTCAGCCGTTCGACCATCTTGTAATAGAGCGACGACGCGTTGCCCCAGCGGATCGGCGTGGAGATCAGGACCACGTCGGCCCAGTGCACCAGCCCCTCGTACACAGGGGTGAGCTCGTCCTCCGGGTCGCGCTCGGTGATGGCGCACGGCCACGTGCAGGCGTGCGACGCTTTGCTGTAATTCCCCTCGCAGTGCTTGAAGTTGAGCTGGCGCAGCTTGATGAGCTGGGTGTCGACCTTGAGCTCCTTGGCCCGCGCCAGGGCGTGCTCGAGCAGCGCGTCCGAGGTGGAGAAGCGCGGGTTGCCCTCGTCCATCGCCGTCGTCGAGAGCAGGAGGACGCGGGGTGGGGCGCCGGCCGGCTTGGCGTGCTCGTCGAGGAGGTGCGACGGCTTGTGCTTGACGAGCTTGCGCGGCATCACGGGAGGAAGCTGCACGTACACCCCATCCGCGCGTTCCTCGAGGGCAAAGACCGGCACCTGCTCCTCGTCGTAGCCGGCCGGGCCCTTGCCGGTCAACACGCTGTACTCCCAACCGTGCCACGGGCACATCACGAACTCGCCGCGCACGCGGCCCTCCGAGAGCGGGCCGCCCTTGTGATTGCAGATGTCGGAGATCGCTGTGAAACGGCCGTCGTGGAAGAAGACGGCGATGCGATGGCGCTCGATCTTGATCGCGAACGGGACCCGGGCGAGCAGCTCGTCCATGGTGCCGAGGCGGTGCCAGGTCGTTGCAGACATGGGCGGGACTCCGGGAGGGAGAGGGGTGTAAACTACAGCCCGTGGAAGAGTCCGCAGCCGGTTCTCGCGCGCGCCTCGGCGTCATCGCCTTGACGGTCCTGATCGATCTGATCGGGTTCGGCATCGTCATCCCGATCCTGCCGGGCTACGCGGTACGGTTCGGCGCCCACGGCTTCGAGTTCGGCGCACTGTTGGGGGTGTACTCGCTGATGCAGTTCTTCGCGAGTGCCTTGTTCGGACGGCTTTCCGACCGCATCGGGCGGCGGCCGGTACTCCTCAGCACCATGCTCCTCAACGCCGGCGGCTATCTGCTGTTCGCGTTCGCCGGCTCGTACCGGATGCTGTTCCTCTCGCGGGTCATCGCCGGGTTCGCCGGCGGCAACATCTCGGCGGCGCAGGCCTACGTCGCCGACAGTACCTCGCCGGCGGAGCGCTCGCGGGGCATGGGGATGATCGGGGCGGCGTTCGGCATCGGGTTCGTGATCGGGCCGGCGCTGGGTGGGCTGGCGGCGCACTACATCGGCCCGGCCGCGCCGGGATTGGTCGCGGCGGGGCTGTCGCTCGCGAATTTCGTCTCCGCGTGGACGATCCTCCCCGAGTCGCTGCGCGCCGAGCACCGCAGCGAGCGGCGGGGACTGGGCTTCGCGGCGATCGCCCGCGGGCTGGCGGACCCGACGCTGCGACCGTTGATGCTGCTGTGGGGCATCTTCCCGTTCGCCTTCGCCGGCTACACCGCCGCCCTGCCCCTGCACGCGTTGGCGCTGTTCGGCTGGCACGACAAGGAGCTGGGGCTGTTCTTCGCCGTGTTCGGGCTGACCGGCGCGCTGGTGCAGGGCGTGCTGTTCGGGCGGCTGGCGCGACGATTCGGCGAACGGCTGCTGGTGATCGCAGGCACCGCCGGGGTCGCGATTGCGATCGGCGCCGTGCCGTTTGCGCACAGCTCGCTGCTGCTGTACGGCTGGACGGTGGTGCTGGCGCTGTCGCAGGGGCTCGTGTCGCCGGGGGCGAGCGGGCTCGTCTCCGTCTACGCCTCGCCCAGCGAGCAGGGCACAACGCTCGGCGCGGCGCAGGCCTTGGGCGCGTTCGGGCGTTGTCTGGGGCCGTTCGCGATCGGCAAAAGCTACGACGCCCTCGGCGCGCGGGCCGCGTTTCTCGCGGCGGCGGGCGTGATGATCATCGTATGGCTGGTGACGCTGGGGCTTGCTAGAACAGACGCCGAGGCGCTGAGACGCCGAGTGGACGGCGAGACGTCAAGCGCTTAGGCCACTCCTCACCCCCTCCCGACTCGGCGTCCACTTGGCGGCTAAGCGTCTCGGCGCCTAGACTAGCCGTCTCGCCGTTTATCCCCTCATATTCTCGGTCCCTAGCCGCCGGAGGTGATCGTGCGTCCCTACAAGACAGGTGACATCCGCAACGTGGCGGTCGTCGGCCACGGCGCGAGCGGCAAGACATCCCTCGTCGACGCGCTCGCGTTCGTGGCCGGCACCAGCAAGCGACACGGATCCGTCAAGGACGGCACCGCCCTCACCGACTACACCGCGGACGAAATCGAGCGCAAATACTCCATCA
>QHVC01000204.1 GCA_003222205.1 Gemmatimonadota bacterium | reverse complement strand
CGAGTTCCAGCGGCGCTTCGGCGCCGCGTTCTGCGGCGACACGACGGGCGCGGTGGACGAGGCCGAGCGCCGGCTGCTCGCGGCGCACGCACTGCTCGACAGCGTGAGGCTGGGCGGCGCGACCGACGATCTCTTCTGGCTGGACCCGTGGAGCGCGCGCGGGCAGACGGCGGCGGCGGTAATGCGGGCGGTGGCGCCGCGACTGCGGCTCTTAGCCGAGGACGCGATCGAGCTGGTGGCGCGCGCGCGGCCGCACGCGTCGCGCAACCTCGAGACGCTCGACGCCATCGAGCTGGGCGCGCGCAAGATCGACTTCATCGGGATGAAGTTCCAGCTCGCCGACGAAGTCGCGCGGCTGTACGACCTGGCTCGGGATCCCGTCCCGCCCGCGACGCCGCCCGATTACCTCGTCGAGATCACCAGCATGAACGGCCGCCTCCAAGACCTGCGCGACGGCTACACGCTGCTCCGCGACCTGTACGAGGCGGGCTGGCGCCGGGAGAACCGCCCCTACTGGCTCGGCAACGTGCTGGCCCGCTACGACGTCGCCACTCGGCTCTGGCTCGGCCGCATCGACCGCTTCAACGACGTGCTGGCCCAGTGGTGGTCCACCAAGCAGCTCCCGAGCCCCTCGGAGCTGGGGCTGCCGTCGCGCTAGCGGTCTCCGGTCGCCATCGCCATCTCCGCGGTCACCCGCGCTTTCTGCCGGTACGCCAGGTTCGCCATGTGGGCGGCCACGGCGGTACGATAGCCCACCTCCACCGGTGCGTTCGGCGTCTTTCGCGAGCGCACGCAGTCGACGAAGTTCGCCATGTGATCCTGGTCCGGTGACTGGCCAAGGACCGCGGCGCCGTCGGGACGGTTGGCCTTCTCGGGATCGTAGCGCACGCCCGAGGTCAGGCGCCCGGTCACCATGTCGGTCGAACCGCTCACGCGTTCGACCGTGCCGTGCGAGCCCAGGATGCGCTCGCCCAGCCCGTAGCGGCTGTTGCTGAACGTCGACTGCCACGTCACCACGAGGTCGGTCGGGAAGTCGAGCGTGACCGCGATGGTGTCGGGCACCTCACGGCCGTCCTTCTCCGAGAACACGCCGCCCGACATGTACGCGGCGACGGGAACGGGCAGGTCGAGCACGCCCATGATCCAGGAGAGCTGGTGGACCATGTTCTCGGTGATGTTCCCGCCGGAGAACTCCCAGAACAGCCGCCAGTTGATGAACCGAAACGCGTCGAACGGGCGGGCGGGACGGCCGTTCAAGAACAGGTCCCATTGCACGTTGTCTGCGGTGCAGTCGGACGGCACCGACCGCACCCACTGGCCGTGCCCGCGCGGCGTATTGCGACTCATCCACGACTGCACTGAGGTGACCTTCCCGACGACGCCGTCCGCGACCCATTTCCGGGCGTCGGCGAACGCCCCGGTGCTCACGTGCTGGAGGCCGATCTGGATCACGCGGTCGGATCGCTTCGCGGCGGCGAGGCACGCCTCGGCCTCCGGGATCGACCACGTCATGGTCTTTTCGGAGTAGAGATCCTTGCCGGCGGCGATCGTGTCGAGGAAGTGGCGCGCGTGGCAGTGCAGCGGCGACGCGACGAGCACCGCGTCGACGTCCTTGAGATCGAGCAGCCGGCGGTGGTCGCTGAACGCGCGCGCGGCCGGCGCCACGCGGCGTACCTCGTCGTGGCGGCGCGTGTACACGTCGGCGACGGCAACGAGCTCCACGTTGGGGAGCTTCAACGCCTGCGACAGCAGGTCCTGGCCGCGCGCGCCGCCGCCGATCAGGCCCAGCCGCAGGCGGTCGTTGGCGCCGAGCACGCGCGCCATTGGAGACATCGCCCATAACGCGGCACCGCCGGCGGCGGTGTTGGCGAGGAACTGCCGGCGTCCGATGCTCCGTTTGCCTTTCCTAGCCATGACCCTCTCCTTTCACTCCACGTGGTCGAGTAGGTCCTTGAAGCCGGCCATGCTCTGGCGGCTCGATTCCTCGGCCGTGCCGGCGCCGCGCCAGTGCGTCTCGAGGGACAGCACGCCGCGGTAGCCGTCCCGCTTCAGGGCGCGCAGCTGCCCCAGCCAATCGATGATGCCCTTGCCCATCGCCGCCCACTCGGTGGTGCCGTCGGTCTTGCGCACGATGTCCTTGCAGTGCATGTGGGCGATCCGGTCCTTGGGCAGCTTGGTGTAGCCGTCCGGATACGGCGTCTCGCCGCGCGCCGCCGCGTTCCCGGGATCCCAGTTGAGCTTGAGCGACTGCTCGCGCACCACCGCCAGCAACCGGGCGGCTTCGGCGCCAGTCGCCGTGTTGCACGCGGCCTCGTTTTCCAGGTTCAGCGTCACCCCGCGCGGGCCCACTTTCCGCGCCGCCTGGCGGAGGCGGTCGTCGATCGCCTCCCGGTACGGCGTCTGGTCGTCGAGGCGCCAGAAGTCGAAGATCCGCACGTACGGCGTCTCGAACAGATGCGCCAGCTCGACGGCGCGGTCCAGCAGCTCCTCTTGCTGGGCGTACGTGAAGTCCGCGGCGAACTGCGGGCCGCTCGGCGCCACCGGCGAAGGCGGGGCGCCGGGCCAGCTCACTTTGAAGATCGGCGACGCCAGCTCGGACACCTTGAGATGGAAGCGCTGCAGGATGCCGCGTGCCTCGGCGACGTCGTTCGCGTCCCACTGCATGATGTTCTTGCCGTGCGCGGCGCGCAGCTCGACGTAACCCAGGCCGAATTCGCGCGCGGCGATCTCGCAGGCGTGTCCCAGATCCTGGGAGATCTCGTCGGTGAGCACGGACAGCGGGAACGGCGCGGCGCTGCGGAAGCGACGCAGCGCCCGGAGGTGCAGCGGCAGCGCGGCGCTCAAAGCGGCGGCCCCGAGCCCGGCGACAAAATCTCGGCGTGAGGTCATGCCTCCTCCGTCACCAGCTGTGGACCGTCCCATCGAGCTTGCGGGTGGTGGGCAGGTAGGCCCGCTCATAGGGATAGCGCGCCGCCAGGGCTTCATCAATGTCGACGCCGAGCCCGGGGGCGTCGCCCGGGTGCATCACCCCCGCCTCGAAGCGGTAGGAATGGGGAAAGACGCGATCGGTCTCCGCCGTGTGCGTCATGTATTCCTGGATGCCGAAGTTGTGGACGCTCAAGTCGAAGTGCAGCGCCGCCGCCATGCAGACCGGGCTGAGATCGGTGGCGCCGTGGCAGCCGGTGCGCACGTGATACAGCTCGGCGAGCGCGGCGATCTTCCGCAGGTGGCTGATCCCGCCCGCGTGCACGACGGTGGCGCGGATGTAATCGATGAGCTGTTCCTCGATGAGCCGATGGCAATCGTAAACGGTGTTGAACACCTCCCCCACCGCCAGCGGCGTCGTCGTGTGCTGCCGGATCAGGCGGAACCCTTCCTGCAGCTCGGCGGGCACCGGGTCCTCGAGCCAGAACAGGTGGTACGGCTCGAGCGCCTTGCCCAAGCGGGCCGCCTCGATCGGCGTGAGACGGTGGTGGACGTCGTGCAGGAAATGCAGCTCGTCGCCGAACTCGGCGCGAAGCCGCGTGAAGAGAGTGGGCACGAAGCCCAGGTAGCGCTCGCTGCTCCAGAGGTGCTCCGGCGGCATTCCCTGCTCCGCCGGCTCGTAGTAGCGGTCGCCGCGGCCGACGCCGTACGCCTGCGCCAGTCCCGGAATGCCGCACTGCGCCCGCACGGCCGTGTAGCCGAGCTTCACGTACCGGGCGACGGCCGCCACCGTCTCTTCGATGGTCGCGCCGTTGGCGTGGCCGTAGACCAGCACCGCGTCGCGCGAGGCGCCGCCGAGCAGCTGATAGACCGGCGTATCGAGCGACTTGCCGCGGATGTCCCACAGCGCCGTATCCACCGCCCCGATCGCCGCCATGGTGATCGGCCCGCGGCGCCAGTAGGCGCCCTTATAGAGGTATTGCCACGTGTCCTCGATGCGCCGCGCGTCGCGGCCGATCAGCAGCGGGACGACGTGGTCGGTGAGGTAGCTCGCCACGGCGAGCTCGCGGCCGTTCACCGTCGCATCCCCGAGGCCGGAGACGCCGTCCTCGGTCACGAGCTTCAAGGTGACGAAGTTCCGCCCCGGACTGCAGACGATGACGCGCGCGTCTGTGATCTTCATGGCGCTCCCGCTGCGTGATGGACCCAAGCGTGTTGGGGATCCTCGTGGACGACCAGACGCCGCACCTCTCCCGCGAGCGCCCACAGGTAATACAGGCGATATCCCGGAGCCGCGGCGACCGGGTGATACCCGGACGGGAGCAACACCGCATCGCCATCGCGCACCACGTGCGCGACCGCTTCGCCGCCGGCACCGCCGGCCGCATACAGCAC
>QHVC01000203.1 GCA_003222205.1 Gemmatimonadota bacterium | reverse complement strand
CGACACCGGCGGCTTCCGCTTCTCCAACACCAGCGCGCGGGCGCTGCGCATCGCCGGGGCGCTGCTCGAGCGCGGTGTCGATCCGGAGTCCATTTACGAGCGGGTCTACGCCAGCGCCCCCGAAGGCCGCGTGCGACTGCTCGCCGAGGTGTTGGAGACGCTGGTCGTGGAGCCCGAGTTGGGGCTCGCCTGGGTCACCGTCCCGCCCGACGCCCTCGATCGCCACGGCGCCACCGCCGACGACCTCGACGGCATCGTGGAGTTCCCGCGCTCGATCGCCGGCGTGCGGCTCGCGCTGCTGTTCCGCCAGATCGCCAACGGCAGGGTGAAGGTCTCGTTCCGCTCGATGGGCGGCGTCGACGTCGCCGACCTCGCCCACCCGTTCGGCGGCGGCGGACACCAGAAGGCGGCGGGCGCCTCGTTCGAGGGCAGCATCGCCGACGTGCAAGAGCGCGTCCTCGCCGCCGCGCGCGAGTACCTGCGCGCCCACTCCGACTGAGCGGCCATGTTCGTCCTGATGCGGGCCGTCACGTATGGGACGTTGTTCGTCGGCTTCCTGCTGGTGTTTCTCCCCGGGCGCGTGCTGGAGTGGTCCGGCGTGCGGCGGCCCGCATCGCTGGGGCTCACCCAGGTTCTGGGGCTCGTTGTCGTGGTGCTAGGAGCGGGGCTGGCGCTGTGGTGCATCCTGACGTTCGCCTTCGTGGGGAAGGGGACGCCGGCGCCGTTCGATCCGCCGCGCCGGCTGGTGGTGCGCGGGCCCTATCGATTCGTCCGCAACCCGATGTACATCGGCGCCGCTCTGGCGCTCGCGGGGGCGGCCCTCTTCTACGGCTCGTGGACGCTGCTGGGCTACACGGCGCTGTTCCTGCTGATCACCCACCTGTTCGTGCGGCTGTACGAGGAGCCGGTGCTGCGCCGCCTGTTCGGCGCCGCATACGACGCGTACTGCCACCGGGTGCGGCGCTGGCGGCCGAGCTTCAGTGCGGAGCCGTCGCCTGCAGACTCGGAGCCCGCGCCGCGCTGGAAACGGTGAGGCGGATCCACATCCCCGCCTGGCCGTGTCCCGGCACCGCGCAAAAGATCAAGTAGGCGCCCGGCTTCGCGGCCACGAAGCGCACGTCCTCGCCGCTCCCTGCCGGCAGTCCCTGATCGAGTGCCTTCGAGGCGGCGTGAGGAAACGCTGGCGTGACCGGCCCCAGCGGCACGCTGGCCGTGTCGCGGACGATTTCCACCGAGTGCGGCAGGAACTGGTCCTGGTTCTTGAAATGGAGCGTCACGGTCCAGCCCGTCGGCACGGTCACGGTGAGCGCCCCGCCGGTAAAGCCGTTGAAGTTCAGGCCGCCGCTCGCCGGGGTGAGCGCGGCGACCAGCGTCACGGCCACGGAGCGCGCAGCGCTATCCGCCCGGAGCCATCCCGGATCGACCGCCGGGCCGGACGTCTGCGCCGCGAGCGCGACGCTCGCCACCGCCAGGAGCATCGCGCCCCCGCCGATCCTTGTCGCCAGCATGTTTTCCTCCCGTCGCCGGCCTAGAACAGCAGCCAGCTGAGCACGTACAGCGTGTTGTTGTTCGACGCGTTGCGCCCGAAGCCGTCGTAGTCGGTCTTGGCGCCGTTGAACTTGTTATACGCTATGTACTGGAATTGGAGCCGCCAGTTCTGCCACGGCATCACGTCCACCTCGGCGATCAGGCCGCTGGAATTCGGGCTGCCGGTGCGGCTGCCGGTGACCTCGGCTGGCGCGTACAGCGTCGCGTCGCTCGTTCCGGTGGTCGTGAACGGCGCGAGGGTGAACGCGTACATACTGCCGACGTGATACATCGCATCGAACCGGTACGTGTTTAGGGTATTGGTCGGATTGGTCGCCCCGCCCGCGTCCCACTTCTGCGTCTCATGGATCCAGGTGGCGTCGGTCGTGAAGCTGTTGTGCCCCAGCGACAGGAGGTAGGCGAGGTCGACCCCGATGTCGGTGAACTTGTTCGTGGGCCCGGCCACGCCGGTGGGGTAGAGTCTCGAGCTCATGCCGTACGTCCCGATCGAGAGGTAGTGGCGACCCCACGTGTGCGGGAGAGCAAAGCGCCAGTACGGGGCGCCGGGCTTCAGCACGTCGTTCGCGGTCGCGTCCAGCGGGCGGGGTGTACCGACCGGGGCGGCGAAGTAGAACCCGAACTCGCCGTAGACGCGGTCGTTCCACAGGGTGTACGCCGTGAGGCCCGCGACCTGCTGGCCGAGCGTGCCGTCGATCATCGCCGCCGCGGCGGGAGTGGGCGCCGCCGCCGAGCTGCCGTACGGGAATCCCCACGCGGGCGTGGAATTCCACAGGTCCTGCACCGTCGGGTTGTTGTTGAGGCTGAAGCCGAACGTGGTTCGCTTGTTCAAGACCGTCGTGTGGCCCGCGTACCGGAAGTCGGCGTTGTCGATGCCCAGCTGCCCGCTCTGCGGATCGAAGGTGACCTGGAGGAAGCCGCCCACGTGGGGCGTGACCTCGCCGCCGACGAACAAGCTCATCTGGTCCGGAAACAGGATCGTCCCGTTCTGGGCGTTCGGCTGGGCTTTTTG
>QHVC01000088.1 GCA_003222205.1 Gemmatimonadota bacterium | reverse complement strand
AGGTAGCGCAGGCCTATCCCGGCGTGCCGAGGCCGGTGGAGTGGGCCCCGGAGGTAGTTCCCTTACGGCTTGCCGACGCGTTCTTAAAAACAGTCACAGCGGCGGCGGAAGAAAGCCCGGTCGTCCTGGTCGTGGATGACCTGCACGCGGCGGATAACGCGACGGCGGGGATTCTGCATGTGCTGGTGCGCAAGCTGGTGGGCACGCGAGTGATACTCGTGTTGACGACGCGGCCGAGCGAGTTGCGCGTGACGGTGGCGCAGGCGGCGTTGGCAGGTGATACCACGATTGAGGGGCTGCGGGAAGTGGAGCTGGACCCACTCGATGCTACAGAGGGGCGGGACCTGATCTCACGACTGGTCGCAGACGATCCGAGGGAGGTCCCCGTCCAGAGGATACTGGACGTTTGTCGAGGGAATCCCCTGGCGCTGGACTTAGTGACGAGGGAATGGCGAACTCATGACCAGGGATCGTTGCTCGAGGCCATCGAGTCCATAGATACTCAGCCTCAGCTTGCAATCGCGATCCCATTGGCGATCGGTCGGGCCTTCGAGCAGCAGCTGCGCCTGCTGGATGTGGAGAACCGATCATGCCTCGGGCTTGCGGCACTACTGGGTCGCCGTCTCTCGGACTTGAGCCTCTACAAAGCCTGCGGCCTGGGAGTTGCCCAAGCCGGCAACTCTTTGGGACGACTCCGCGATGCCGGCCTTCTAAGAGACACGAGGGGAGATCTTGAGTTCCGCAACGAGCTCATGAGAGCGCAAGCCTACTACTCCGTAGTTACGCCTGTTCGACAGCAGCTCCATCAGCAGGTAGCGAGGTTTCTCCAAGCACGCTCAACGAAGGGCTCTGAGGATCTCTCCTCCGAAATCGCGTGGCACTACTTCCGAGGTGGTAACAAAGAACTGGCGTTGAAGCACGCCATAGTTGGCGCCAGAGCTGCACTCAATGTGGGAGCACCTTGTGAAGCGGAACGGCTGCTCTCTCATCTCCTTCGTGAATCGACGGATAAACACAACACCAAAGAAGGGCGGCTTCTCTTGGCTGAAGCCCTCTTCGAACAGTCCAAGGCCTGGCTAGCCAAGCAGATCCTCGACAGCCTGCTGAGCGACAACACGCTCTCCGTCACCCTCCGGGCTAATGCCTCCGTGCTCCTTGCGAAGGCCACTCGCTTTCTGGACGCTGGCGACGCCCTCTATTGCACTGCGGCTGACGACGCATACGCGGATGCCCAGAAGGCCCGGGACAAGGGGCTAGTGGCCCAAGCAGCTTTGGAATTGGCTCGTTCTGGGGCTGAGTCTGGAGACCTTTCGCGAGTCAACACAGCCCGAAATGCGTTGCAGCAACTATCCGACAGCTCTACAGCCAGCCGGGATCCCGACCTTCTCTGCGCCTTAGGCTTCTGTGACTTCTATGCGGGAGAGATACGCAAGGCCAAGGAAGTTCTCAACCTTGCGGTTAGCCTGCTGAACTCCAGTGGGAGACTTGTCCAAATGTCGCAGGCCCTTACCTCGCTTGGTGCTGCGCAAATGCTCCTCTGTGAATTCCCCGAGGCTGAGGAGTCCTTCCTCAGCGCAAGGGCCATAGCGCTGAGGATCGGGGACGACTCACGAGCCTCTTTGCTGTCTCAGAACCTATCGTCGAACGCTCTCTTGCGCGGCTCGTGCGCATCCGCTGTGTCCTACGGAGAGGATTCTGTTCACCACGCCCGGAAAGCCTTCAATCACCCATACTCCACAACTTCGCATACTGTGTTGGCCGAGGCATACGCTTTCAATGGAGACCGGCTACGGGCTCTGCAGAACCTCGACCAAGCTCGAGAGGCCATGGTCAGGAGGCATAGCTGGCAGACGCAAGTTGAGTTTTACCTCGTCAGTTGTCTTGTAGGGTTAGTCATGGGGAACGAGAGTATGGCACTTGCTTCGGCGGAAGCTGCAGAGCTCGCCGCGGCGGGTCGAGAACACGCCGTTTGGGAAAAAGGCATGTACCTGAAGGTCAAGGTCTTGTGGAAGACCAAGGTTCACGGCCCTGAGTCCGCGATGTCAATCGTTCAGGAATCTAAGAGAGAATTCAAGCATCGCCTGCCCTTGTACTACTTGGACGCCCTGGCTGTAGGAGCATGGTTAGAAAGGCAGCTGCATGGTTGTTATGGGCAGGATACAGAAGAGGAACTACGGGTCCTCTATCAGCCCCAACTCCACGGGAAGAGAGGAGTGCTAATCGCGCAGGGTTTCATAGACGAAAAATGTTTCCCAAACTCGTTTGTCGAGACACGCCAATAAGAGCTAAAACCCGACTCGATCCGAGTTGAGCGTGGCCCACCGAGGCTTGACAGCAGACAAGCTCTTGCCGGACGCCGCCTCCTGCCCAACCTTTGCTTCCTGCTCCTCGGATGCAACGGCACCAAGCAGCCGTGCGATTGCCCTGGACTTCGAGACAAGCTCAACAAGTCGGGGGTCGAACTGCCGTCCTGCATGTTTCCGAAGCTCCCCGACCGCGTACTGAAGTGTGAGGGCCCTTCGGTATGGCCTGTCCGTTGTCATAGCATCCATCGTGTCGGCGACCATGATGATCCTTGCACCGAGGGGGATTTGCTCTCCAGCAAGCCCATCGGGGTACCCAGTACCATCATAGTTCTCGTGATGATGCTTGATAGCCTCAATGATTGCACCCTTGAACTTCGCAACAGGACTCAAGAGCTCGGCGCTCCGCACAACATGGGTCTGCATCACAATCCTCTCCTCCGGCGTCAGCTTCGTTTGTTTGCGAAGGAGAGGGGCAAACTCCTCATAGATCTTTCCCACATCGTGGAGCAGCGCCGCGCGACGAATCGCGTCGATGTCCTTGACTTGAAGACCTACTTCTCTTGCGATCGCGCTCGCATACTCCGAAACCCGCCGAGAATGACCAGATGTGTAGGGGTCTCGGGCTTCAATGGACTTCACCATCAGCTCAAGTTTTTCCTCCAGCTCAGTCTGCAGGGTCTGGTTCATCTGGTACAACTGACGGACTAGAAACAGAGGGAGTACAACAACAGCTAGACCCACGAACTGCAACTTGACGTAAAGGAACACAAGGAGGATCGCCAGTGAACTGGCAAGCACGTCGTAGACTCGCGCACCGCCACCGATCCTCTCCCACGATTCGCGAAGAGTGAGACCGTTACTGATCGCGATCGCCGCGGAGACGCTACCCTGATTGATGATGAAGAAAGTCCCTATGAGACCAGCGAACGGGATCAATCGAAAGGAGAAGTCCGTTGTGCTGACTGCCCCTCCAAGGGCCGAGTAAACCGCGGTGCCCAAGCCAATGGCAACCATGTGCTGAGCGGTGTTAAACCAGACTCTGATTAGCGGCTTTCGTCTAACGAATGTCTCAACTACAGCCAATGCAAGCCCAGCGATAAGCATTGGTATTGGGCGCTGGAACAGAAGCACCGCAGAGAACAGAGGCACAAAGGCCACTGAATTAGAGATGTTGGCGAAGGACCCGCGTAGGTGCCATGCCTCACTCAAAATCGCGGTAACGGCGAAAACCGCTACGTCGTTCCAGAGTTGACTGGTGAGGGAAAACGACCAGTTGGATGTACTGAGCAGCCACCCAGCCACGCCGCTGAGCCCGAGAACCAGTAAATAGATTCTGTACTGGCCTGTTACGAGCCTCGCACGAGTCATCTGCTGGCTTGCCTCATTGCTTCGCATGAAGAATAGGGAGCCCCATAGCCACCAATTACCAGCTGACGTTGCCATCCGCGAAAAACAACTTCGCGATTGCTGTGAACAGTGCCGCGAGCAATCCATACATATCGAGCGTCACCCCCATTCGGAACAGCGAGTTGTTGACTCGTTGACCTGGAGTGGCACGCCTCGCTACGGCGCACCCGACGCTCCGCTCGTTTTCCTGTCCGCTCAGCTCCGCTTGTGGCCTGCGGTGACCTGGGGCCCCTTTTTTTCGAAGTTCGGTTTGTATACCGGCTGCGCCACGCGCTTCACGCGCTCAGCGCCGTTGCACTCCCTGTCGCCTATGCCGCCCGGCGCCGCTGCCGCAGCGCCTCCCGGATCGCGCCCACCACCACGTCCAGCCCGTCCACCTTCTGCACCACCGTCCGCACCCCCACCCGCCGCAGCCGCTGCTCCGCCTCCGGCGGAATCCCCCCCGTCACCACCACCACCTCCGCCCCCAACCCCCGCCCCCCGGGCTCCAGCAGCCGCTCCACCAACTGGTCCGCATTCATGTCCGGCAACCGGTAATCGAGCACCACCACCGCCGGCCGTAGCTTCCCGATCTCCAGCAGCGCGTCCATCCCGTTCGCCGCCGGTACCGCGTCCACGCCGAGATCGCTGCGCTCGATGAACTTCATCAGCGCCTTCAGGTACGCCGGCTCGTCGTCCACCACCACGATCTTCTCGCGCTGCGCCTCGGCCTGCGCCAGATCCGCCGGCACCGCCATCCCGTGCGCACGCAGAAAATCCGCCAGGTCCGCCGACGCCACCCGCCGCCGCCCCGTCGGCGTCTTGTGGCCCTTAAGTAGCCCCTGATCGATCCAGTTGGCCACTGTCCCCGGCGTCACCTGACACACCCGCGCAACCCGCTGCGTGCCCCAGTACCGCTTGATTCGACCCGTATCCACGGAACCCGAGATACTATCGAAATCCAAAACGCGCTAGCCCCCGTTTCGCACCCTCGCGGCACACGGTTCGTACCTGGGCCTAATGTACTGAATTATAAGATGTTACAGGCAGGTGCCGGTTACCGGCGACTGGTCACCGTCTCGCGTCCACCCAGCGGTTCGTCGCGTTCAGCACCGCCAATACCGCGGCGCGCTCCGCGCTTTCACGGATTTCACACGTTCCCGTCAGCAGCTGCGCCTCCCGTCCCCCCAGGCCATGCACCGCTGCGAACACGAACTTGCGATCGAACGCATCGATGATCTGCGCCCCTTCGAGCGCGATCGAGTTGTCGGGGATGAGGTCGTCCAAGCACAGCGCCGCCGCGCGCGCCGCCGCCTCGACGCGGTTGCGCAACGTATCGGTCCCCAGCTCCTGCGCCTCTGCCTCCCGATCCCCGAACGACAGCTTCACCGTCACCACCACCCGCTGCGGCCGGTCCGCGGGCCGCACCTCGAGACGCCGAAACACCACTACGCGCTTCTTGGCGCGGGAAGAAATCGCGTCTTCCTGCAGCTGCTCGATCGGCCGCACGTCCGCCGTCTGGGCCACGCTGATCTTGCGGTGATCGATCTTCATGCCGAGCTGCGCCATCAGGGCCGACTCGATGTTGCGCACCACCTGCTTGGCCGCGACGTCGTTGCGGGTGAGCACGTGGATCTCGCTCACCTCGCCTTGTGGCGTCACCACGACGCTCGCCGACAAGACGCCCGTGAGACTCGTGAGCAGGTTCTCCGCGCGCTTCACCCCCCACGGATCCGGCCCAGTTCCCCCGCCCGGTTGCAGCGGCGGGCGCTGCCCCTCGTCACCCGATTCTTGCGCCGACTTGGAAGGCGTCACGTCATTGGTCTCCCGTTGCCACCTGGTTGCGCCCCGCCGCCTTGGCCCGGTACAGCGCCCGGTCGGCCGCCACGAGCACGTCCTCCCGCTCGCTGTTCGCGGGCGAGAACTCGGCCACACCAATACTCACCGTCACCAGCCCCGTCGGATAGCCGAGCGCCCGGCCGATCGCCTCCACGCGCGCCCGCGCCTTCTCCGCCACCCCCCGCGCCCCCTCCAGCCCGGTGCGCACCAGCACCACCACGAACTCGTCGCCGCCGTAGCGCGCCGCGAAGTCGGTCGTGCGGATCACCCCGTGCAGCTCCCGCGCCGCCTGGCGCAGCACCTCGTTCCCCGCTTCGTGCCCGAACTTGTCGTTCACCTGCTTGAAGTTGTCGAGGTCGACGAACAGCACCGCAAACGACTCGGTGCTGCGCTTGCTGCGCGCTACCTCGTTCGCCAGCCGGTCGCGCAGCACCCGGAACGTCCCCAGCCCCGTCAGCGCGTCCTCGGCCGCCTGCGACAGCGCCTGCGTCGCCATGCGGTCGAGGTAGGGCGGGCACGACTTCAGCGTCGTCCGCCCCTCGGCCGCCGCCACGGCGAAGCCGCGGCAGGTGTCGAACCCGCACGCGCCGCAGTCCCAGGGTCGCCCGTTCGGTGCCGTGCCGATCGCCGCGAGCACTTCTTCGACCACGTCGGCCGGCGGCTCGTGCCCGTCGCGGGGAATCTCGAACGCCGTCTCAACCTGCACGCGCCGGGCCACCTGGTCCTCGATGACCGGATACGCCGCCCGCGGCGGCTCGGTGGCGCCCACGATCTGGCGCCGGCGGAACAGCTCCTCGCGCGGCCCCAGCAGCGGGTGATCGAGGCACCCCTCGCACGGCAGGATGTCCACGAACCCCAGCTCGATGCGGTCCACGCCCACCGCCCGCGCGATCGCCTTGAGCGACTCGAGCCCGCGGACCTTCCGGAACCGGCGGCTCGCGTGCCGCTCCTGCATCAGCACCTCGAGCGGCAGCCCGCCCGCCGTGCTCCAGTGACGCCGCCGCTCCTCGGGAATGCGGCTGAAGTGCAGCGGCTGATCTTCGATGGTGACGCGGCGCTTGCGCAGCAGCTCCTTGAGCTCCGCGAACGTGATCGCTGCGTCCACGTCGGCACCGCCCTCGGTCAGGCACACTCCCGCGTACACGATGGGCGTGTCCTCGCCGTACATCGCCTTGAGATAGCGGCCCTCGGCTGCGATCGGCGTCGCCACCGGCGCCAGATAGGGCACCAGCTCGGGGTAGTCCTTGCGCACCGTGGCGACGATCACCGGACAGGTGCTGCGGATCATCGTGCCCCAACCCGTGTCGCCCCAGAGCTTTAGGTACTCCCGGGCGACCAGCTCGTCGCCCAGCACGCCGCGGTACACGCTGCGGAAACCCGCCTCGTAACACGCGTTGACGACCTGCTCGGGAGTAGACGGATAGAAGAAGGCGGCCGATTCGACGCTCAGGATCAGCGTCGCCTGCCCGGTCGCCAGCAGGTCCCGGGCGCGGTCGGCGTCCCCCTGGGCGACGATCGCCTCGTGGGGGCACGCCGGCAGGCAGATGCCGCAGCGCGTGCAGCGATCGTCGAGGATCCGGACCTTGTCCCCTTGGACGGCGAAGGCGTCGGCGGGGCACACCCGTACGCACGTCAGGGAGGTGACGCACAGCTCCGGATCTACTTTGAAGTTCACCTGGCTGTCCGCAGGGCCGCCGAGGGGTTGAGCAAGGGCGCCCTAACATGCGGCCCCGGTGGGGCGAAGTCAATTACGCCAGCGCGTACTCTTTCAGCTTGCGATACAGGGTGCGTTCGCCGATGCCGAGCACCTCGGCGGCGCGGCGGCGGTTGCCCCGGGTCTCCTTGAGCGCGGCCTCGATTGCCGCGCGCTCCACGTCCGCCATCGTCATGCCGGCGCGGTAGACGACGTGCCCCTCGGGGAGTGGCTCGGCGTCCACGGTCGCGAGCGGCGCGCCGGGGCCGACCTCGATGACCTCGACGCGCTGCGGCCGCTCCTCGAGGCGCCGCCGCAGCTCTTCGACCTGGAGCTTGAGCTCGACGAGGCTGCGGAAGATGAACTCCAGCTCCTGCCCCGCGATCTCGCGCGTCGCCGCCGGGAGGCGCATCGGCAGGCCGCGCCCCCGCTCGCGGATCTCGTGCGGGACGTCGCCCGGCTGGATCTGGCCCTCGGGCGCGAGCACGACCATCGACTCGATGAGGTTGCGCAGCTGCCGCACGTTGCCGGGCCAGTCGGCGTCCACGAGGATCTGCAACGCCTCGGGCGTGATGCCGCGGAACGGCCGGTCGTGGAGCTTGGCGAACTCGGCGATGAACGTGCGCACGAGCAGCGGAATGTCCGAGCGGCGGTCGCGCAGCGGCGGCAGATAGATGGCGAGCACGTTGAGCCGGTAATAGAGATCGTCGCGGAACTTGCCCAGCGCCACCGCTTCCTTGACAGACTGGTTCGTCGCCGCGATCACCCGCACGTCCACCTTGATCGGCTGCGTCCCGCCGACGCGGAAGAACGAGCGATCCTCGAGCACCCGCAGCAGCTTGACCTGCGTCGCGGGCGGCATCTCGCCGACCTCATCGAGGAAGATCGTCCCGCCATCGGCCAGCTCGAAGCGCCCCAGGCGACGCTCCGCCGCGCCGGTGAACGCGCCCTTCTCGTGCCCGAACAGCTCGCTCTCGAGCAGCGTCTCGGGGAGCGCGGCGCAGTTGACGGCGATGAACGCCTGGCCGCGGCGTGGCGAGAGGTCGTGGATGCCGCGCGCGACCAGCTCTTTGCCGGTGCCCGACTCGCCCTCGATGAGCACGGTGGACGTTACCGGCGCCATCTGCTCGATCTTCACCAGCACTTCCTGGATCGCCGGCGACTCCCCGATGATCCCCGTGCGCTGTTGCAGGCGGCGGCGCTCGATCAGCCGCTTGACCGTCGCCACCACCTCCGCCGCGTCAGCGGGCTTCCGGAGCCAGGCCGTCAGCCCGAGCAATTTGGCGAGGGCTTTGGGATCGGGCTCGGTGGACTCAGCTAGCCCCAGCGTCGAGATCGCGCGGTCCCGCGCCAAGGCGAGGAGCTGCGCGGCCGCGTTCTCGTGCAGCCCGCCGGTCAGGACGATCGCCTCCGGCTCGTAACGCGTCAGCGCCGCGCGCGCTTCCTCCAGCGACGCGGTCAGCGTCGTGGCGAAGCCCGCGCCCTCGAGCTGCGCGTTGGCGCGAACCGCGTGCTCCAGGTCGTCCTGGGTAATGAAGATGCGATCGGTCATCGGACCTCAGACATCAGACGTCAGACCTCAGCGGTGGTCCGTCGGCGCGCCAGTGAGCAGCTCTACCGCGTGGTCGAGCAGCCCTTCCAGCCCCTTGAGCCCGTCCTCGACCCCGCCCGGCGAGCCCGGGAGGTTGACGATCAGGGTCGTCCCGCGGACCCCGGCCGTCCCGCGCGACAGCCACGCCCGCGGGAAGTCCCTGGCGGCCGTCGCCCGCAGCGCCTCGGCGATGCCCGGAGCCGGCCGCTCCAGCACCGCCGTCGTCGCCTCCGGGGTCACGTCGCGCGGCCCCAACCCGGTGCCACCCGTGGTCAGCACCACGTCCACCTCGCCTGAGTCCGACCAGCGAGTGAGCTTGCCGGCGATGAGCGCGGTCTCGTCCGGCACCACGCTGCGGACCACGACCTCGTAGCCGCGGCCCTCGGCCCACCGCTGAATGGCGTCGCCGGAAGAATCCTCGCGACGCCCCTGCGCGCCAAGATCGGACACGGTGAGGATCCCGATGCGGATCCCTCCCCCCCCGTCCGCCTCCGCCCGACCCTGCCCGACCCCGCCCGTCACCGTTTCGTCCGATGAGCCACGAACGGCAGTTTCACGACCTGCGCCGGCACGCGCTTGCCGCGCACGTCGATCTCGAGCTGCGTCCCGGGTTGGGCTTGTGCTTTGGGAACGTACGTCGTGCCGATGGCCGCGTTGACCGTCGGCGTCACGGTGCCGCTGCGCACGATGTCCACCTTTTGGCCGTCCACGTAGACATCCATGCCGTGCCGGCCCACGACCTTGGGCTCGGAGACCGTGAAGCCGACGAGCCGCCGCGTCACCCCCTCGAGCTTCTGCTTCTTCAGCGCCGCCTCGCCGGTGAACGGCGCCCCTTTGTCGAGCTTCACGATGAACGACAGGCCGGCTTCGTAGGGCGTGACGGTG
>QHVC01000201.1 GCA_003222205.1 Gemmatimonadota bacterium | reverse complement strand
CGCTGGTTGTCGGCGTTGCGGCGCGCCACCGCGAGCTGCTCCTGCGCGCCGCGCAGCTCGAAGTAGGTGCGGGCCAGCTCCGCGGTGAGCGACACCTGCACGTCGCGCAGCTGTTCCTGCGCCACGCTCACGAGCGCCCCCTGCGCCTGCACGGTCTGGCGGATCTGCCCGAACACGTCCAGGTCCCAAGAGGCGGTGACGCCGGCGTCCCACACATTCTGGTCCGGGAAGACACCGGTGGCGCCCGGAAAGGTCGCGGTGGACAGGCGCTGCCGGGCGTAGCCCCCGGAGACGATCGCCCCGGGCGTCAGATCCAGCGCGCTGCGGATCTTCGCCGAGCGCGCGGCACTCACCCGGGCCTCAGCCGAGCGCACGTCGAGGTTGGCGCGCGCGACTTCACCGACGAGCCGGGACAGCGTGGTGTCGCCCAGCTGCGTCCAGTAATCCACGGCGACAGCGGCGGTCGCCTGAACTACTGGTGCTCCCGCTGTCGCAGCCGAGGCGGTCGTGGCGGTCACCGCGGTCGGTGCGGAGTCGCTCACTTCCCGGAACGACGCCGGGAGCGGGACCCCCGCGGACTTGTAACCCGGAGCGCAGGCAGCGAGCGCGACCAGCCCAACGAGCCCCAGAAGAATCGCGCTACGCATGAGCCGCCTCCCCTGCCAGTCCTGGTCCACCTGCGGGTTCACCTGCGGGTCTGACCGTGAACACCTCATGCTCGGCCGTGCCGGGGGCGTGCTCGGTCGCGATCAAGGAGTAGAACACCGGGACGACGAACAGCGTGAAGATGGTCCCCACCGTCATCCCCGCGACCAGCACCGTCCCGATGCTGTTGCGCGCCGCCGAGCCCGGGCCGGTCGCGAACACCAGCGGCAAGTGCCCGAACACAGTGGCGGCCGAGGTCATCAGCACTGGCCGCAGCCGCGTCAGCGCCGCTTCGCGCAGCGCGACGAGCTTCGCGACGCCCTGCGCCTGCAGTTGGTTCGCGAACTGCACGATCAGAATGCCGTTCTTCGCGATCAGTCCCACCAGGGTGATGAGCCCCACCTGGGAGTAGATGTTGATGGTGGTGAGATCGAGGAAGCTGAACACCAGCGCCCCGGAAATGGCGAGCGGCACCGAGCCGATCAGCACTACCAGTGGATCGCGGAAGCTGCGGAACTGCGCCGCGAGCACCAGGTAGATCAGGATCACCGCGAACACGAGCGTCATCGACAGCGCCGCGCCTTCGAGGCGCATCTGGCGGGACTCGCCCGCGTAGTCGATGCCGATGGCCGGTCCCGCGGCCGCGCGCGCCGCGTTTTCCAGCACGCGCAGGCCCTCTTCCTTGGTCACGCCGGGCTTCACGCCGCCGAAGATCCGCACGGCGTTGCGCTGCTGGAACCGGTTCAGGGTGCGCGGGGCCGTCGTCGACTCGATGTGCGTAAACGTCGACACGGGGACCAGCTGACCGCTCGGCGTCTTGATCTTGAGATCGAGCAGCGGCGCCACGGTGGTGCGCCCGTCGTCGCCGATCTGCGGAATCACCTTGTAGCTGCGGTCGAAGTAGTTGAAGCGGTTGACGTAGCCGCCACCGAGCAGCGTGCCCAGCTCGCGGCCGACGCTGGCCAGGTCGAGCCCAAGATCGGCGACGCGGTCGCGATCGATGACGACGCGCGCCTCGGGCAGATCGATCTTCAGGTCGGTGTCGACGTACAGGAACTTGCCGCTCTGCCAGCCGGCGCCCAACACCGTGCCCACGGTCTGGAGCATCTGCTCGGGCGGCAGGTCGCTCGCCAGCACCAGCTCCACGTCGTACTGGCCGGGCGTGGGGAGCGGCGGATCGAGGCGCGGGAACACCTGCAATCCCGGGATCTGCGAGACCGCCCCGTACACCTGGCCGTACATCTGCTCGGTGGTCCGGGTGCGTTCCTTGAAGTTTTTCATCACCATGCCGCCGAACCCGCCCCACGACGTCGTCAGCGACCACATGAACTTGGCCTCGGGGAACGAGCGGATCGCCTTGACCACCTCCAGCGACGCGCGGTTGGTGGCCTCCAGCGACGCGTCCGGCGCCGCTTGCATGAACAGGCTGATGTGGCTCTGGTCTTCGACCGGGGCCAGCTCGCGCCGCGAGCCCTGGTATAACGGCACCGCCGCAAGCATGACGACCACGGCGCCGGCCACGATCGCCCAGCGCATCTGCAACGCGCCCTCGAGCAGCCGCTCGTAGCGCCGGCGGATCGCCTCGAAGCCGCGCTGCACCAGCCGCGTCAACCGGCCTTCCTTGCCCGCGTCGTGGACGAAGCGGGAGCTCATCACCGGCGACAGCGTGATCGCGACGACGCCTGAAACCACGACCGCGGCGGCGAGCGTGATGGCGAACTCCAGGAACAGCGAGCCGGTGAGCCCGCCCTGGAACCCGATCGGGGTGTACACGGCGGCGAGCGTGATCGTCATCGCGATGATGGGCCCGACCAGCTCCCGCGCCCCGACGAGCGCCGCCTGGATGCGCGTTTTCCCCTCGCGCACGTGGCGCTCGACGTTTTCGACGACGACGATGGCGTCGTCCACCACCAGTCCGACCGACAGCACGATCGCGAGGATGGTGAGCAGGTTGAGGCTGAAGCCGAAGGCGTACATCACCGCCCCGGCCCCCACCAGCGACACCGGCATCGCCACCAGCGGCACCAGCGCGGTGCGCACCGACCCCATGAACAGGAACACCACCAGGCCCACGATGAGGATGGTCTCGGCGAGGGTCTTGGAGATCTCGTGCAGCGCGTCGGTCATGAACACCGTCGCGTCGTACGCCAGCTGCATGTCGATGTCCGGCGGCAGATTGGCGCGGAGCCGATTCATCTCGGCGTGGAGACGGCTGGCCACTTCGATCTCGTTGCTGCCGACGAGCGGCCACACGCCGAGGTAGACGGCTTCCTTGTCGTTG
>QHVC01000114.1 GCA_003222205.1 Gemmatimonadota bacterium | reverse complement strand
CTGGGTGAGTTCGCGGTCGAGGATGCGGAGGAGCTGGTGCGGTACGCCGTCCGCCGGGGCCTGATCGGCCCGGAGGAAGGTGAGCGGGTGATGGCCGAAATCGAGACGGCGTTGAAGGCGAAGCGCAAAGCGGCGCGCGGCGCCAAACCCAAGGCCAAGCACAAACCCGAGAAGAAGAAGAAGTCCCGCCGCTAGAAGGCCTTCGGTGCGTCGCGCGTTGCGGATCGGGGCCGGCCTGGGGCTGGCCCTCGCGGTTCTTACGTGTACCGATCACCCGACCGCGCCGCTGCGGCGGGGGACGGCTGCGTTCGACCTCTCCCCGCTGTTCCAGCTCCAGCCGGGCCAGCCGCCGATCCCCGTCGATTCCGTCCGCGTCCAGCTGCGTCGCCCCGACAACAGCCTCGCCTTCGACAGCGCCTTTGCCGTGCAGCCGCCGGGCGACCTCATCGTCATCGAGCTCGCCGTCGAGCTGCGCCAGACCACCGAAGACTTCTTCCTCAGCGTCGTCGCGTTCGGCGGCGGCACGACGTGGTACGACCTGAGCGCCACCGTGACGCTGACCGCGGGGCAGACCGCGGCGCCGCAGCCGTTCACCGCCACGTACGTGGGGCCGGGGGCCAACGCCGCGCGAGTCGTGATGCTGCCGGCGGACACGACCGCCATCGGCGGCACGCCGGTGCCGCTGCGGGCGGTGGTGTACGACGCCGGCGGCAAGCCGATTCCCGGTGTGCCGGTGGGGTACCGGGTGAGCGATCCCACGCTCGGTAGCGTCGTCTATCCGACGCCCTTCACCGCGATCTTCACCGGCGCGGTGCCACGGCGGGACAGCGCGTGGATCATCGCGGAGACGCCAACGCACCTCAAGGACTCGACCCGAGTGCACGTGGTGCCGCCGGCGGCGGTGCTGGTCATGGTGGGCGGGAACGGGCAGACGGGCCCGGTCAATGCCGCGCTCCCCGCCCCACTGACCGTGCAGGTGCTCGATGGGCTGAACGCCGGATTCAAGGGCCGGCCGGTGACGTGGAGCGTGACGGCCGGCGGGGGCAGGTTGTCCACCGGGACGACTGTGAGCGACGACACCGGGTATGCCTCTGTGACTCTCACTCCGACGACGCCGGGCCCCATCACCGTCCTCGCGAACGCCGGCGCGCTCTCAGGCTCGCCGAGAACATTCACGGCTACAGGCACACTCGCTGGACCGGTAAACATCCAGCTCGTCTCCGGCAACGGGCAATCGGACACGGTCAGGGCGACGTTGGCCCCCTTCGTGGTGAAGGTGACCGACGCGTTGAACAACCCGTCCAGCGGGGCGAAGGTAGCATGGGCCCGCCTCGCCGGGGCGGGGATCGTGAGTGCCGACACGACCACGACGGATGGCGCCGGTCTCACGCAAATCACCTACACACTGGGCGCCTCGCTGGGGTCCGAACAGGTGCGGGCCACGCTGGCTGGGACGAGCGCCAACGTGCTGTTCGCGGCCACGGTCACCGCCGGGACAGGTACCGCCGTCTCGACCACAGTCACCCCGAACCGCGACACCCTCACAGCACTCACGCAAACGGTGACGCTCGCCGCCCAGGCCAGAAACACCGCGGGCAATCCGGTGGTCGGCGCCTTCACATGGGTGAGCCGCGCGCCGGCCTTCGCGACGGTGAGCACCACGGGGCTCGTCACGGCCGTGGCGAACGGTGCGACCTACGTCGTGGCCACGGAGGCCGGCGGCACGAAGGACTCGGCGTTGATCGTCGTCCAACAGCGCATCGCGACGATCAACGTGACGCCCGGCACGCGTAGCATCTATCTTACGCGCGCCTTCACCTTCTCGGCGGTAGCGGTGGACGGGCTGGGTAGTCCCGTCACGGGCGTGACGACGTTTACCTGGACGTCCACGGCACCGGCCGTCGCGTCGGTGGACGCTGGTGGCAACGTCACCGCTTTGGGGCTCGGGACTGCACAGATCCGCGCGACGTCCGGCGCGATCACTGGCGTGGCAGATGTGATCGTGATCACGCCGATCACCCGAATTGCCGTCGTGGTGGATACGGTTGGCGCCTTCAAGACCGACACCTTCACCCTCACCTCGCTCGGCTTGACGCGGCGGTACCGCGCCGTCGCGCACGACACGCTCGACGCGGTGATGAGCGGAGTCTCGTTCACCTGGGTCTCGACCAACGGGTCGGTGGCGGTGCTGGGCTCGAATGCCGGCGACACCACGAGCGCCACGTCTGCCGCCAACGGTCTCACGCAAATCCGGGCCACGGCGCAGGGCTTCACCTCGACGCCGGGCGCGCTGCTGACTGTGTCGCAGGTGCTGGCATCCATCACGCTGAGCCCGCCGGCCAGTAACCTCACGGCGACGATCGCCGTCACCGGTACCGTCGGCCTGGTCGCCCGCGGTAAGGACGCGAACAACCGCTTTATCGCCGGCGGCTCGTTCGTCTTCACGTCCGCCAATCCGGCCGTCGCCACCGTGGATTCCGTGAGCGGTGTCGTGACCGGGGTCTCGAACGGGACGTCGGACATCACTGCGAGGAGCGGCGCCATCACGTCGAACACCCTGACCGTCACCGTTGCCGCTGGCGGGCCCGCCCTCATCTCGTTCGGCCGCGACACGGTGTCGGTCGGCCGCGGTTCCAGCGCGTCGATCCCGATCCTGCTCAGCAAGCCGGCCGGCACGCCGCTCACCGTGAACCTGACGGCGTCGGCCTACGCGCACTGGAGCGCGCCGTCGATCGTGATCTCGCCGAACGTCACGTCCGGCAACGCGACCCTGGTCGGCGACAGCGCCGGCACCGCGACGGTGACGGCGACCGACGGCAGCGCGCTGGGCTACGACGGCGACACTGCCGTGGTCAAGGTGACAGCAAACATGAGACTCGCGTCCGGTAGCTATGCGATCAACGCGACGGACGTCGTGAACACACAGGTCCTGCTCTCCGATCCGTCGCCGGCGGGCGGTACGTACGTGACGTTCAATTACTCGACGCCGGGCATCGCGTCGATCTCGCCGGATCCGGCGTTGATCCCGGCGGGCCAGCTGGCGGCGGACATCCAGATCCGTGCGCTGGCTGCGGGCACAACGAGCATCACGCCGAACGCCGTCGGCGTGAACGGGGCGGCATCGACCTTCACGGCCTACGCGGCCGTGCTCACGCCGAGCACCAGCTTGATCCGTCTCGGGGCCGGCCAGTACGAGCCGAACGTCTATGTGTCCACCCCGACGACCACGAATCTCCCGGTGCCGGTCACGCTCGCCAGCTCCGACATCACCGTCGCGACCGTCACGCCGTCGGTGACGATCCCGACCAACTCGTACTACGCCTACTTCACGACCTCCGCGCGGGCCACCGGCTCGGCGACGATCACGCTCTCCGCCCCGGGATGGACGGCTGCCAGCGCCGTCACGGTGGTCTCCACGACGCCGTACGTCGGGATCTGTTGCGGCAACGGCGGCCTCTTCACGACGTCGCCCCAGCAAAATGTGACGGTCTACACGGAGGACTCGGTGCGCACGGCCCACTCCCGGACCAATTCGCTCGTCGTCCGGGTGAGCTCCACGGACACGATGGTGATCCGGATGCTCGACAGTGTGGTGACGGTCCAGCCCGGCCAGTTCTACAACAACAGCGGCCGGTTCGTCATGGGCGGCCTGGCCGGAAGCGCGTACATCGTCGCGACCGCGAGCGGCCACGAGCCCGACTCAGCGCTGTACACCGTCAGCGGCCCGCCGCTCGCTTTCAGCTGGGGCGCCGGCACGCCTCGCGTCGGCTCGGGCCAGTACGACAACAACGTGTACGTGTCCGTGCCGAACAACGTCACCGCCCCGCTAGTCGTGACGCTCGCGAACAGCGACTCGACGGTGCTCGGGTCGCCTACGACGGTCACCATTCCGTCAGGCTCGTACTACGTCTATTTCACGGTACGCGGCAAGACACCCGGGAGCGTGACGATGCAGGCCACCGCACCCGGATACCAGCCGACGAGCGGGGTGTACGCCGTGACCTCGCCGCGCATCACAGCGTGCTGCAACACCACGTTCAACAACTTCAGTCCGGGCGGCACCATCACGGTGTACAGCACCGACTCCGTGGGGACCGGGCACTACCGGACCACGCCGCTCGCTGTGTCCCTGGTGTCGACCGACCCAACCGTCGTCACGATCGATTCCTCAACGGTGACGATCGACTCCGGCCAGTACAACAACTCCCGGGCCCACATCACGCCGGTGGGCGTCGGGACGGCGCGGATCATCTACTCTGCGAGTGGTCATCAGGTGCTCGACACCCTGACGATCAACGTGGTGGTGCCGCCGATCCAATTCAGCTTCGTCTCGGCGCTGCTGGGCCGGCGGCAGCACTTCGACCCGACCAACAACGGCTTCTACGTGTCCACGCCGGACAATCGTACCACGCCGCTCGCGGTTAGTATCACGCAGCTGCACGGCACCGTGGACTCGCTCACGACTACGTCTCCCACGATCCCGGCCGGCAGCTACTACACGTACCTCGATGCCTACGGGCTCGCGACCGGCGCCGACACGCTCATCGTGGCCGCCCCGGGCTACCGGCCCGACACCGCGTTCCTGACGGTGACGACGCCGCAGTTCACCAACTGCTGCATGCCGAGCACGACGACCACTACCAACCCGCCGATCGGGATTACCGTGTACGCGACGGACAGCGCCGGGAACGGCCACTATGTGATGGACACTATCGCGTTCGCGGCAGTCTCGAGCGACCCCACCGTGGTCAGCCCCGCGCAGCCGTTCTTCCGCATTCCGAAGAACGCGTACTACTCCAATACGTCGGTGAACGTCGTCGGTCCGGGCACCGCGAGCATCACATATTCCGACTCCGCCGGCACCGGCTACCGCCCGACCACGACGGGGACCATCACGGTGATCGGCCCGTCACTCGCGCTCTCCAACGGGACTCCGGTGCTCGGCATGCGCCAGACCGGCAGCAGCGGCTCGGGCTCGAGCTACGTGTCCGTGCCGAACAACGTCGTGGATACCCTGGTCGTGAACCTGCTCAGTACTGATCCCCGGGTCGCCACAGTGCCGGCGTCGGTCAAGATCCTGCCGGGGACACCCTACGCCTACTTCGACGTGACCGCCCAGGACACGGTCGGCACGATTCAGATTCAGGCGACGGCCACGGGCTACAGCCCGGCGTTCCCCATGGTCGTGCAGGTCACGCGGCCGAAATTCGTGATGAGCACGGCCACACAGCTGAACACGACCTCGCCGGCGCAGGGTATCACGATCTACGCCGCGGACGTGAACGGGCAAGCGCACTATACGACTGAAGACGTGACGGTGACGCTGGCGTCCTCGGCGCCGTCGGTCGCGTCCATCGATTCGGCGACGATCACAATTCCGGCCGGTATGTACTATGTGAGCACGGCGAAGTGGAGCCCCGGAGTAACGGGCACCGCGCAGCTCTCGGCCTCCGACGCGCGCGCGGCGTACTACCAGTACGACAGAGGTACAGTGAACGTCGCGGTCGTCACGCCCTCACTCACCTTCAGCTGGGGATCCCAGCCGCTGGGGATCGGACAGTACATCGACGAATACGTCTCCACCCCGGACAACGCGGCGGCGCCGATCGACGTGGCGTTCTCCCACATCGGCCCGGCGCGGACGAGCACGGACACCGTGGGCGTGGCCACCACTGGCGTCCGGATCCCCCAGGGCACCTACTACGGCAACTTCCGGATCGTCGGGACTGCGGCGGGGACCGATACGCTCGTCGCCACCGCGACGTCGCCGGTGCATAACGCCGCAACGGCGTACACCGTGGTTGGTCAGGGACTCATCGATCCGATCGGTAACTGGCCTGGATCACTGAAGGTGGGCGACTCCGTGGAGGTCACCTTGTACGCGCGCGACCCGGCCGGTAACGGACGGTATGTGCTCGCGGCGACGACGTTCACGCTGCAGCCGAACGCCTACATCGAGTTCCGGTCCGGCGGCGCCTCGAGCACTGTGATCACGCAGGTGACGATACCCGCGAACCAGTACTACGTGCAGTTCTATGTGAAGGGCCTCAGTGCCGGCACCGGCAGCGCGACGTTCACCGCACCGAACTACCAACCGTCCTCCATCTACGCGGTCACGATACAATGACTCCTCTCGCGTTCCTGCTTTCGCGGCAGCTGAGCTTCGCACTCGCCGTGTCGCTGGTCGGCGCCCGTGCCGCCGCGCAGGCACCAATTGCGGCACCCGCGAGTGCCGTTCCACCGGATTCTGTCCGGCCCAAGCCTGTTGTCTCGGTAGTCGAACCTCCGGCGAATGCCGTGGCGCGGTGCACCGATGGCGCGTTCGTCATCGCGCCAAGTGATGCCGCCACGTGCGCCGCCCACGGTGGGCTGCGCGTGGTGTTTCCGCGCAGGGCCGCACCAAGGCCCGCCGTCGCGGCCACACCTTCGCTCGTTGCCCAGCCAGCAACGGCCGTCGCGCCCGCCGGCGCGACAATGCGCTGCAAAGACGGCACGTACTTGGGCGGCGTTCCTACGGCGAGTCGTTGCGCCAGATTTGGTGGAGTTGCCGCGGTGCTCGCCGCTCCCCCGAAGCCTCCGCCAATGCCCCGGCCGCGGCGCCCCTAGCCTACACCCGGAACTCCTTCACCAGCGCCCGCAGCTTCTCCGCCGCCTGCAGCAGCGTCCCCGCCGAGGCGGCCATCTCCTGGGTGGACGCCCCCTGCTCCTCCGTCGCCGCCGTGACTTGCTCGGCGCTCGACGCGTGGCTCACCGCCCGGCCCCCCACGTCCTTGGCCTGACCCCCCAGCTGCTCGGCGACGTCCCGGTTCTGCTGCGCCGACGCGCCGACCCGCGCCGCCGCCTGCTCCACCTGCTCGACCGCCGCCACGATCTCCGCCAGCCCCCGCGCCGCCCCCTCCGCCACCGACTCCAGCCCCCGCACCTTCGCCGTCCCCGCCGCCATCGTCGACGTCACGTCGTCCACCTGTTCGCGGATCACCGCCGTCGTGCTCGCCACGTCCGCCGCCGCCCGCGCCGCGTCGTCGGCGAGCTGGCGCACCTCCTCGGCCACCACCGCGAACCCCTTGCCGTGCTCCCCCGCCCGCGCTGCCTCGATCGCCGCGTTCAGGGCCAGCAGATTGGTCTGCGACGAGATCCGCTTGATCAGCTCCACGAAGTCGTCGATCGCCGTACTCTGCTCGGCCAGCTGGGTGATCTGCGTGGACGTCGTCTGCACCACCTCCCGCACGTCGAGCAGCGCCCCGCTCGCGGCCTGGATGTCGCCGCGGTGGCGGTCGGCCACGGCGCGGATCTCCTCGCCGAGCTGGGCGAGCCGCGTGGCGGCCTCGGCGATCTCCGCGGCGGCCTGCTGCAGGTGCGCGAGCGCCCGGCCCATACCGTTCAGCTCGTTGCGCTGCTGCTCGGCGCCCCCGGAGATCTCTACCATCGCCCGCGCCACCTCCCCGCTCGACGCCGCCACCTCCTCGCTCGCCGCCGACAGGTCGCTCGCGGACCCGGCGATGCGGTCCGCCTCGCCCACGACCTCGCCCACGATCCCGCGCAGCCGGTCGCCCATGATGCGCATCGCGTCGGCGAGGATGCGGAACTCGCGCAGCATCCGGCCCGTGGTCACCGGTCGCAGGTCGCCGCCGCCGAACCGCTCGGCGGCCGTCACCAGCCGGGTGAGCGGCCCGCGCACCTCACGCATCGTCCAGGCGGCGACCGAGACGCTGACGAAGACCACCGCGAGCAGCACCAGGATGAGCAGCGCCTGGCGTCGCGCGGCCCGGTCGCCGAGTCGCTGGGCGGCCGCCACCGACCGCTGGGCCTGCCGGGCGCCAAGGTCGCGCACCAGGCGCGTCAGCTCCTGCGCCGGCTCCCGCACCACCGCCGCCTGCGCCGCCGCTTCCCGGTCGCGCCCCAGATCCTTCAGGGCGTGGGCCAGGGCGTAGTCGACCTGGATCGATGATTGCAGCTGTTTGATGCGGGTGACCGTCACCCGATCCTCGACGCTCAGGTCGGGGAGCTCTTCCAGCCCGCGCTCGAAGCGAAACCCGTCGTCCGCCGACTGCTGGAACGCCCGCTCCGCGTCGCGGCTGGGCACGCTCAGGTACTGCTCGGCGGTGCGGATCTCGTCGAACGCGCCCGCGATGAGCCCGTTGCCCATCTCGCTCGACTGCTCGAGCGAGCCGAGCTCGCGCTCCAGGTCCCGGCGCATCTGGCCCAGCCACAGCACGCCCAGCACCGCGGTGAGCAGCAGCCCGGCGAGCAGCCCCGCGAACCCGATCACCAGCAGGCCGGTGAGACTCTCGTGCGGCCGGCGCCAGGTCACGGCGCCCACTCCGTCACGAGACGCCCGCTGCGCACCACGGCGATGGTGATCGGCTTGTCCGGCACGTCTCCCTTGTCGTCGAACGCGATCCGCCCCGTTACCCCCTCGTACGCCTGTCGGCTGCGCCCGACCTGCGCGAGATAGTCCCGCACGGCGGTCCGCGATGCACCGCCCTGCTCGATCGCCCTGGCCAGGAGCATCACGATGTCGTACGCCCCAGCGCCCCGGTGGTCGGGCCGCGCGCCCCCGTTCGCCCGCGCGTAGGCGTTCACGAACCCCCCGTTCTGCTCGCCCGCGCGGTCGGCGAGGTACGTGACCGACACCCGGACGCCCTCCGCGAGCGCCCCGTCGGCCTCGATCCCGACCAGCGCGTCGCCTCCCATCACGGGCCAGCGCAGTCCCAGCCCGTGGAGGTCGCGCAGCACTGTCTCCGCCTCCACCCGCTGGGTCGCCAATACCAGCACGTCTACACCGCCGCGCTGGCGCATGCGGGCCAGGTACGGCTCGGCCGTCGTGTGGGTCGAGAGGAAGGGATCCTCCTCCAGGACGGTCCCGCCCAGCCGCGTGAACTCCGCGACGAACGTGCGCCGCACGCCCCGGCCGTAGTCGTCGTTGGTGTAGATGACCGCGGCGCGGGCGGCGCCCAGCCGCTGGCGCGCAAACCGCGCGAGCTGCGCTCCGTGCGCGAGGTCGCTCGGGCAGATCCGGAAGAACCACGGCGACAGTCCGGAGAGATCGGGGTTGGAAGCGGACGGCGAGATGACGGGCACGGGGCGCCGGGCGTGGTCGTAGACCGCGAGCGCCGAGCGCGTAGGCCCGCTCGACAGGTGCCCGATCACCGCGACCACGTCGCTGCTGTCGGAGAGTCGCTTGGCGACGCGAACGGCGCTCTCATCCGCGCCGCTGTCGTCCACGAACACCAGCCGCAACGGGCGACCGGCTACGCCGCCGCGCTCGCGTAACTGTTGCTCGGCCAGTTGGGCGGACAGCTTCATCGAGGCGCCCCGGGACTGGGAAAAGGGTCCCGCGACCCCGATGTAGATCGGTTCCCCACTACGGGAGCACGCCGCCGCGCACAAGGCGGCCAGGATGATGAACCGTCGGTGCAGAATCCCCCCTCCCGGGCGACTCGCGGGCGCCGGTTTCGCTTGGCGCGCGGTAGGTTAAGGCTTGGACTGGGGAATCGCAACGTGTGTGGACAACCGCCTTCGCCGCGGTATGTTGCACGCGTGGATCCGTTGCGGGAGCTGTGTGGCTTCTCCGCGGCCCTGGAACGGCTGCTCGCGGCGCCGGACGAGCCGGCGTTCGAGGCCGCCTGGGAGGCAGTGGACCTGCAGCAGCTCGGCTGGGAAGCGCTGGCCCACGCCCGCCGGGCGAACACCGAAGCGCTGGAGCCGGCGCTCGCGGAGGTGGACCGCCGCCTCCTGGCGGTGCTGGAGCGCGCCCGCGCCTTTCTCGACCCACACGTGGTCACCTTCCGCGTCGCCGAGCTCGAGCGTTGGCAGCATGCGGCGGCGGCCGCGCTCGTGGGCGCGCGCTGGGGGGTCGCCGGGCTCCGCACGGTCATCGGCGACACGCGGGCGCCGCTGCCCCGCCGCTACTTCGCGTTTCTCGCGCTGGCCGAACGCCGCCCCTCCGATGCCTGGCCGCTGTTCCGGACGTATCTGCGCACCCCGGCCGCGCATCACGCCTTCGTCGCGGGCGCCGTGGAGGCGGCCCGCCACTACCCGGGGAGCTCGGTTGAGCTGGTGGCGCTCTTCGCCCGCATCCGCGGCGATCAGCTGTTGCGACGCTTCCTGGCGCCGAAGATCCTCGAGTCGCTGTACGTGCTCGGCGATCCCGCGGCCCTCCCCCTGCTCGAGGAGCTGCTCGTCGCGGGCCACACCGATCCCGACCCCGACCGCTGCGAGGTGACGCGGGCGCTCGTCGCCGTGCGCAAGCTCACCGGACGCGTCGCGCCCAGCGCCAAGTTCCCCGACCCCGCCGATCCCGCCGTGGCTCGGAGCCTCGACGAGGCCGAGAGCCTGTTTGAGGCTGAACGAGACCAGTTGCTTCCGGTGACCGTGATCTGATTATCTACGGCTCAACCGTACGGGTTACCCCGTACGGCGTACGCCGTACGGTTACTTCGTATCCGTGACGAATTGCCACAGCTTCTCGCGGTACTTCTTCCCCCCCACTTCGTAAGTGGTATTGTGCCCCGCGCCCTCGATCCACACCAGCTCGACGGGGCCCGGCGCCGCCCGCGCGACCGCCTCGCCCATGCGCGGCGGCACCAGGAGATCCGCCGTTCCGTGAAAGACGAGCACCGGACAGCGCACGCGCGCGATCGCGCCGAGATTGTCGAGCCGCAGGCGCAGAATGAAGCGCGGGAACAGGCCGTAGTGCTGTCCGCTCATTTCCCGGGCGTTGGTGAACGGCGACTCGAGGATCAGCCCGGCGACCGGCTGAGTCGCCGCCGTGTACGTCGCCGCCACGGTGCCGAGCGAGCGGCCATAGACGAAGACGCGGGCCGGGTCGACATCGTCCCGGCCCGCGAGCGCCCGGTACGCGAGGTCGGCCGCCTCGTAGAGGCCCGGCTCCGTCGCCCGCCCCCCGCTGGCCCCGTAGCCGGGATAGTCCACCACCAACACCCCCGCGCCCGGCGGTTGCCACGCGACCACGATATCCCAGATCGCCCCGACGTTCTCGCCGTTGCCGTAGAACCACAGCATCGCGGAGTGCTTTTGTCCGACTGTCCGACCGTCCGACTGTCCGACGGGGTTCGAGGCGTGGTGGGGAGGCAGGTACACGCCCGCGAGCCGGGTTCCGTCCCGCATCACCAGCTCCACGTGTTGGGCGCCGAGCCGGTTCAGTTCGATGGCGTCGGGGAGGGCGCCGCGCGGGGCGGGGAAGGCCATCCGTTCCTGGAACCCCCAAGCGAGCAGCACCAGCAGGGCGTAGGCGAGGATAACTCCAACGAGGATACGGAGTAGCATGCCCAAACCTAACGCTGTTAGCTTAGGGCCGATGCTCGACCCCGAACTGGTCACGCGCGCCCGGGGAGCGCTCTTGGGGCTCGTGGCCGGCAATCAGCTGGGGGTTCCCACCGAGCACCTGGGCACTCCCGCAGCCATCCGCGCGGCGTATCCCGACGGCGTCCGCGACCCGGCGACGCCGCCCAAAGCATCTCCCTACGACGACGACGCGGCGATGACCTTGCTGCTCGCCGAGTCCCTCGCCGAACAGGGCGACTTCGACGCCGCGGACGCCGCGCAGCGCTGGGTGCGATGGATGAAGGCGGACGGCCGCGGCATCGGCGTGCTCACGCGCCGCGCCTTGAAACTCGTCGAGCGCGGCGTCGAGCCGTTCGAGGCCGGGCGCCGCGCCCTCGCCGAAGCCCCGCAGAGCGCGGCGGGCAACGGCGCCGTCATGCGCTGCGTACCCGTCGCGCTCCGCTTTCACGATAACCCGGACCGGCTCATCCGCGTCGCCACGCAACAGGCCGCCATTACGCACGCCGACGGCCGCTGTCTCTGGGGCGCGGCGGCGGTGTGCCTCGCGGCCCGCGAGCTGCTTCACGGCAACATTTATTTCGTCGACGAGGTCGTGCACCGGCTGGCCGACCGCGCCCCCAAGACGCTGCTCGACGCGCTGCATCGGGTCCCGCGGGAGCGCCAGGACGACCTCCCCATCACTGTGCCGGGCGAGTTCGGGTATGTCGTCCATTGTGTGGAGATCGCCTTCTGGTTCGCGACCCACGACCGCACCATCGAGGATTCGCTTACCTACCTCGCGAACGCGGGCGGCGACACTGACACCAACGCCGCTGTGGCCGGGGCGCTGCTGGGGGCGCGCTATGGGGAATCGGGCATCCCGCCGCGATGGATCATGCTGATCGCGGGTGCGGACCGCGTCCGTCAGCTCGCCGACGGGCTGATCGGGGCCGCCGAGCCGGCGCCTTAGGGCTTCAGCGCCGCGCGGCGGTGTAGTGGCTGATGCGCGCCAGGAGGTCGCCGTCCTCCATCTGGACGTAGATCCACCGGGCGCTCCCACGGCCGCGCCAATTGAGCTTGAGGATGCGCCGCCCGTTCTTCCACTGCCAGGTGCCGCGCGCGGCGGCGTGCGGCGGGCCCATCGTGGCGCGCAGCTCCCGCTGGATTCGCTCCACGAGCCGCGTGCCGCCCGAATCCCCGAACGAGATCATCGCGACCCGTCCTTCGATCACGTAGGCGCCGAGGTAGAACCCGGCACTGTCCGCGGGATCCCGGATCAGGACGCCGCACTCCATCAGTTGGGCGGTCTTTCTGGAAGTGTTGCAGGCGAGCGGCGTCGCGCCCGGGCGCGCCAGCGCGCGAGCCCGGTCGGCGAAGTCCCGATAGCTGGTGCCGGGAGCGAACCCTCGAAAGGCGATCGCCGCCCGGCGCGCGGTGTCGGGACGGCTCGCCTGCGCGGTGAGCGCGAGGGGAGACAGCAGTGCGAGAAGCGCGAGCCGTGCGGTCCGCATGGCCCCTATAATAAGGCGAAACGGGCCCGGGGGTGCCCCCCCGCGAGCCCGTTGCCGTGCTGCGATCCGCCTGCCCCCAGTCAGACCTTGCGGACGTTCTGCGCCTGCAGGCCCTTGGGCCCCTGGGTGACGTCGAACTCCACGGTGTCACCCTCGGACAGGCTCCGGAAACCATCGGCCTGGATCGCCGTGAAGTGGACGAAGACGTCCGGACCCGACTCCTGCGCGATGAAGCCGAAGCCCTTCGCGTCGTTGAACCACTTCACTTTACCCTTTGCCATACCGTGCTAACCCTCTGTACTTAGGGGCTCCGCCCCGGATCAGATGCGGCCCAGGTCACCATGACAAGGGACGGGCTCAAACAAAAAACCGCGAGCCTGTGAAGGTTCTCGCGGGAGCGCTGACTACCATAAATCGGTGTCACGTTTCTTCTTGCTTGAACCGCGCCAAAAGTAGGACGCGGCTCTCACGCTGTCAACGACACCGCAAACGCCCGCCAAAACAGCATCGCGACAGTAAGGCGACATCTCAAAGCCTCTTCCCCCTTGGGTCCCCGGCCGGTAACATCCCCGTCCGCCGTCGAACCACCCCTCGTGAGGTCCGCCATGCTGATGCCGTGCTGGCTTGTTTTGCTCGCGGCGCAACAACCCGCGCAGCAACCGCTGCTCCCGCAGCCCATCGCCCGGGTCGACGTCCGACCCGCCGCCTACGCGCTCAAGGTGGGCGACACCCTACGCCTCAACGCCGCTGCCTACGACTCCGCCGGCAAACCGGTGGACGGCGCGGTGTTTGCCTGGTTTACCAGCGGGGGGTTCTTCGAGGGCCGCGTGGACTCGACCGGCCTGGTGAGCGCCGGTGCCACCGGAACGCTCAATGTTTCCGCCGTGGCAAGGATTCCGGGCCGGCCGATCAAGCCCACCATCGGCATAGCGCGCATCACCGTCCTGCCGCTCCCGGCGGCCAAGGTGGTGATAGCCTCCAAGCCAACGCGCATGCTGGTCGGTACCTCCCTCGTGCTCGCGGCCGAGCCCTACGCTGCCAATGACGACCGGCGTTACGACCCGGTCGCGTGGAAATCGACGCGGCCCACTGTGGTGGACGTGAACCCCTTCGGGCGCCTCAGCGCCCGTTCGCCCGGCCAGGCGACCGTCAGCGTTTCCAGTGGGACCGCGACGGACCGCTGGACGATCACCGTGGTCCCCAACACCGTGACCCGGGTCGCGCTCGCGCCCGGAGACGCGGCAGTCCGCACCGGGGACGTGGTCCGTTTCGCCTTCATAGCGACGGATGCGGCGCGCCGCCCGGTCACCGATGCCCACCCCGAGTGGTCGGTGGCGCCGGTCGGCGGAGGGTACGCCACCGTCGATGACGAAGGAGCCTTCGTCGCCAACGAAGCCGGCAGCTACCGGGTCGTGGCGGCGCTGGGCAGCCGGACGGCCGAGGCGTTCGTTCGCGTCGCCCCACGCAATATCACGCGACCGTCGACCATCGTCGGCCGGCTCCCGCTCAAACTCCCCGCCGCCGAGCTGTGGCTGCACCCCGACGGTAAGCACGCGTACATCTCCACGATCGGGGACCGGATCTACGCCGTCGACATTGCGGACCCGTCCCGCCCGGCGATCACGGACTCGGTGGTCGTCGACGCGCGCATCGTCAACGACGTGATGACCACGGAAGACGGCAAGTTCGGCGTCATGACCCGCGAGGGCGCCTCGACCCGCAAGAACGGCATCGTGATCCTCTCCTTCGAGGACCCCGCGCATCCCAAGCCGATCGCCGAGTTCACCGAAACGGTCACCGGCGGCGTGCACAGCACTTACGTGTATCGCGGGTACGTGTACCTGACTGACGACGCGACGGGCTCGATGCGGGTGATCGACATCCGCGATCCCTACCATCCCAAACAGGTCGCGCGCTGGCAGGTCGAGCGCCCCGAGGCCGGCCGCACGCTGCACGACATCGACGTGCGCGACGGGCTCGCCACCCTCTCCTATTGGAACGACGGCCTGGTGATCCTCGACGTCGGCAACGGCATGAAGGGCGGCAGTCCCGAGAGCCCGCAGCTCGTCGTGCAGTTCAAGTATGACCTCAACGCGCTCTACAAGAAGGTGGAGCTCGCGGGGGGCCCCGGGTTCATCCGCGGCACGCACACCGCCTGGCGCCATGGGCGGTACGTCTTCGTCGGCGATGAGGTGTTCCCCGCGCGCCAACCCGGCGGCGGGGCGGGCGTGATCGGGCTGGGACGCGCGTACGGGCGGTTGCACGTCATCGACATCGCCGACCTCGGCCACCCCAAGGACGTCGCGTGGTTCGAGCCGGAAGACGGGGGCAGCCACAATGTTTGGGTCGCGGGTGACACGCTCTACCTCGGCGACTATCAGGGCGGTCTGCGCGTCGTGGACATCGCCGGCGAGCTCCGGGGCGACCTGTTGGCGCAGGGCCGCGAATACGCCCACATCCACACGGGGGACAAGGACGGCCTCACGCCCAACACCGCCAATGCCTGGGGCGCGATTTACCGCGACGGGTTGATCTACGTCCCCGACATCAATAGCGGGCTGTGGATCGTGAAACTCGAGCCATCACAACCTGTTATCCCATAAGGAGTTCGCATGCATCTCTCCCCGTTGCTCCTGGCCCTGCTGCAACAGCCCGCGGCGCCGTCGCTGCCGCCGTCGCCAGTGGTGAAGGTCGAGATCACGCCGGCCGGCGGCGAGATTCAGATCGGTCAGACGCTGCAGCTCTCGGCCCGCGCCCTCGACGCCGGCGGCCAGCCCGTGGCCAACGCGCGGATCTACTGGTTCGTCGGCAGCGACAACGGGGAAGTGGATTCAACCGGGTTGGTCACCGCGGGGTACGCGGGGCCGCTCCGGGTCGGCGCGGTGGCGGCCGTGTTGGGCACGCAAGGGCAACAGATCAACTTCGCCGTCTACCGGATCCTGCCCGAGCCACCGGCCCGCGTGGAGGTCACTCCCGCCCCCTCCAAGGTGGTGGTCGGCACGCGGCTCACCCTGGTCGGCACCGCCTACAGTGCGCACGACGACGCCCGCCACGATCCGGTGTCCTTCACGTCGAACACCCCGCGGGTCGCGAGTGTCACCAATGACGGCGTCTTGCGCGCCTTGGCGCCCGGACGCGCCACCGTGTCCGCGACGGCGGGACCCGTGACCCGCGCACTCGCGATCCAGGTGGTCGCCAACACCGTCGCGCGCGTCACCATCGAGCCCGCCGCGACGTCGGTCCGCACCGGCGACGTCGTGCGGCTCACGGTGACCGCGAAGGACGCGGCCGGCCGGCCGATTCCGGGTGTCACGGCGGCGTGGTCGCTCGAAGCCGGGAGCGGCGCCGCGGACCTCGATCCGGACGGGACGTTCGTGGGGGAGCTGCCGGGGACGTACACCGTCACCGCCGCCTTCGGGACGCGCACGGCGGACGCGGTGGTCACCGTGGAGCCCCGCCGGGTCACCCGCGGCATCGAAGTGCGGGCCCACCTGCCCATCAAGTTCAGCACCGCGGAGGTGTGGGTGCATCCCTCCGGCGCGTGCGCGTATCTCTCCACCATCGCCGACCGCGTGTACGCCATCGACATCGCTGATCCGACGCATCCGAAGATCGTGGACTCGATGCTCACGAACGCGCGCATTGTGAACGACGTGATGACGACCGAGGACGGCAAGTACGGCGTGTTCTCGCGCGAGGGCGCTTCGGACCGCAAGAACGGCATCGTGGTCTTCGACGCGGCCGACCCCTGCCATCCCAAGCCGATCGCCGAATACACGGAGACCGTGAGCGGCGGGGTGCACAGCTCCTATGTCTACCAGGGTCGCGCCTACATCACCGACGATGCCACGGGCTCGCTGCGCGTGATCGACATCCGCGATCCGTACCACCCCAGAGAAGTCGCGCGCTGGCAGACCGAGCAGACGGAAGCCGGACGCTACCTGCACGACGTCATGGTGGTCGACGGGCTCGCGTACCTCGCGTACTGGAACGACGGGCTCGTGATCCTCGACGTGGGAAACGGGATGAAAGGCGGGAGTCCCGAGAGCCCGCAGCTGGTGGCCCGGGCGAAGTACGATCTCAACGCCACCTATGCCCGCGTCGAGCAGCTCTGGGGAGCGGGATTTGTGCGCGGCACCCACACCGCGTGGCGCCACGGGCGCTACGTCTTCGTGGGCGACGAAGTGTACGCCGCGCGGCCGTATAAGGGCCTGCTGGACGGGAACAATCTCACGTTCGGACGGATGCACGTCATCGACGTCTCCGACCTGCTGCACCCCCGGGAGGTCGCCTGGTACGAGCCGACCGACGGCGGCGTGCATAACGTCTGGGTCGTCGGCGACACCCTCTACCTCGGCAATTACCAGGGCGGCGCGCGCGTCCTCGACATCTCGGGCGAGCTCAAGGGCGACCTGCTGCGGGAAGGTCGCGAGATGAGCTGGATGCTGACGGCGGATTCGACCGGCAAGCGGCCGCACACGCCCTTCGCCTGGGGAGCCGTGGTCCGCGACGGCAACATCCTCGTCCCAGACATCAACAGCGGGCTGTGGATCCTGCGGCTAGAGCCGAAGGCGGAGCAGACGCCGTAACGGCGAGTCGGAGCGGCCTCAGTCCTGCAATCTCGTACGACGTTGCGGCGTCGTATCGATCGAACGATTGGGAAGCCCGATGGCCGTCCTGAAGGCCGCCAGCGCGGCCTCGTAGAGGCGGATGCGGTTGAGCACCTCCGTGGCGACCGGGGCCGGGTTCTTGGCCGCCGTGTGGCTGCACGTCGGCGCATACGCGATGAGGGAGTCGATCCGCACCGACAGCAGCTTGGCCGGGGTGCGGGTGGGGAGATCGTAGGCCGTGGGGAGCATCTGCGCCCGCCCGCTCGCCATGAACCCGCGCGCGGCCGAGCAGAGGCCTCCCAGCCGGGCGCCGGCTTGGCGCCGTTTGATCGTATCATTCTGCATCCGGACGACGCGGTCCACGCCGTCCTTGAGCTGGGCGATCCCCCGGCTCGCCGTGCGCAGGCCCTCCAGGTATCTGACCTGAGCAGCCGTCGGCGGGGGTGGCAAGCTGTCGGGTTTCGTCGAGTCGGGTCGTGGCGCGGTCGTATCCTGGCCGGCCGCCATCCCCGCCGCGAGTAGACTCCACGCGATCAGGGCTGCAACGCAGCGCATGGTCGCTCCTCTGTTTGTGTTTCGGGCGTAGGGTTATAATCCCGTTGTGACCGTTCCCGCAACCTCTCGCGTCGTCCGCACCTTCGAGGACCGCGCCGAAGCCCTGGCGCACTTCTTCCTGCGCGCGGGCGAGGCGCCGCGTCTCTTGGCCTACGACGACGCGGTCGGCTGTCCCATGGACCAGGCCCTCGCCGCCCTGGAGTGGACCGGGGCGGTGGGGATCCTGGCCGCCGACGACCTGCTGCACGCCGCGCAGATCGCCACCGACAGCGCCGCGGCAGTGGTCGAGCGCAAGCAGGGCGACCAGCGCGTCTACGTCTACTTCGGCCCCCAGACGGAGGCCCCGCCTGCCGACCCCTACGAGGGGGCCCTGCTGCACGACGAGCCCGGCGTACGCGCCTATACGTTCGGCCAGCGGGTCCATGCCATCGCCCACTTTCTGCGGGCGACGCAAGGGTCCGGCGCGGTGCTCGCGATGCTCGGCCGCCGCGCTCCCGAACTGCGGCACATTCGGCGCTGGATGCAGGCGCTGTTCGCGGCGCCGGGAGCCGCCCAGCCCACCCAGCTGCTCGCCGCGTGGTTCGCCACCGGCGGGGCGGGGTGCCTGTTCCTCCCGGCCCAGCCCGACGCTCAATACACCTACCACGAAGTCGCGATCGACTCTTGATGGTGCTGCTCGTGGCGCTGTGGACGGCGGCGGCGCCCCCTGCCCAGCTGCCCGATACCGCAAGGACCGCCCGCGTCGAGCGCGTGATCAATGCGGCGAGTGACTCGATCAGCCGCCTGGGGGGAGCGGCCTCCGTCTTTCCCCTGGATCTCCAGGCCGTCTCGCAGGCGCTCGTGCTGGAGCGCGCTGCGCGCGTCCAGGTCGGCTGCACAGGCGCCGCCGCCGGGCTCGAGTCGCTGCTGCGCGTGCTGGGGGCAGAGACGGTCACGCCCCGCGCGGCAGCGGAGCAGGCGCGCCTGCGTGCGGCGGCGAGGGACCTCCGCCGCACGCTGGTACAGTGCGGACGAGAGTGGAATCCACGCCCCCCCACCGCTGCGCGCGCCGACTCGCTCCGCGACTGGGGCCCCTATCGCATCCAGCAACTCGATGTCGCGCTGCGCCGCTACGACGCTGCGCGTCGCGCCTTCCAAGAGAAAGCCGGGCTGCAAAAGCCGCCGCCGCAGTAATTGTGGAAACGTGCCCGCTGTGGATTCACAACTCCACATCGTGTGGATGAGGGGCGGAACCAGCGCGGCGGGTGCGTCTTACAGTGCACATCTCGTGCACATCATCGTGAGCTAACCCGAAGAAACATCGGCACTTGCGCGATTGTGTGAGGGGGGTATATTGCCTCCACGCGTCGCGCAGGGAAGGGCTGGGACCTGGCGTCCTGGTCACGCCTGTGAGACGAGTTCGGACGGAAGCTCCGGGGAGGGCGCCGATGCAAACAAGGGCTCAGGCGCTCGTCGATCCGGGAGAGAATCTCTCCGGTCCGAGCAGTTGGGGCCAGTCGCGTGCCCCAGCCGCGCCGACGTGGTGCCTCGGCGCGCAGTGCGGAAGGTCGGTCCGCGACCCGATCTGACCCGTAGCACTCACATCGGCGAACCTTGCGGCCCGGCCAGGCTGCTTGGGGATGGAAGCCGGAGCTCCTGTTTGCCCTACCGAGCGGCGTATCAGCCAACCGGCGGCGACGGGAAGAAGAACGGAGGGCGTAAGCCCCCGGCTCCGGGTAGCTGGTGTGCGGAGCCCCCGGGCGGCCTATCGTGCCGACCCGGGGGCTTCGTGTTTCTCCTCCCTCAGGTAGATTGACCTTCCAGCCCCCTCCGGGGTCTTGAATCAGGCGCGGAGCGTTCCTTCTGAAACGGGTGGGTGCATGCGGATAGCGCTGGTGACTGAGTTCTACTATCCCCATCTGGGCGGTGTCACCGAGCACGTGCACCATCTCGCCCTCGAGCTCCGTCGCCGCGGGCACGAAGCAACCGTGGTCACCTCGAACATGACGGGCCAAGGCGAGGACCCGCCGTTCGTGCGCCGCCTCGGCACCAGCCGCCTCGTCTACAGCAATGGGTCGTTTGCGCGCATTACAACCGGCTTCGGGCTGATGCGCCGGATGACCGCCGTATTGCGCGAGACCGGTGCGGAGGTCGTGCACCTGCAGGACGCCCTCGCGCCAACCCTGGGCCTCGTCGCCTCGAGCGCGGCGTGGCGCATGGGACTCCCCGTGGTCGGCACGTTCCACACCTGGTTTCGCCGCTCCCCCGGGTACTGGGCGTTCCGCCGCCTGCTCCAGCCGCGACTCGACCGGCTGGACGCCCGCATCGCCGTCAGCCGGCCCGTCGTGCAGGCGATGAGCAAGTATTTCCGGGCCGAGTTCGAGATCATTCCCAACGGCGTCAACGTCGAGTACTTCCACCCCAACGGCCGCCGCCCCAGCGACGCGCTCACGTCCGGCCCGCGCCTGCTGTTCCTGGGCCGGCTCGACCCCCGGAACGGTCTCGACACCGTCCTGGCGGCGATGCCGGAGATCCTCGCCGCATACCCGGCGACCCAGTTGACCGTGGTGGGTGACGGCCCGCTGCGCGGGTATTATCAGCGCAAAGCCCGATCGCTGGGGGACCGCGTGCGCTTCGCCGGCGCGGTGTTCACCGAGCGGCCGGACTACTACGGGACCGCGGACCTGTACCTGTGCCCGACCACGAAGGCGTCGTTCGGTATCACGCTGCTCGAAGCGATGGCGAGTGGAACGCCAATGATCGTCTCCGACATCACCGGGTTCCGAGAGTTGGTCGACGGCGGCGCCGAAGCCGTGCTGGTGCCCAAGGGCGACCCAGCGGCGTGGGCAGGCGCCGCAGCGGCGCTCATCGGCGACCCGGCGCGCCGTGGCACGATGGGCGCCGCAGGCCTGGCCAAAGCGGCCCGTTACGCCTGGCCGCGCGTCGCCGATCGGGTGCTGGCCGTCTACGAGCGAGTGAAGCGGTGACGGGCCTGCTCGTCCCGGCCGGTCTGGCGGCGGTCGGGGTCCTGGCCGCCGGTATGTATCATCCCAACGCACCGCTCTTTGGCCGGGCGATCGGCCGGGGACCGCGCGGTGGCCGGGCGTTGTACCTCACCTTCGACGACGGGCCGAACCCCGATGCCACCGACCGCATCCTCGACACGCTCGAGGCCGAGCACGTGCCCGCCGCGTTCTTCATGGTCGGCGATCACGTGCGCCGCTTCGCGACGGCCGCCCGGCGGGCCGCCGGCTCGGGGCACGAGATCGGCAACCACACGCAGCACCATGTGAAGCTCCACGTCCGCGGCCCGGCGAGGGTGCGTGCCGAGCTCCAGCAGGCTCACGACACGATCGTGACAGTTACCGGCCAGCCACCTCGCGCCTTTCGCGCGCCCCACGGCTACCGCAACCCGTTCGTGGCCGCCGCGGCCCGGCGGCTCGGCTACCGCGTCTTCGGCTGGACGTTCGGCGTGTGGGATTCGGACCGACCGCCCGCCGGGGAGATCCGACGCCGCGTGCGCGCGAAACTGCGGCCGGGTGCCATCATTCTCCTGCACGACGGTGACGGGAGCAACCCCAATGGCGATCGCCGTTCCACGGCGGAGGCGCTGCCCGGCGTCATCGCGGACGCGCGGGCCGCCGGGTACGAGTTCCGCCCTCTCGGAGAGCTGCTCGCGTGAAGCGCTGGATGTGGTGGGGGCTCGCCTTGATCGGGGCGGGCTTGGCGCTGCGCGTGGTGCTGAAATTCCCGTGGCAGGAGACCGGCGCCGCGCTCGTCGGGGTCAATCTCTGGCTGCTCGGCGCGGGGTTCGTCGTGAACCTGTTCTCCCCGCTGGCCAAGGCCTGGGGGTGGCAGGTGCTGCTGCGACCGGTGGCGCGAGCGCGGTGGTGGACCGCGCAGGAGGCGAACCTCGTCGGGACCGCGGTGAACATCGTCGGGGTCGGCGTGAGCGGCGAAGCTGCGCGGATCACGTTGCTGCACCAGCGTGACGGCGTCCCGGTGCGGGCGGGCGTGCTCTCCGTCATCGCCGCCCGGGCCGTCGAAGCGCTCGGGCTCGCGCTGTTCGTGGTCGTTGCCCCGACGCTGATGCGGCTTCCCGCGACGCTGCGCGGCCTGCAGATCGGCGCCGCCCTGGCGCTCGGGAGCATCCTGCTGATGGCCCGTTTCCAGGTGTGGGCCCGGCTGATGCCCAGGCTGCCCTCGAGTATCCGCACCTGGGCCTCGCAGCTCGCCGAGATGGGCTGGGGTGGCCGCCTGGTCGTGCCCACGATGTTCGCGATGGTGAACTGGATCGCGCAGTGGGCCGCCTACCAGTTCACGCTGGAGGCGATGCACATCCCGGCGCGCCCGGCGGCATCCTTCACGGCCATGATCGCGGTGAACCTGGGCGGAATCGTGCGCGTCACGCCTGCGAACGTCGGAGTGATGCAGGCGGCGATGGCGGGGGCGTTGCTGGCGTTCGGCGTCCCGGCCGAGCGGGGCGTCGCGGCCGGGTTCGCGCTCCAGGCGATTCAGGTCCTACCGATTCTGGCGTTCGGGGTCGCCCTGGTCGGACGCTCCGGCCTCAAGCGCCTGCTCGCGACGACCGAAGCGGACCTGGCGAAAGTCGGCTGACTCACCCTTTTACCACCGCGACGGGCTTGAGCTGGACCACCTTCCGCCCGATCCCGGCGGCGTGGACCACGTCCACCACGCGCGAGACGTCCTTGTAGGCTTCGGGCATCTCCTCGTCCACCGTTCCGCGGGTGGCGGCCCGGACCAGGATCCCCTGGGCCTCCAGCTCCCTCAGGATGTTGCGCGGCCGGGCCAGCTTCTTGGCTTGATGCCGCGACAGACGCCGCCCGGCGCCGTGGCAGGTCGAGCCGAAGGTCTCGCGGTAGGCACCATCCGTTCCCAGCAGCACGTACGAATAGCGCCCCATGTCGCCCGGGATCAGCACCGGCTGACCGAGGTCGCGGAACCGCGACGCCAGCTCGGGGTGGCCCGGGGGGAACGCGCGGGTCGCGCCCTTGCGGTGGACGCAGACGCGACGCGGTGCGCCGGCGACCTCGTGGCGCTCGATCTTCGCGATGTTGTGGCAGACGTCGTAGACCAAGTGCGTGCGCTCGGCCGCCTCGGGGCCGAAGACCTGCCCGAGCGCGCGGCGCGCGTAGTGAGCCATGAGCTGGCGATTGGCGAAGGCGAAGTTGGCCGCCGCGTTCATCGCGCCCCAGTAGTGCCGCGCTTCCGGTGACGCGAGGGGTGCGCAGCACAGCTGCTTGTCGGGGAGCGGGATGGCGTACTTCGCGCTGGCGCGCAGCATCGTTTCCAGCGAGTCGTCGCAGACCTGGTAGCCCAGGCCGCGCGATCCGGAATGGATGAAGACGGTGAGCCGGCCGGGCTCGAGCCCCAGGCGCGCCGCGGCGGCGGCGTCGAACGTCTCCGCCACGTAGCCGACCTCCACGAAGTGATTCCCGCTCCCCACGGTGCCGAGCTGGGACTTCCCTCGCTCTTTGGCGCGGTCGGAGACGGCGCCGGGGTCGGCGCCCTCGAGCGTTCCGTTCGCTTCGATGGCCTCGAGATCGGCGGGCACGCCGAACCCGTGCTCCACCGCCCAGCGCGCCCCGTCACGCAGCACCCCTTCGAGCTCCCGCCGCTGGAGGATGACGTCCGAGCGCGACGCACCGACGCCGGACGGGATCGTCCGGTACAGGGCGTCCACGAGCGCGCCGAGGCGGGGGCGGGCCTCGCTGATGGAGAGCGACGTCGCGAGCAGCCGCACGCCGCAATTGATGTCGTAGCCGACGCCGCCGGGGGAGACGACGCCCGTCTCCAGGTCGAACGCCGCCACGCCGCCGATGGGGAACCCATAGCCCCAGTGAATGTCCGGCATGGCGATCGCGGGCCCGACGATGCCCGGCAGGTGGGCGACATTGGCCACCTGCTGCACGGCCTGATCTCCCTCGAGGTCCCGCATCAGCCCCTCGTCGGCGAAGATCAGGCCGTCGGTGCGCATCCCCCCGTGCCGCGGGACGCGCCAGCGATAGGCATCGATACGCTCGATGCGCACCGACGTCTCCATCAGAGATCGAACACCACGGTCGCCCGCAGCCCTCCGTCCGCGCCGCGTCGTACCTCGGCGCCGTGGTAGGTTACGGCCTTTACCTCGCGGATCGCGCGGTGCCGGTCGGCCTGGAACGGCTCTCCCCGCACCCCTTCGGCTGCAGCCTCCGCGGGGACGAAGCGCTCGGCGTCGTACAGGTACAGGACCTCCCGCAGGTAATTGATCAGGCGCTCGGCCGTGTCGTTCCCGGACGCCCGGATCGGTCGCTCGAGGGCGACGGCGACGGGGCTGTCGCCCAGCAGCAGCTCGCGCAGCGCCGCGACGCCGGCGGCGCGCAGGCCCGCCTCGTCCGGCGCTTCGAGGACAACGGCGGCGTCCGCGGTGTGCGATAAAAAGCGGTACGGCACAGGAAAAAAGGTGATGGGTGGTGCAGTCGGAGCGCTAGGTTCGGGCCGTGACGCCCACTTGCACGATGCCGGACCCGGCCGAGGGCGCGCGCCTGGCCACGATCGCCGAGATCAACAATGCGCTGTGCGCCGCACGGTGTTCGGCGCAGCTCGCCGGCATGGAGACCGAAGAGTTCGTCGTGCGGGAGCTGCTGCTCACGACGCTGCAGCAGATCGACCGCGCGGCCGAGGCTATTCGCCGGCTGGCGGCGAGCCCCAGTCGCTGACGCCCCGGTAGGCGCGGCGGTAGTCGAGCTGCCAGAACTTGCGTTGCGACACGAGCGCCTCGCCGAACGCTTCCGCCTCGTGCAGCGCCTCGCCCATGCTGGAGGTCTTGGCGCTGGCGTTGTCGGCCCAATGCAGGACCTCGGCCTCGAGGGTCATCGGCGACACCGGGCTGCCGAACTCCAGGCGTCCGTGGTGGGCGAGGATGAGGTGGAGCAGCACATCGCGCTCGTCCGCGGTGCACGGGGACGGCGTCTCGAGGGCGAGCCGCCGGTCCAGCATCAGCGCGCCCAGCGCCACGTGTCCCAGCAGATGGCCGCCGTCGGTGTACTCGAAGACGCCGTCCCAGCGGTAGCTCTCGAGCTTGCCGATGTCGTGGAGGAGGACGCCCGCGAGTACCAGGTCGGGGTCGGCGCCGCATACTTTGGCGATGGTGCGCGCGATCGCCGCAACTTCGGCGGTGTGCTTGACCAACCCGCCGATCGCGGCGTGGTGGCCGTTGACACTCGCCGGGCAGCGGCCGTAGCGCGTCCGGAACTCGTCGTCGTCGTAGAACAGGCCGAGGACGCGAGCGAGGCGGGGTTTGTGGATCTCCCGGCGCCAGCCGTCGAGGACGTCCCAGTACCGGCCGACATCGCCCACGGTCGGCAACAGCTGGTTCAGGTCCACGGCGCCCGTGGGGAGCAGGCGGAGCGGGGCGGTCACGCGCAGCTGGCGGCGGCCGCGGTACTCCGCCACTTCGCCGATCACCTGCACCACGTGGCCGCGGCGGACTCCTTCGACGAACGACAGGTCCTTGTCGAAAAACGGCGCGCTGGGGAGCCGGCCGGTGGCATTCCCGAATGTGAGGACCGTATAGGCGCCGCCGTCGAAACTCTTCTGCTCGGCATCCAGGACGAGCAGCGTGTCCTGCACGCGGTCGCCGATCTGCAGCGATCCCAGGTCCAAGACGCGGGTCATGCGACGAATCTACCCGAAGGCGTGGGGAAGTGGGGGCGTGGGTGTTGCGGTGCGTAGCGGAATTACGCGTTGCACCAGAGCGCCCACATCCCACGCCCCCACGCCTTTCAGGTTTCCGGTCGCTTCAGCCGCGGCAGGTCCGTCTCGCGCTCGTGCTCCTTGTGAAACGGGAGCCGCGGACCCCGGATTCGGATGAGATGCGCGATCGAGTTGGCATAGTATTCGAGCAGCGGTCGGCCGCGCGGCAAGATCACGAGGCTGTCGCCCTCGGCCACGACGAGCTGCCGCAGTCGCAGCATCCGCCACGCCCGGTCCCAGATGTCGTGGATGCGTACCCCGCCGCGGACGACCTTGGCGTTCACCTCCTGCAGGCGGTCGCGCAGCTGGTCCATGCGATCGAGCACGGCGGCCTTGGGTACGACTGTTTGCTCGAAGGAGAGCAGCGCGGCCGCCGCGAGCGGAACGGGGGTGACGGGAATGATCGCGCCGATCCGTCGCAGCATCTCGTTGGCCAGTTTCTGGAGCTCGGGCAGGCGCTGCTCCTTGGACCACGCGAGCACGCCCGGCGGCGCCGTCGCCAACCAGGAGCGCAGCGAGAGGGGCGTCCCGAAGTTGACCGCCGCCCGTCCGTAGCGCCGGAGCCGCCCGGTCAGGAGCCGGCCTAGGTTCGCGAGCACGTAGGCCGTGACGCTGAACAGCTGGCTCAACCGGCCGGGCCGATCACCCTCGGCCACCAGCTCCCGGATCAGCGACCGGTCCTCGAGAACGCGGTCGTAGTTGAGCGCCACCGGCACAAACCAGACATCGCGCGCGAAGTCGCCGTCGAGGACGGTGCGGCAGATGTAGTCCAGCAGGCCGAGCTTTGGCAGCTTGAGCCGGCCGTCGCGCGTCAGCCCGCCTTCCGGAAAGATCCCCTGGGTCACGCCGTTGCGGGTGATGAGCTGCACATAGCGCTCGAGGACTGCGTGGTAGAGCGGCTCCCGGTAGCGGCGGCGGATGAAGTAGGCGCCGAACGACTTGAAGACGTACTCCAGCGGCCACGCCCGCGCCCACTCACCCACCGCGTAGCTCACCTGCACGCCGTATGCGAGGACGTACGCGACGACGACGTAGTCCGCGTTGGAGCGGTGGTTCATCAGATAGACGACGACGTCCTTCTTGGGAATCCGCGCCAGCGCCGCCTCGTCCTGGTAGTCCACGCTCACCTTGTACAGCAGATTGACGAGCACTTTGGCGAGGTTGTAGCCGACCTTGTAGTAGGAGAGGATGCTGAAGTGGGGGACGATCTCGGCGATGTAGGTCTCGACGCGCCGGCGCACCTCTGCGTCGCTCATGCGGTGCTCGGCCGCGTGCGCGGCGATGGCCTCTCGGACCACGGGATCGCCCAGAAGGGCGACCTTGGCCTGACGGCGCTGCTGGAGCTGGAAGCGGGCGAGGCGGGTGCGGAACTCGTGGAGGGTGCGGCGGGCGCGGCGGCGAAGCCACGCCCTCACGCGACGAAGCCTCCCTCCTTCTTCAACTGGGCGTACCCCATCCCCTTGAGTCGTGCGATGCGCATCGCCATCGGTGGGTGGGTCCCGAACAGGTTGGCGAAGGCACCCTCGTGCCGATTGATGCTGCGCCCCAGCGGATCGGCGATGCAGAGGTGGGCCGCGCCCCGCTGGATGGAGTTCGTCGGCGCCTCGGCTCCTTCGATCTTCTGCAGGGCGCTCGCCAGGGCCAGCGGATTGCGCGTGAACTGCGCGCCCATCGCGTCGGCGAGGTACTCCCGCTTGCGGCTGACCGCGATAGCGAGCAACTGCGTGATGATCGGGGCGAGGATCCAGGTGATCACCCATACGACGAGGAGCACCAAGGCGAGCTGGCCAAGCTTCTTGCCTCCCTTGCCGCCGCCTCCTCCCCCGCCGCCACCGCCGCCACCCCCGCCGCCGATCCGGACCCCGCCGCGCAGCATCCGCGAGATACCGGTGTGGATCAGGAGCACCGCCCCCACCATTGCCGCCAGCGTGGTCATCAGGCGTACGTCGTAGTTCTTCACGTGGCCGAGCTCGTGGCCGATCACACCCTGCAACTCCTCGCGGGAGCAGAGATCGAGCAGGCCTTGCGTGACGGCGATGTGAGAGTTGTTAGGGTCGGTCCCGGTGGCGAACGCGTTGGGGTCGGGGTCGGGGACAATGTAGATCCGGGGCCGGGGGACGCCCGCGGCGATGGCCATCTCCTCCACGACGTTGACGAGCTGGCGCTGCTTGTCGTCCTGCGGGGTGATCAGTTCCCACGCCCCCGTCGACCACAGCACCTTTTCGGGTCCGGTCTTGTAGGCGTACCACGCGGTCGCGATCCCGATCGTGCCGAGCAGGATTCCGATCCACGGAAACCCGTGATGGTAGCTCTCCGGGGGCGCGTCGGCGGTATACAGGTGGAGGACGAAATCGCCGCCGAAGCCGAGCCAAGCGAAGAAGAGCACGAAGCCAACCACCAGCAGGACGGTGCGCCGGCGGTTGGTCTCCTGTTGTTGGAAGAGGTTGAGGGTGGTCTCGTCGCTCACATCCTCACCGCCGTTCGCCCTCTAGCCGAGGCGGCGCGGGTGTCGGGGGGAGCCGGCCCGAGAGATCGACCTGGGGGACGGCCTTGTCGGCCTGATCCTCGAGCTCCCACAACTCCGCCGCCTGAGCCTTGGCGAGGCCAGCTACGAAGCTCGTGGGGAATTGCTGCTGCTTCGTGTTGTATTGCGTGGCCGTGTCGTTGTAGAGCTGCCGGGCGAAGGCGATCCGGTTCTCCGTGGACGTGAGCTCCTCTTGCAGCTGCGCGACGTTGCCGGTTGCCTTGAGGTCGGGATAGCGCTCGACCGTCACCAGCAATCGGGAGAGGGCGCTGGACAGCTGGTTTTCCGCCTGACTGATCTGCTTGATGTTTTCGGGGCCGCCCGCGTTGATTTTCACGGCCTGGTTGCGCGCCTGGATCACGGCCTCGAGGGTGGACTTCTCGAAGTCCATGGCCCCCCGTACCGCGTTCACGAGGTTCGGGATGAGGTCGTGGCGGCGCTTGAGTTGGACGTCAATCTGCTTGAAGGCGTTCAGCGTCTGGTTCTTGAGCGAGATGAGGCCGTTGTAGGCGGCGATCATCCACCCGATGATGACGACGACGAGTATCAGCAGGATCCACGAGCCCATCGCTGCTCCCGGTTGAAGACGGTGCCGGCCGTGCCGAGGGCCGGCGCACGGCACTACGTCGGCAGATTCGGCAGTAGTTTCGCGATCGCCTGTCGCACCGCTTCCGCGACGCCGGTGTCGTCGGCTCCCAGCCGGGCGAGCGGATGATCGGCGTCGACGTGAAGCTCCACACCGCGAGCGATCGGGAGGCGGCGCCACGTGCTGGGACCGCTGTCTTCCTTAGTGGCGTCCCGCGTGAGCCAGGCGGTCAGCGCGCGCCCCGACTTCCCTCGCGGGAGCCCCTGCGCACCGCGGAGTGCCAGCCGGTCCGGCGCGGGAAGCGAGGCGCCGAGCACCTGCGCCGCGCGCCGCTCCAAGACGTCTCCCGTCTGGTCGCTCATCTCCTTGGTGATGGCCGCGAGCGTGGCGCCCTCCATCTGGCGCAGCTTGATGCACAGCAGTTGCAGAAAGTGGCGGTAGGAGTAGGTGGCGGCGGTGCCGCGACCCTCGGGGGGACTCACCAATCCCTTGGTGACGTAGAACCGGATCGTGCGCTCGCTCGGCGACGCCCGGGCGGCGGCGTTGATGGGCGTCACGCTCGAGGCGTCGAGGATCGCACCGACCAGGACCGAGAGATCCCGGAGGTTCCAGGGCGCGAGATGGCGGTATTCCCGCAGGATATGGAGCGGCTCGGCCTGGGGGGCGCCGGACATCGCTTAACCGTTCCCGAGCTGCTCGCGCTGCCAGCGCAGCACCGACGCGACCCAGGCGGTCACCTGGGCGAGGTCGAACGGCTTGCGGATCAACGCGCAGGGGTTGCGCTCCAGCCAGGCGCCGACCTCTTCCGCCTCGGCGTCGCCGGTCATGATCGCCACGCGTCCCTGGAGCTCCGGCCACCGCGCCTTGATGGCGAGGTAGAGCGACAGGCCGGACATCGTGGGCAAGTGGATGTCGAGCAGCAGCGCGTCGGGTTGCTCGCGGCCCAGCAGGGCGTAGGCCTCCTCCGCCGATGCCACGGAAAGGACGCGGTAGCCGTCGCGGGCGAACGCCCGCTCCAGGACGCGGCGCAACGGCGCCTCGTCGTCCACGACGAGGACGGTGACGGGGCGACGGGCGGGCGAGCCGGTGGTCATGAGACCGCGATCGTGGCGACGGCGGCGGGCTGCCGGAAGCGTCGCACCACGAGATCGAGGGCCTCGTCAGGACTCAGCGACAGACGCATCTCGCCGGCGGTCAAGCCGAGGTAGGTGCGGGCGTGCTGCTGCAACGTCTTCACCTGGGCGTAGCCCAATCGGACCGCCACGTCCTCGATCGTGAAGCCGGGGTCCTGCAACAGCCGATGGGCGTACAGCACGCGGGCGGCCGCGAGGAAATGCCGCGGGGTCGGCAGGCCGACGCGCGTGAACCAGCGCTCGCAGGTGCGCCGGTCCACGCGCGCCCGCGCCGCCAGGCGGCCTACCGTCTGGACCTCTTCCGGAGTGCGCAACGCTTCCTCGAGCACCCAGCGCAGCTCGGTGGGCAGCGGGCTCAGCCGGTCCGCGAGCTGGTCGAGGAGGCGGCGGGAGGCGGCGCCGCTGGCCTCGCGCTCCAGCACTTCGCGCAGCCGCTCGGGGTGATCGTCGTAGCGCACGAAGATCACGTGGCGGATGCCGTGCTTGCCGAGCGCGAGCAGGACGGCGGCGAGCTGCGGGGTGAGGGCGGTATAGAGGATGAGCGGCAGCGAAGGGAACAGCAGGCGCAGGCGTTCGAGCTCCTGGGCGCGCGCCTCGCCGCCGAGCGTGGGGTCCAGCACCGCGAGCTCGACGGGCCGCGCGCGGATGGCCGCCAGCACGTCGTCCCAACTCGCGGCGCGCACGAACGTGAAACGTACCCCGGCCGCGCGACGCAGCCGTTGCAGTTGCACTTCTGGGACAGCGGCTAGAACCAGCATAAGTGTCGCAAAAGCACCCCATCGTGCCGCAAAATCACCCTAAAACCAGCGCTGCGCCGACGCCAAGTTGATGGGCGTTTGCGGTTCCCAAGTCGCCCACCCGGTCATCGGAGGTTCGTATGTCGCGTC
>QHVC01000200.1 GCA_003222205.1 Gemmatimonadota bacterium | reverse complement strand
CCACGAGCTGCACCCGCTCCGACAACGCCTCGGTCAGCTTCGCCCACCCCGCCCAGTCGTCCTCGGCGAGGCCGTCCTCGATCGAGACGATCGGATAGCGGTCGATCCAGCCCTTGTACAGCGCGATCATCTCCTCGGCAGACTTCTTTCCGCCCTTGCTCTTCTTGAAGACGTATGACCCGTCCACCAGCAGCTCGGACGCGGCCACATCCAGCGCGATCGCCACATCCTTCCCCGGCTCGAACCCGGCTTCCTCGATCGCCGTGACCACCGCCTCGAGCGCCGCCTCGTCGTTGGGAAGATCGGGCGCGAAGCCGCCCTCGTCGCCCACCGCCGTCGAGAGCCCGCGTTTGCCGAGCACCCTCTTGAGCGCGTGGAACACTTCGACGCCGATGCGCAGCCCCTCGGGGAACGTGTCCCCGCCGATCGGCACGATCATGAACTCCTGGCAGTCCACGGTATTCGAGGCGTGCGCGCCGCCGTTCAGGATGTTCATCATCGGCACCGGCACGATGTGCGCGACCGGCCCGCCCAGGTAGCGGTACAGCGGCAGCCCCGCGTCCTGCGCCGCGGCGCGCGCGACCGCGAGGCTCACCGCCAGCGTCGCGTTGGCGCCGAGGTGGCTCTTGTTGGGCGTGCCGTCCAGCTCCAGCATCGCGTAGTCCACCGCGATCTGGTCCTCGGCGGGCACCCCCTCGAGCCGCGGCCCGATGATCTCGTTGACGTTCTTGACCGCCTCGAGCACGCCCTTGCCGCCGAAGCGCTTCTTGTCGCCGTCGCGCAGCTCCACCGCCTCGTGCTCGCCGGTCGAGGCGCCGCTCGGCACCGCGGCGCGGCCCGCGGCACCGCTCGACAGGGTGACGTCGCATTCGACGGTCGGGTTGCCCCGGCTATCCAGGATCTCGCGGGCGTGGACGGAGATGATGGTGCTCATGTCGGACCCAACCCTAAGGGTCGGCCGCGGTAGAGTCAACGCGCGCGCGCAACGCCTCGATGGCGGCGCGCACCCGGTCGCGCAATGTCTCACGGTCGTCCAGCGTCAGGCCGGCCGTGGGAATCGGCGCGCCGATGCGGATGCGGATAGGCAGGCGCCGCAGCCGCCAACGGCCCTTGGGCAGGATCTGGAAGGTGTTGTGGACGTACACCGGCACGATCGGCACCTGGGCCGCGATCGCCAGGCCGAATGGGGCGTTCTTGAACGGCAGCAGCTCGCCAGTGCGGCTGCGTGTGCCCTCGGGGAACACGATGGTGGAGATGCCGCTCTTGATCGTCGTCGCCGCGCGGTCGTAGGCCTCGAAGGCGCGCTTGCGGTTGAAGCGGTCGATCGTCACGTGGCCGGCGCGCAGCATCGCGGGCCCCATCACAGGGATGCGGGTGAGCTCATGCTTGGCGACGAAGCGCGTCGAGCCCGGCAGCACCAGCGACAACGCCCAGATGTCGAACATCGAGGAGTGATTCGACGCGTACACGACGGGCGCGCCCTGTGGCACCCCCTCCAGACCCTGAACGTCGAGCGGCGTGCCCGCCGCCCACAGGTTCCAGCGCGCCCAGTCCTGCGTGCCCCAGTCATACACCCGGCGGTTCTTGACACGGAAGATCCCGGCGAGAATGGCTGCGATTCCGTGTACGATGGTGGACACGAAAAGCACGACGTAGAAGAACAGCGTACGGATCAAGGCGTAGGCTCGGCAAAGTGATCGTAGCCCGCGGGGACCGCAACGGTCTGCCCGCGGTCGGTGAACCGCACGCCCGTCCCCGTGCCACACACGCCGATGCGCGTGAGCGGCACGCCGAACTGCTGCGGGAACGACCGCGCCCGCGCGTCGCCGAACGCCGCGGGCAGCGCGACCAGCAGCTCGTACTCTTCCCCGCTCGCCACCGCCGAGAGCGGGTCCACCCCCGGCCAGCACGGCACCTGCTCGAGCGCGATCTCGAGGCCGACGCGCGACGCGGCCGCGAGGTGCCCCGCGTCGCCCGACAACCCGTCGGAGATGTCGATCAGCGCCGTGGCGCCGTGCGCCGCGAGCCACTGCCCCGCCGCGACGCGCGGCTCGGGGTGCGCGAATCTTGCGCGCAACGGGCCTTCGAGTGGGCGGGAGGTCTTGAGACGCTGCAGCGCGAGGCGGGCGCCGCCCAGCGTGCCCGTCACCCACAGCGCGTCGCCCGGCCGCGCGCCCGCGCGGCGGACAGGATGCGGCGCCGTCCCCAACGCGCAGACATCGACGAGGTAGCGGTCCGCCCGGATAAGATCGCCACCCAACACCCTTCCCCCCACGCTCTTCGTCACAGCTGCAACGCCCGCCATGATGTCGGAGCCTGGATCCGCTTTCGGTTCACGGTTGTCGGTTTTCGGTAGGCCCAGGGAGACGAGGACGCCGACGGGTTTCGCACCTTCCGCGGCGAGGTCGGAGAGTGCCGCGGCGCCGGCGCGCCAGCCGATCTCCTCGAAGCTCAACCAGTCGGTGCGGAAGTGCACCCCTTCATACGAGCAGTCGATGCTGACGGCGAGCGTGACATCATCGAGCGAGACCAGCGCACAGTCGTCGCCCAGCTCGGCGGCGGCGTCGCCCAGACGGGTGAAGATCGCGCGCAGCCGGTCGAACTCGCCGCCGGCGCCGAGGGGAAGATGGCGCGGCATCAGCGCCGCGCGGCGTCGCGGTCGAAGCGCACCAACCCGCTGTCGGTCGCGACCCAGAGCATCGATCGGTCCACGACGACGTCGCGCACCGCCGCGGGCACGTCCCACGGCATCGTGAGCACGCGGGCCGCGCCCGTGCGCGCGTCCACCCAGGCGAGCCCCGTGGTCCCGCCGAGCCAGACGCCGCCAGAGTCGGCGGCGAGCGCCGTCGGCCGCCCGAGCTGCGGTGGCAAAGGTGTCAGATTCCAGCCGGGTGTCGGGTTCCGGGGGTCGGGTGCCGGGGTTTGCCAGGCTAGCCGGTCTCCCGTGAGGACGACCAGCGTCGTCCCGACTCGCGCGATGCCGTAGATCGGGACGTGCAACGACGGCGGCGCCGGCGCAGCCACCAGGTCCCGCGCGCCCGGCGCGAGCAGGGCGAGTCCCGTCGTAGTACCGACCCAGAGGCTGTCGCCGACCGCGAGCAGGCTCAGCACGACGACGCCGCGGCTGCCGATCGCCGTCGCTTTGCCGTCTCCCCCGACCACCGCGAGCCCCCGCGATGTGCCGACCCACACGCCGTCGGGCGCGGGAGCGACGCTGGTCACGTCTTCCGACGGCAGTCCTCGCCCGACGTCGTACTCACGGCTGCGGTAGCTCCCATTGTCCACCGCGTACAGCCCGCGCTCGGTGGCGAGCCACAGCGTGGAGCCCCGCGCCACCAGGCGACGGCCCTGGAGGAACGTGAACCCGAGCGCCGCGCCCCCGCCCTCGCTCGTCGTGGTGGCGGAGAGATCTTCGCTGACCCAGGTGAACCCGCTGCGGTCACCGCCGGCGGCGACGGGGCGCGCGTCCGTCGCCACCCACACGCCTCCCGGCCCCGCCGCGACCGCGCCGGCGCCGGGGGCCAGGAGGCCGTACGTCAGCGGCTCCGACTGCCCGGTCATCGGATCCACGCGCAGGACGCCCATGCCGTCGGTGCCGAGGTAGAGGTCCGGCTGATCGGGGGTGCGGGCCGCCGCCGTGAAGTGATGGGGGCGCAGCCGCGCGTCGGTGAGCATGAGCGCGCGGAACGCCTGGGCCGCCGGCGCTTCGTTCAGCGCGCTCTCCACCGACAGCGCCGCGCCGGGCGGCGGCGGCGCGCCGGCCACGCGATCCCACTGACGCGTGATCAGGTCGTAGCGCGCGTAGCCCAGGTCGAGCGCGAGATAGACGGCGTTGCCGCCGGGCTCCGCGATCGCGCCGCGCACGGGCTGCTGCGGGTAACCGTCGAGCACCGTCACCGGCGGCTGCCACGCGCGGCGGCGGCGGTCGTAGATCACGAGGCCGTGCGTAGTGGCGGCGAACAGCCAGTCCGGGGAGGCGGCGAGCGCGCGGACGTAAGAAAAATCCGTGATCATGGAGCGCTCATCCGGCCGCCACGGGCGGCCTTGGTCGGACCGTCGGACAGTCGGACCGTCGGACTGGTAAGCGAGGACTGCGAGAAGGCACAGTCCGACCGTCCGACTGTCCGTCAGTCCGACTGTCATGCTGTTTCTGGCGGCTCCAGCACCGTCAGCACAGGCGGGCCCTGCGGCTTGGCGTCGCTCCAGGCGCGCCAGATGTCCGGCAACGCGGCGAGCACGTCCGCGGGGCGGAGGCTCCGCGCGGTCCACTGCCGCGCGCCGTGCTCGGCGGCGCGGCCCAGCGCGTGGGCGCCGAGGGCCGCCGCTTCGACGGGCGCGGTGCCGCGCGCGAGAAATGCGCCGATCAGCCCCGAGAGCAGGTCGCCACTGCCGCCGGTCGCCAGGCCGGGGTTGCCGCTGGCGATCGTATGCAAGGGCCCGCGCACGTCGGCGATCACGGTGGGCACGCCCTTGAGCAGGATCGTCGCTTTCAGTTTCTGCGCGGCCTTGGTCGCGGCGCCCCAGCGGTCGTTGGCAGCGGCGTCGGCGAGCGCATCGCCGGCGAGCGCGCGGAACTCGCCCAGGTGCGGCGTGCACACGATTGGTCGCTCGGCGGGCCCCTTGAATAGCATCAGTGCGTCGGCGTCGAGGACGGTGGGGACGGCCTTGCGCTGCAGCACCGCGGCGAGGAATTCCCCGCGTGGCGGCTCGCGGCCCAGCCCCGGGCCCACGACGAGCGCGTCGGCCCACTCCACGGCCTC
>QHVC01000067.1 GCA_003222205.1 Gemmatimonadota bacterium | reverse complement strand
CCGCGCCGCGCAACCGGTCGGCGAGCGCCGTGACGGCGCTGCCCATCTCCCAGGTGCGCGGGCTCCCGATCGCCGGGCAGACGGCCGGCTCGACGCAGTGGGTGGGACAGATCCAGTCGGCGAACGAGACGTAGCGGGTGTGGTCCGGCGCCGTGCGGTCGTACGGCGTGCCCAAGGCGCCGGGCACGGGCTCCACCGACACGGGTCTCCCGGGCCAGCGCCGGCGGGCGCGGCGCACCACCCATTCGAACATCAGGTGCGGCATGTGCGGGGAGGGCACGATGTAGTCCTGCGGCTCGAGTGGTAGCGCGCGACGGGCGGCGCCGAGGTAGCGGTCGAAGTACGCCGTCCAGTCGCTCACCTCGAAGGTGCGGTCGGGTGCTTCGCCCAGCTCGCGCCGGGCGCGGCAACCCTCGTCCTGGTCCACGACGATCACGCAGCGGTAGTCGGCCTTATCCTTTGCCTTCGCCTTGGCGAGCTGACCGGCGTAGAACGTGCCGTAGCAGCCGCCGCCGATCACGACGACGTCGCGCATCGTGATGGCCTCGCTCACCGGATCACCCGGCCCCCGTCGACGATGAGCACCGTGCCGGTGGTGTAGTCGCTGGCCAGGAGGAACCGCACGGCGGCGACCACGTCCTCCGGGGTGCCGAGGCGCTGCAGCGGCGTCGTTGCGGCGAAGTGGCGGCGCGTGACCTCGTCCCACTCGTCGGGGAGCAGCACCGGCCCCGGGGCAACGGCGTTGACGGCGATGTCTGGCGCCAGCGCGCGCGCCAATCCCTTCGTGAGCATCACCACGCCGGCCTTGCTCACGCAATGCGGGACGTAGGCGGGCCACGGCTCGAAGGCGGCGACGTCGGCGATATTCACGATGCTGCCGCGGGACCGGCGCAGATGGGGGATCGCGCCCTGCGCGACGAAGAATCCGGCGCGGAGATTCAGCTCCAGCGTGGCGTCCCAGCTTTCGGGCGTGACCTCCTCGACCGGCTGGCGCACCATCACGGCCGCCGAGTTGACGAGCGCGTGCAGCCCGCCGAGGGCCTGCACCGTCCGGTCGGCGAGGGCGCGCGCAGCGCCGGCGTCCCGCAGGTCCGCCGCGAGCAGCGTGCCGGTCCGCCCCAGCCGCTCCACGGCGGCGAGCGTCTCCTCCGCGCCCGCCTCGGAGCCGTGGTAATGCACGGCGACGTCGTACCCCTCTTCGGCGAGCCCCAGGGCGATGGCCTGGCCAATGCGCCGTCCCGCTCCGGTGACGAGCGCGACGCGCCGCAGCGCCGCTTCCTTCGTCACGCCACGTCCCGACCCGTGACGGGGAGCACCTGGCCCGTGATCCCGCGGGCGGCGTCGCTCGCCAGATACAGAACGGCGCGGATCAGGTCGTCGAGCTCCAGGTACTTGGCGTCGGCGCCCATCTGGGTGACGTTGTCGGCGGTGCGCACCGTGGCCGGCGCCACGGCGTTGACCCGCACGCCGCGGTCGGCGAACTCGCGCGCCAGGGCGCGGGTCAGGCCCGCGACCGCCCACTTCGCAGCGCTGTAACTCGCCATCTTGGCGAGCGGCCGCACCACCGCGATCGACGCGAAGTTGACGATCGCGCCGCCGCCGCGAGCGAGCAGCGCCGGGATCGCCGCCTGCGACACGCACAGGGTCGTCTTGACGTTGATCGTCAGCTCCTTGTCCACTACCTCCGGCGTGAGCGCGAGGAAGTCGCCGACGTACACGAGGCCACCGGCGACATTGACCACGGCGTCGAGGCCGCCGAACCGGTCCTTCGCCGCCGCGACTGCGGCTTTGGCCCCCGCCGGGGTCGCGAGATCTCCGGCCGATGCCACCGCCTCGATCCGCTGCGCCGCGAACTCCCGGACCCGTTCGGCGAGCGCGGCGGCATTCACGTCCGCCAACACAAGCCGCGCGCCCGCCTCGCCGAATGCCTTCGCGACGGCGTGCCCGATCTGCCCCACACGGCCGACGCCGGTCACCAGCACGACCTTCCCCGCGAACTCAGCGCCCACCCTGCGCCTCCTGGACCGCGGCGACGACGTCCTCGGGCGGCGGGGCGCCGCGCTGCGCGTAGCGGATCTTCCCGTCGCGCCCGACGACGTACACCGAGCGCCAGATGCTCTGGCCGTCGTCCTTCACGGCGTGGTACGCCCGGGCGACCGCCCGGGCGGGGTCCGAGAGCAGCGGGAAATTGAAGCGCATTTTCTCGACGTATTTGTGGTGGGCCTCCACGCCCGCGGGGTTGACGCCGAAGGGCTGGATGCCGGCCTGCCGGAACAACTCGATCTCATCGCGCACGGCGGAGAGTTGGCGGTTTCAACCGGGCGTGTTGTTCCCCGGATAAAACACCAGCGCGACGTGGGCGCGCGTGAGGACGTCCGCCAGGGTGTAGGTCTTACCGTCGGACGCGGCGGCGGTGAAGCCGGGCGCCGGGCTGCCGATTACCAGCAAGTCGCTCATCGATAACGCTCCCGTACCGCCTCCAGGTGATCGAGCCATTCGGCGGGCACGTGGAGCCCGCCGAGGGACGTATGGGCTTCGCCCAGCTCGGTGTCGCCATGCCAGTCCGACCCGCCGGTGACGGCGAGGCCCAGTTTGGCGGCGATGCGTTGCAGCCGCTTCTCGGTCTCGGTCGAGTGGCTGGGGTGCCGCACCTCGAGGCCGTCCAGCCCCTCCGCGGCGAACTGGCGGAGTTGATTCTCGGTGCCGCGGTCGCCGAGGTGCGCCGCGACGGCGAGACCGCCCGCCGCGTGTACCAGCTTGGCGACGTCGCGCAGCGCGGGGAGCGGCTTCTCGACGAACGCCGGGCGGCCGCGCCCCAGATACCGGTCGAAGGCCTCGGTGATGTCGGCGGTGTGGCCGCCGGCGACCAGGGCGCGCGCCACGTGGGGGCGGCCCAGGGCGCCGGAGCCCGCGCTCGCGGTCACGGTCTCCGCGTCGAGGGCGACGCCGAGGCCGCGCAGCTTCGCGACCATCTGCTGCCCACGGCGGCGGCGCGCCGCGCGCATCTCGTCGAGGAACTCTTCCAGGGCGGGCTGCCCGGGCTCGAGGAAGTAGCCGAGCACGTGGAGCTCGCCCCACGGGGCGCGCACGCTGAACTCGCACCCGCCCACCACGCGGATCCCGCAGACGGCGCCGGCCGCGGCTGCGGCGGGGACGCCGGCGGTGGTGTCGTGATCGGTCAGCGCGAAGGCGACGAGGCCGGCCCGGTGCGCGCGGCGCGCGACCTCGTCGGGCGGGAATTCGCCGTCCGACGCGGTGGAGTGCGTGTGCAGGTCAACGTGCGCCGTAGGCGCCTTCCGGAGCGGTCCAGGCCGGCTGGGAGGCGCGGAACAACTCCAGCAGCTCGCGCTCGCCAAGCTCGGCGACCGCGGCATCGGGACTGCGGCTCCCGGTCGGCGCGAACCGCGTGAAGCGGCGCCGCCGGGTGGGGCCGGTGCCCTGCTGGAACACGAGGCCGATCTGGTCGCGCCCGTACACGGTCACGCGGCCCGACGGGGCGACTTCCCAGATCTCGCCGTTCACGGTGATGGTGCGCCGCACCGCGCTCAGGCCTCCGCCTCGGCGGCGAGGGCGACGTCGGTCCACAGGTCCCACGCGTCGGGGGCGTAGGTGGCGAGGGCCTGGAGCTTCTTTTCCAGCTTCAGCTCCTCGGGGAGTCGGGACGCCTGCGCGCGGTGCGACATTTCGGTCGCGCTCTCGGAGAACTCGAGGAATAGGCGGGGGTCGCGCGCGTTGCGGAACACCCAGATGCGCTGGCCACGCGCCGACGCGAACCCCGCCAGCTCGCGCAGGGTGGCCAGATACTCGGCCTCCGCGTGGGCGGGGACGCGCACCCGGCAGGCCGTCAGGACGCGCGCCATCAGACGGCCCCTTCGGGGAATTCCTGGAGCGTCTTCTTGACGTCGGCGAGGAAGCGGTCGGCGTCGGCGCCATCCACGACGCGGTGGTCGTAAGACATCGAGATCATCCCCATCACCCGGACCGCGATCGTGTCGGTGCGGTCCGGGAGCGTGATGACTTTGGGCCGCTTTTCGATCGTCCCGACGCCGAGGATCGCGACCTGCGGCTGATTAATGATCGGCGCGCCGGCGTAGGAGCCGAACACGCCGGGGTTGGTGATCGTGAAGGTCCCCCGCTGGATCTCGTCCGGCGACAGTTTCTTGGTCCGGGCCCGCTCACCCAGGTCGTTGATAGCGCGGGTCAGCCCCATCAGCGACAGCTCATCCGCGTGCTTGATCACCGGTACGATGAGACCCCACTCCAGCGCCACCGCGATGCCGATGTTGATATCGCGCCGGTAAATGATGGTGTCGCCCGAGACGGCCGCGTTCACGACGGCGTGCGCGCGCAGCTGCTCGGCGCACACCTTGGCGATGAAGGCCAGGTAGGTGAGGTTGGCGCCGCGCTCGGCATACGACGCCTTGTGCTTGGCGCGCAGCTCGGCGACCCGCGAGTAGTCGACTTCGAAGAAGCTGGTGACGTGCGCCGACGTGCGCCGCGACTGGATCATGTGATCCGCGGTGATCTTGCGGATCTTCGACATCGGCTCGACGCGGTCGCCGGGCCAGGCCTCGACGGTGGGGTGAACGACGGCACCGGGTGCCGGTTGCCGGGTGCCGGGGGTCGGGGTCACCCCTACCGGTGCGCGCTCGATGAAGCCGAGGATGTCGTTCTTCGTTACGCGGCCGGCGAAGCCGGTGCCCGGAATCGTCGAGATGTCCACCTGATGTTCGGCCGCGATCTTGCGGACCAGCGGCGTGGACTTGCGGCGCAGGCGCTCTTCGGCGGTCTCGACGCCGCCGTCCCCACCCTTCCCCACTTGGGCGGTCGGGCGGTCAGGCGGTCGGGCGGTCGTAACAACAGGTGCGACCGGAGCCGGGGCGGAAGCCGTGGCCTTCGGCGGCTCGGGCTTCGGAGTGGCGGGCTTGGGCGCCGGCTCAGCCTTCGGTGCCGTGGGGGCCGACACCGCCGCGTTCTTGTCGGTCTCGAGGACCGCGACGAGGGTCTGGACGGGCACGGTCTGCCCCTCCTGCACCTTGATCTCGACGAGCTTCCCGGCGGCGGGCGCGGGGATTTCGGCGTCGACCTTGTCGGTCGAGATCTCGAAGAGCGGCTCGTCGCGCTTGACCTCGTCGCCGAGTTTCTTGAGCCACTTGCTGAGCGTGCCCTCGGCGATGGATTCGCCCATCTGGGGCATGAGAACGTCTATGCGCGCCATGACCGCTCCTGAAGGTCGTCAGTTATCGGTTTTCGGTCGTCGGTTACTGACAACAGACAACCGAGAACCGAGAACCCTAGTATGCCGCCAACCATCTCGCCGCCTTCACCACGTCCTCCGTCTGCGGTAACACGAAGTCCTCGAGGGTCGGCGCGTACGGCAGCGGCACGTCGTGCGCCGTGACGCGCATGATCGGGCCGTCGAGCCACTCAAACGCCTGCTCGTTGATCCGGGCTGCGATCTCCCCCGCGAGCCCGCCGGTGCGCGTGTCCTCGTGCACGATCAGCAGCTTGTTGGTCTTCTTCACCGTGGCGACGATCGCCGCGTCGTCGAGCGGCAGCAGCGTCCGCAGATCCAGGACTTCGACCGACACGCCGTCCTTGTCCAGCTGCTCGGCCGCCTCGAGCGACTTCCATACCATCGCGCCGTAAGTGACGATCGAGAGGTCCCGCCCCTCGCGCGCCACGCGCGCCCGGCCGATCGGCGTCAGGATCTCCTCACCCTCGGGCAGCGACTCCTTGATGCGGCGGTACAGCCACTTGTGCTCGAGGTAGAGCACGGGGTCGTCGTCGCGGATCGCCGCCTTGATCAGGCCTTTGGCATCCCGCGCCGTCGCGGGCGCCACGATCTTCAGGCCCGGCGTATGGAAGAACGCCGCCTCCGGGTTCTGCGAGTGGAACGGCCCCCCGCGCACGAACCCGCCGCACGGCCCGCGCACCACGATCGGCGTCGCGAGCCCGGCCCGGTAGCGCGCGGTCGCCACGTAATTCGTGAGCATGTCGTAGGCGCAGGAGATGAAGTCGATGAACTGCATCTCGGCCACGGGCCGCAGGCCCATGTGTGCGGCGCCAGCCGCGGCGCCGACGATCGCCGCCTCGGAGATCGGCGTGTCGATCACCCGCGACTCGCCGAAGCGCTTCAGGAACCCGTCGGTGACCTTGAACGCGCCGCCATAGGCGCCGACGTCCTCGCCGAGGATGAAGACCCGCTCGTCGCGCTCCATCTCCTCCCACAGGCCCTGGCGGATCGCCTCGAGGTAGGTGATCTCGGCCACGTCAGCGACCTCCCCCGCCGGCGCCGACGCGCACGCGCGTCGCCAGCAGCACCAGGAGTCCGCCTGCCGCGGCGCGCCGGATCACAGCAGCCGGAACCACAGCTTTTCGGTGTCGGCCGGATCGGCGTACACGCCGCCCAGCGCCGTCTCCGGCGCGGGCAGCGGCTCGTCGACGCAGGCGTCCGTCGCCCGGTCCACCTCGTCGCGGATCCGCTGGTCCATGGCGGTGAGCTCCGCCGCTTCGACCCATTCGTTCTCGATCAGCTGCTTTGCGTAGCGATCGATGGGGTCGTTCTCCTTCGCCCACCGCTCCAGCTCGTCCTCGGGGACGTAGTGCTGGTCGTCGTGCTCGGCGTGCCCTTTGCGGCGGTACGTCTTCACCTCGATGAAGTGCACGCCCTTGCCGCGGCGGGCACGCTCGACCGCATGTTTCGCCGCCGCGTACACAGCGAGCACGTCGTTCCCGTCCACCGTGACGGTGGGGATGCCGTAGCCTTGGGCCTTCTCGGCGAGATGCGTCACGGCGAATTGCTTCGCGGGCGGCGTCGAGTAGGCCCAGTGGTTGTACTCCCCGATGACCACGAGCGGACAGCGCTGCACCGCGGCGAAGTTCAGCCCTTCGTGAAACGTCCCGGTGGAGGTCCCGCCGTCGCCGATGTACACGAGGCCCACGCGCGGCTCGCGGCGCAGCTTGAACGTGAGCGTGATCCCCGCCATCACCGGGATCATGTCGCCCAGGTGGGAGATCTGGCCGACGTACCCCAGCTCCAGGTCGTTGAAGTGAATATTGAGCTCGCGCCCGCGCGTGGGGCCCTCGACCTTGGCCATGTACTGCCGCAGGATCTGCAGCGGCGTCGCGCCCATCACCAGCATCGAGCCGAGGTTGCGGATCAGCGGGGAGAGCAGGTCGCGGTGCCGGCCCCGCTCCAACGCGTAGGCGGAGGCCACGGACTCGCCCTCCTGGCCCAGGGACCGGAACAGCCCCCCGATCACCTTGGTTTGGCGGTACAGGGCGGTGAGCCGCTCCTCCAGGGTGCGCGTGAGGCGGAGGTAGTAGTAGATCTCCAGCAGCTGTGAGCGCTCCACCTCCGCCGGGATGGCGGGATGACCCGGTTGGGTGGCGGGCACGATGCGGGAAGTCATGGCTAAATTATAGTTGAGACGGAGGTTCCATGGCGAACGCGAAACTGTCCGTGCGCGGGATGACCTGCGGTCATTGCCGGCTGAAGGTCGAGCAGGCGCTGAAGGGTGTGAGCGGCGTGTACACGGCGATCGTGGATCTCGAGGACGGCGAAGCCGAGGTGGACTTCAACGACGATGCCGTGACGGCAACGGACCTGATCGCCGCGGTCGCCAAGGCCGGATACACGGCGAAGCTCGCGGGCTAGTACGCGCCGCGCACTTCGTGGCCCGGCTCGACCGTGCGGTGCACCTCGCTGAGGAACCGCTTGGCGAGCTTGTCCAGCTCCGATTCTCCTACCTGATCGGTCGTCACCTCGACGTAGGTGTAGTGGCCGCCCTCCGGCAGCGCGCTCACCGTGAGCTTGCCGACGGTGCCGCGGTACGCGAGCCGCCGCGGCGTTTCTTCGGCCGGCACCAGGCGCGAGCCGAAGAACGTCTTCGCCGTCTCGAGCACCTGGTCCGGACTCGCACTCGTCCGATGGAAGTATTTCATGTGCGCGCCCACGCCGGCTTGAAGCGCCGCAACGTCAGACTGCTCAACACCACCGAGAGGCTCGACCACGCCATCGCCGCGCTCGCCAGCACCGGCGACAACAGCACGCCCGTGAACGGGTAGAGCGCGCCCGCGGCGACCGGAATCCCCACGACATTATAAATGAAAGCCCAGAAGAGATTGAGGCGGATGGTGCGCATGGTGCGCCGCGCCAGCAAGAGCGACGTGACGACGCCGCGCAGGTCGCCGCGGATCAACGTCACATCCGAGGCCTCCATCGCGATGTCGGTGCCGGTGCCGATGGCGATCCCCACGTCGGCCTGCGCCAATGCCGGCGCGTCGTTGATGCCGTCGCCCACCATCGCCACGCCGAGGCCCCGGCGCTGCAGTTTCTTGACGAGGTCGGCCTTCTGGGACGGGAGCACCTCGGGGAGCACCTCGTCGATACCGACCTCGCGCGCCACGGCCTCGGCGCCTTTGCGGGAATCGCCCGTCACCATCTCGACGGTGAGTCCCAAGCGGCGCAGCCGCTCGATCGCCTCTTTGCTCGTGGGCTTGATGGGATCGGAGATCGCGATCACCGCATACACGGTGTTGTTGACGACCACGATCACCGGGGTGCGGCCCTGCGTCATCAGCCGGTCGGCGTCCTGGCCAAGGCTGCCGAACTCGAGGCTGCGCTCGCGCGCGTGCCGCAGTGAGATCACCTCGATGATGCGCCGGTCCACGGTGCCGCGCACGCCGCGGCCTTCCATCGCGGCGAACTTCTCGACCGGCAGCAGCGTCACCTGCTTGTCCTTGGCGGCCTTGAGGATCGCCACCGCGAGCGGGTGCTCGGAGCGCTGCTCCACCGACGCGGCCCACTTGAGCACCTCAGCCGGCGCGATCGGCGTGCCGTCGGGCTTCTTGGCCGTGACGATGTGCGTGATCGTCGGCTTCCCCTCGGTGATCGTGCCGGTCTTGTCGAGCAGCACCGTGCGCACGCGGCTGAGCCGCTCCAGCGCTTCCCCGCCGCGGATCAGGATGCCGAACTCGGCCGCCCGTCCGGTGCCGACGAGGATCGCCGTGGGCGTGGCGAGCCCCAACGCGCAGGGGCAGGCGATGATGAGCACCGTGACGAGGGCGACGGTGGCGAAGATCACTTCCGGCGGGGGCCCGACGTCGAACCACACGACGAACGCGCCGATCGCCACGACGAGGACGATCGGGACGAATACGCCGGCGATCCGGTCCGCGAGCCCCTGGATCGGCGCCTTGCTGGCCTGGGCGTCCTCCACCATGCGGATGATCTGGCCGAGCGCCGCGTCCTTGCCCACGCGGGTGGCACGGAACGTGATGCTGCCCGTGGTGTTCACGGTGCCGCCCACGACCTCGTCGCCCGGCTTCTTGGCGACCGGCAGCGGCTCGCCGGTGAGCATCGATTCGTCCACTGCCGACGCGCCTTCGGTGACGACGCCGTCCACGGGGATGCGCTCGCCCGGCTTGACGATCACCACGTCGCCGACTTCGACGGCCTCGACCGCGATGTCGGTCTCTTTGCCGTCGCGGCGGACGTGCGCCGCCTTGGGGCGGAGCCCGGCGAGCCGGCGGATCGCTTCGGACGTGCGGCCCTTGGCGCGCGCCTCGAGCAGGCGCCCGAGGAGGATCAGGGCGATGATCGCCGCGACCGCCTCGTAGTAGACGTCGGCGGGGAGGCCGGCGCGCACGAACAGCCCGGGGAAGAATGTGGCGACGAGGGAGTACAGGTACGCCGCGCCCGTCCCGACGGCGATGAGCGTGTTCATGTCGGCGCTGCGGTGCTTGAAGCCGCTCCACGCTCCCCGGTAGAATTGCTGCCCCGACCAGGCGACGACGGGCAGGGTCAGCACCGCGAGGCCGACCTTTATCCAGGCAGGGTCAGGCGTCCACCCTTGTCCGGCGACCCAGTCGCGCAGCCGCACGGCCAAGGGCATCAGCAGGCGGCCCAGCAGGTCGAACTGCTTGAAGGTATCCATCGGTCGGTCGGCCATGAGCAGCATCGCGCCGCCCATCGCCAGCACCGCCACGACGGCGGCGACGGTGAACTTCCAGCCGAGCTCGCGGATCTCGTGGGCGCGCGCCAGGCGCTCGCGCTCGACGGGATCCTCGGCGGCGATCGGCGCCGCGACGCGGAACCCTACCGCTTCGACGGCGCGTTCCAAGGCTTCGGCGGTCGTGACGCCCGGCACGTACTCGACGGTGACGGATTCCGTCGCCTGGTTGGCGGCGACCTTGATCACCCCGGGGACGCGGGCCAGCTCCTGCTCGAGCGGCGCGACGCTCGGCGCGTAATGCAGGTCCGCGATGGCGATGGTGACGGTCGCCTTGCCGCAGTTGTAGCCGGCGACGCGCACGGTCTGGACGAGCTGGGCGACGTTGGTTTGCGTGTCGTCGTAATCCACGGCGGCGCGGGCGGTGGCGAAGTTCACGGCGGCCTGCGTGACGCCGTTCAGCTCCTGGAGCGCCTGCTGCACCGTGGCGGCGCAGGAGGCGCAGCTCATCCCCTCGATGGGGAGGACGATGCGGGCTTTAGCCATGGAACTTGTGCGGCGACGAGGCGGCCTTGCGGTTCGCGTCCGCCGGCTCGACGACGAGCAGGCCCTTCAGCATGTTCATCCCGCAGCGGAACGGAAACTCCCCCGGCGTGTCAGGCGTGAACTCCACGGTCGTGGTTTGGAACGCCGGAAGCGTCTGGTTGATGCCGAACGCGTCGAAGACGACGCGCTCCGAGCAGTCCGCGGTCTCGTCACGATAGAACTGCAGCCGCACCGGCTTGCCGGCCTGGACGAGGATCGTGTCGGGGGTGTAGCCGCCCTTGACGAGGACGCGGATCTCCTGGACGCCACTCTGACCGGCGAGCGCGGCGGCCGCGGCGGGGCGGCGGGATAAGAGGAAGTACCACAACACCCACACGATCGCGGCGGCCCCGGCCGCGGTGACCGCGATCTGCGCCGGGGTCATACCTTCTCGTAGTACTCGATGCCCAGGTGCGTGATCTGCTCTTCCCCCATCATCCAGCGGAGGGTGTTCTTGAGCTTGGTGTGCTGGATGAACAGGTCGTGTTCGGGATAGAGCCCCGTCGCCACCTGGGGGCTCTTGAAGTAGAAGGACAGCCACTCCTGGATCCCCGACAGGCCCGCGCGGTGCGCGAGGTCGAAGAGCAGCGCCAGGTCCAGCACGAGGGGGGCCGCGAGGATCGAGTCGCGGCACAGGAAGTCCACTTTGATCTGCATCGGATAGCCGAGCCACCCGAAGATGTCGATGTTGTCCCACCCCTCCTTGTTGTCGCCGCGGGGGGGATAATAGTTGATCCGCACCTTGTGGAAGACGTTCCCGTACAGCTCGGGATACATCTCCGGCTGCAGGATGTACTCCAGCACGCCGAGCTTGGACTCTTCCTTCGTCTTGAAGGACTCGGGATCGTCGAGGACTTCGCCGTCGCGGTTGCCGAGGATGTTGGTCGAGTACCAGCCGGCGACGCCGAGCATCCGCGCTTTGAAGGCGGGCGAGAGCACGGTCTTCATCATCGTCTGCCCGGTCTTGAAGTCCTTGCCGCCGATCGGCAGGTGCCGCTCCTCGGCGAGCTTCTCGAGCGCCGGGACGTCCACGGTGAGATTGGGCGCGCCGTTGGCGAACGGGACCCCTTCCATGAGCGCGGCCCAGGCGTACAGCATCGAAGGGGCGATGGCGGGATCGTTCTGCTCCATCGCTTTCTCGAACGCGGCAAGACTCTGATGCGCCGGGCCCGGGGTGATGAACACCTCCGTCGAGGCGCACCACACCATCACCAGGCGGTCGCACCCGGCGGTCTTCTTGAAGCCACGGATGTCCTCGCGCAGCTGCTCCGCCAGCTCGCGCTTGTTCTTGCCGCGCTTGACGTTGGTGCCGTGCAGACGCTTGACGTAGTACTGGTCGAACGCGGCGGGCAGCGGCGTGATGGCCTTCAGGAAATCCGCGACGGGCTCGAGGTGGTGCGGCTCGAGCACGCCGGCTTTCTTCGCGGCGGTGTAGGCGTCGTCGGGGATCGGATCCCAGGCGGTGAACACGAGGTCCTGGAGGCCAGCGAGCGGCGCGAAGTCCTTGATCTTCGGCGCGCGCTTCTCCGGCCGCCTCCCGAGGCGGATCGTCGACATCTGGGTGAGCGAGCCGATCGGCAGCGCCCGCCCGCGACGCACGTTCTCCACGCCGGCGATGAAGGTCGTCGACACGGCGCCCAGCCCCACGAGCAGGACGCCCAGCTTCCCCTTCGCGGGCGCGATCTCCCGCGCGCGCGCGGCAGGTTGCGGCACGATCAGGTTCCCTTCCGAAGGGCGGCGCTGTGGCCGGGCAAGGTGTCGCGGTGCGCCGCGCCGGTCCCCCGCTTGACGGCCCCGGTGTGTTGCGCGACGTAAATCACGCGCTGCACCACGGTGATGGCGGTGACCGCCGCGAGCACGACCACGATCCAGAACAGCAGCGTCCCGTCCCGCCCCGCCCCGAACAGCAGCGTCGGGGCCCCCAGCACGAGAAAGCGCTCGGCGCGCTGCGCGATGCCGACCTTGCACTCGATCCCCAGGCCCTCCGCGCGCGCCCGGGTGTAGGAGACGAGCATCGAGGCCGACAGAGCCGTGATCGCCATCCCGACGGCGAGCGGCATCCGCGCGGCCGGGACCCCACCCTGCACGAACCACAAGGCAATGCCCAGGAACACCGCCGTCTCGCCGACCCGGTCCAGTGTCGAGTCGTAGAAAGCACCGAAGGTGCTCATGCGGTTCCCGTTGCGGGCCACCTGGCCATCGAGGATGTCGAACATCCCGCTGGCGAGCAGCAGGGCGCCGCCCCAATGGATCTCGCCCATCCCGAAAGCAACGGCCGACGCGATGACCACCAGCGACCCGGCGGTCGTGATGGTGTTTGGAGAGACGCCCCAGCGGATCAACGCCCGGGCGATCGGCCCTACCAGTTTGACGAAGCCGTCTTTGACCGCCTGGGGGATGACATTCATGAGCGCGGGACAAGCTAACAGCCTGCGGAAGGGGCGGAAAGGGAAGAACTGCTAATACAGCAAGTATTTGGCGCGCGTCGCGCGAAACGCCGCGAGCGGCGCGCCCCACCGCGCCCAGATCGCGGGGACGGACTGTCCTGCTTCCAGCGCGACGCGCAGCTCCGGCCCCGCGGCGAGCTCGTCGAACCGCCTGCCGAAACGGAACGAGTCGGGATGGGCGGCGCGGATCGCCGTGAGCAGCGCGACCGCGAGCCGCGTGGGGTCGTAGCGCGTGCGATCGGTGACGCGGAGCCGCACGCCTTTGAGCGGGACGCCGTTGTACTTCCCGTCCGTCGGCGCATTCGGGGTGAAATCGGTCGCCGTCACTTCCACACCCGCCAACGCACTGTCCGTTCCACGTTGCCCGTTGCCCGTTGCCCGAAGGCGGCGCAGCACCGCTCCTGGATCCAGCCACGGCGCGCCGATCACCTGAAACGCGAACGGCGTGCCCCGGCCGACCGAGAGATTCGTGCCCTCGAACAGGCATGTGCCTGGATAATGAAAGGCGCTCTCGAGGTCGGGCATGTTGAGCGACGGTTTGATCCACGGCAGCCCCGTCGCGTCGAAATACATGCCGCGCCGCCAGCCGGCGGCCGGGACCACGACGAGGTCGGCGTGAAGCCCGAGGACGTCGTTCGCCAGCCGGAGCAGCTCGCCGAGCGTCATGCCGTGGCGCATCGGCACGGGGAGAAAGCCCACGAGCGCGGTGTCGGGATCGGCGATCGCGGCGTGCACATTGCCCTGCACTGCCTCCCCACCCACGGGGTCGGGCCGGTCGAGCACCACCACCCGCACGCCGCGCCGGGCGGCCTGGCGCATCAGCTGTGTCGCGGTCGCGGGGTAGGTGTAATACCGGGCGCCGATGTCCTGGAGGTCCACGAGCGCGACGTCGGCGCTGTCGAGTGCGGCGAAGTTGGGCGGGCGCGACCCACCATAGAGACTATAGATTGGTAGCCGCGTCGCCGAGTCCACGGCATCGGGCAGCCCCGGACGGTCCTCGAGGCCGCGGAAGCCATGCTCGGGGGAGAACAAAGCCGTAAGCCGTATGGCCGTATCGCCGTATAACCGATCCACGTCGCGGCGGCCGGCGCGGTCGACGCCGGTGTGGTTGGTGAGCAGCACCACCCGCTTGCCGGCGACGAGCTGCACCGAGTCCGACAGCAGCACGTCGATGCCGGGACGCACCTGGCCCGCCGCGGGCGAGCAGCCGATGAGGCCCAACACGATCACATGATGCGCGCGCATAAGCTCCTGGTTCTCGGTCTGCTGCTGGGTTGCGCCAGCCCTACGGCCATACGGCCCACCGGGCCCGCGCCAGTAGTTACGACCGCGAACGCGACAACCGCCCCCCCGTCGCCGGATTCCCTGCTCGCGTCGCTGACGCCGCGCGAGAAGATCGGCCAGCTCATCGTCCCCTGGCTCGCGGGCAGCTTCGCCGCGTTCGACGACTCCAGCTTCCAGGTCGCCGAGCGCTGGGTGGACTCGCTGCGCGTCGGCGGCCTCATCATCTCTGTCGGCTCGCCGTTCGACATCGCCGCGAAGCTCAACGCGCTCCAGGAGCGCGCGCGGCTGCCGTTGCTCGTCTCGGCGGACCTCGAGTGGGGCCCCGGGATGCGCATCGTCGGCGCCACGGCCTTCCCGCAGATCATGGCCGTCGGCGCGACCGGCGAGCCCAACGACGCCGAGACCATCGCGACCGCTGCGGCCGTCGAGGGCCGCGCCGTGGGCATCCACGTCAATTTCGCTCCCGACGCCGATCTGAACAACAACCCGCTCAACCCGATCATCAACACCCGCTCGTTCGGGGAGGACCCGGGGGCCGTGGCGCGTCTGGTCCAGGCGTACGTGCAAGGCCTGCGCGCGCACGGCATGCTCGCCACCCTGAAGCACTTCCCCGGCCACGGCGACACCCAGACCGACTCGCATCTGGGGCTGCCGGTGATCGTCGCCGACTATCGGCGTCTCGACACGCTGGAGCTGGTGCCGTTCCGGGCCGGCATCGCCGCCGGCGCGGACGTGGTGATGAGCGCGCACATCGCCTTTCCGGCGGTCACCGGCTCGGACGACCCCGCCACGCTCTCGGCCGCCGTGTTGACGGGCGTACTGCGCGACTCGCTGCACTTCGGCGGGCTCGTGGTCACCGACGCGCTGACGATGGGCGCGATCGTCGCCAAGTACGGCGCCGGCGAGGCCACCGTCCGCGCGTTCCTCGCGGGCTCGGATCTCTTGCTGATGCCCGCCGATCCCGATTCGGCCCTCAACGCGATGGCCGCGGCGCTGGAACAGGGCCGCTATTCGGCGGCGCGGCTCGACGCGTCGGTGCGGCGCGTGCTGGCGATCAAGCTGCGGCTGGGGTTGTTCGCGCGCCGCACAGTGCCGCTCGACTCGCTGATGGCCATCGTGGGCACCAGGCGCTTTCAGGACGCCGCCGACGACATCGCCGCGCGCAGCGTCACCCTCGCGCGGGACACGACGGGGATCGTCCGCGCCTGGCGCGGCCGCCGCGGGCGGCTCGCGCTCATCGCCTACGCCGACGAGCAGAACGGCGGCATCGGCCAACGGTTCGCGGAGATCCTGCGCCAGAACGGCGACAGCGTGGACTACTTCCGGCTGTGGCCAATGTCCGGCACGCCGTCGTACGATTCGGCGCGCACCGTGATCGCGCGCAACCCCAACGTCGTGTTCGCGTCCGGGGTGCGGCCGATCTCGTGGCGGGGCAACATCGCCCTCCCCGATTCGCTGGCGCAGCTCATCATGGTGACCGATTCGCTCAAGCCCGCGGTGCTGATCTCGTTCGGCAGCCCGTATCTCCTGAACCAAACGCCGACGGTCAAGTCGTACCTGCTCGTGTGGAGCGGCGTGCGCGCCTCGGAGCGCGCCGCGGCCCGCGCTCTGCTCGGCCTGTCGCCGATCACCGGGCACTTACCGATTCGCATCCCCCCCGGGTACTCGGTGGGCTTCGGGATCATGGTCCGCGATTCCAGTCCGCCGACGCCCGTGAGCGCGCGGTGACGCGGTGAAGCCACGGCTCGCCTTCGTCGCCCTCGCGCTGGCGGTCGCCACACGGCTCGCCGGGCAGACTTCCCCGCCGCAGTTCGACAGCACCCAGCTCGCCGCGGTTGTGGAGTATCTGCGCACCCAGGTCGACAGCGCGTTTCCCGGAGCCGTGATCGCCGTCGGCAATCACAGCCACATCGTCCTGCTCGCTGCAGTCGGCCATTACGGCGTCGATGATCCGCGGCCGATAACGACCGAGACGGTATTCGACCTCGCTTCGCTCACCAAGGTGATCGGGCTGACGACGGCGTGCATCCTGCTCGTCGATCAGAAAAAGCTCGATCTCGACGCGCCGGTGCAGCGTTACCTGCCGGAGTTCACCGGCAAGGGCAAGGAAAGCGTCACGATTCGACACCTCCTGACCCACTCGTCGGGGCTGCCCGCGTGGCGCCCCCTGTTCCGCGAGACCGCGACCCGCGAGGCGGCACTCGCGCTCGTGGACACGACGCCGCTCGATACCGTTCCCGGCGCGCGCTACCTGTACTCCGACCTCGGCGCGATCGTGCTAACGCAGGTGGTCGAGCGCATCACCAGGACGCGAATAGACCAGTATCTCGATACGGCGGTGTTCAAGCCGATGGGCATGACGACGACGCGCTACCTGCCGCCCGCCGAGTGGCGGGACCGCATCGCGCCGACGGAGATGGACACCGCGTTTCGCCATCGGATGATTCGTGGCGAGGTGCACGACGAGAACACAGGCCGGCTGGGCGGGATTTCGGGACATGCGGGATTGTTCAGCACGGGACCGGACCTGGCCAAGTTCGCGATGTGGATGCTCCGGTCGGACGGAGTCGGGCAGAGCCGGGCGACGACGGGCGGCGACGGACCGCCCGCCCCTGCCCGACCCTGTCCGACTCTGCCCGTTGTTCAGGAGTTCACCACTCGCCAAGACCTCCCCCCCGGTTCCTCCCGCGCCCTCGGCTGGGATACACCCTCCGAGAACTCCAGCGCCGGCACCAAGATGTTGGCGCATGCGTTCGGGCACACGGGGTTCACCGGCACGTCGATCTGGCTCGATCCCGACCGCGATCTCTTCATTATCCTGCTCACCAACCGCGTCCACCCCACGCGCGCGAACACGAAGATCCGAGAAGTCCGGCCCCACGTGGCGGACCTCGTGGTCGACGCCCTCACGGACCAGCGCCCATGACCCTGAACACCGCGGACTGGCTGATCCTCATCACGTACTTCGTGCTCTCGGCCGCGATCGGGATCTACTACACCCGGCGCGCCGGGAAATCGATCGCGGAGTACTTCGTGTCGGGCCGCGCGCTGCCGTGGTGGCTCGCCGGGACCTCGATGGTCGCGACTACGTTCGCCGCGGACACACCGCTCGCCGTTACCGGGCTCGTCGTGAAATACGGCGTCGCCGGCAATTGGCTGTGGTGGAACCTCGCGCTCTCGGGGATCCTCACCGTGTTCTTCTTCTCCCGGCTGTGGCGGCGGGCGGGCGTCGTCACCGACGTCGAGTTCGCCGAGCTGCGCTACGGCGGGAAACCGGCGGCAACGCTGCGCGGCGCGCGCGCGCTGTACCTCGCCCTCCCCGTCAACCTCATCATCATGGGTTGGGTGACGCGCGCGATGGCCACGATTCTCGAGGTCGGGTTCGGGATGTCGGGGTGGCGGGTCGCCGTGGTCCTGTTCGCCATTACGGCGGGCTATTCGATCCTGTCCGGGCTGTGGGGCGTCGTCGTCACGGACTTCTTCCAGTTCATCGTGGCGATGGGCGGATGCATCGTGCTGGCGGTGCTGGCCGTGAACCGGATCGGCGGGCTCGACCGCCTCGTCGCGCTCGCTGCCGGGCACTACGGGAGCAAACAGGCCGCCGTCGGCGTGCTGCCCCCCCTGCACGGTGGGTGGCTGCCGCTCTCATCGCTGGTGGTGTTCCTGGCCGTGCAGTGGTGGGCCGCGTGGTATCCCGGCGCCGAGCCGGGCGGGGGCGGCTACGTGGCGCAGCGGATCCTGTCCACGAAAGACGAGCGCCACGGGCTGCTCGCGACGCTGTGGTTCAACATCGCGCACTACGCGCTGCGCCCCTGGCCGTGGATCGTCGTGGGGCTGTTCGCCGCCGTCAGCTATCCCGGCCTCGCCAACCCCGAGCACGGCTACGTGCGGGCGATGGTGGACCTCCTCCCCTCGCCGCTGCGCGGCCTAATGCTCGCCGCGTTCGCCGCGGCGTATATGAGCACGATCTCGACGCACCTGAACTGGGGCACGTCGTATCTCGTGAACGATTTCTGGCTGCGGTTCGTGCGGCGCGGCGCCGGGGATCGCGAGCAGGTGCTGGTGGCGCGCGTCGCAACGGTCGCGCTGATGCTGCTGGCGCTCGTCGTGATGCGGTTCCTCGGCTCGGTCGAAGCGGGCTGGCGCTTTCTGTTCGCCCTCGGCGCGGGCACCGGATCGGTCCTGATCCTGCGCTGGTACTGGTGGCGGATCAGCGCCTGGAGCGAGCTCGCGGCGATGGTGGCGTCGTTCGTGACCGCGGTCGGGCTGCAGACGTTCGGCCACCTCTCCGCGAGCGACGCCACCGGGGGCAGCTACGCGGCCGTCATGCTCATCACCGTCGGCGTCACGACGGCGGCGTGGCTCGTCGCCACGTTCGTGACGCGGCCCGAGAGCGACGCCACGCTGGACCGCTTCTACCGGCAGGTGCGGCCCGGCGGACCGGGGTGGCGGCGCGTCGCCACTCGGCTGGGGTTCGGCGCCGACACCATCCCCGGCGGCGCGCTCTCGTGGATGAACTGGGTCGCCGGCTGGGTCGCCGTCTACGCGGCGCTCTTCGGCATCGGCCAGCTGCTGGTGGGAACCTTCCGGACCGGCGTCGCGTTCCTATTTATCGCCGTGGTGGCGTTCGCGCTGATCGCGCGTAACCTGCGGCGGGACCCCGCCCTACGCGCCGTTGACAGCGCGCGCGGGATTCCCTAGGTTGCGACGACACGGAGGGAAGTCATGACGACGATCCAGAAGCCGGCCGCAGTGACATTGAGCCTCACCGAACAGGCGGCCGCCGAAATCAAGAAGGTCATGGGCGAGGAGAAGGTGGACCTGGCCACGGCGGGGCTGCGCGTGGCGGTCATGCCCGGCGGGTGCTCGGGGTTCCGCTACAGCCTGAACGTCGAAGAGCGGCCCGACGCCGAGGACGTAGTGGTCGAGAGCCAGGGCGTGCGGCTGTTCGTCGACGGGTTCAGCGCGCCGTACTTGAACGGCACCACGGTGGATTACAAGAGCACGTTCCAGGAGTCCGGCTTCGCGTTCGAGAACCCGAACGCGACCGGCGGCTGCGGCTGCGGGTCGTCGTTCACCGTCTGACCCCACCTGTTGCCCACAACTGATCCGCGTGCGCCGGCCCGCTCAACCAGCGGGCCGGTTTTTTGTCTGGTACCGTAGCGCGTGCGCCCGCTCGACCAAGCGATCGTCGCGCTGTACGTCGTGGCCGCCCTCGGCCTCGGGCTGGTGCTCGCTGGCCGTCAGCGCGACGCCGGCGACTACTTCCTCGGCCACCGCGGGCTCCCCTGGTGGGCGATCATGCTGTCGATCGTGGCCACCGAGAGTTCCGTCGTGACGGTGATCTCGGTTCCGGGGCTCGCCGCCACGGGGAACCTCACGTTCCTGCAGCTCCCCCTGGGCTATCTCGTCGGCCGCATCGGCGTCGCGGCGCTGCTGCTCCGCGGTTACTTCGCCGGCACCCAGGAGACGGCGTACACCCGGCTCGAGCACCGCTTCGGCGGCCGCGCCCGGCGTACCGCCGCGGCGATCTTCCTCGGGACCCGCTCGGTGGCGGACGCGGTGCGCGTGTTCGCCACCGCCATCCCGCTGGCGATCATCACGCACTGGAGCCTCCCCGCGGGTATTCTCGCGGTCGGGCTGGTGACGCTCATCTATACCTGGGTCGGGGGGATTCGCGCGGTGGTCTGGGTGGACGTGATGCAGCTGGGGGTCTACGTGCTGGGCGGCGTGGCGACGCTCATCGTCGCGCTCGGCTTGGCCGGCGGCGCCGACGCGTTCACGACCGCGCTGCAGGCGGGCAAGCTCCAAGTCTTCGACTTCTCCTTCTCCCTCACGCGCACATACACCTTCTGGGGAGGTCTCATCGGCGGCGCCCTGCTGGCGTCCGCGTCCCACGGCACGGACCATCTGATCGTCCAGCGCCTCCTCGCCTCGAAGAGTCTCCGCGACGCGCGCCGGGCCCTGATCGGCTCGGGGCTGTGCGTCATCGTCCTGTTCGCGCTGTTTCTCCTCGTGGGCACGAGCCTGTGGCTCGCGGGCGCGGCGGAGCCCGGGCTACGCAGCGACGCGATCTACCCAGGCTTCATCGCAACGCGGTTGCCGGCGGGGCTCGCGGGGCTGGTCGTCGCCGGCATCCTCGCCGCGGC
>QHVC01000066.1 GCA_003222205.1 Gemmatimonadota bacterium | reverse complement strand
CCCGTCAAGCGCTACGAGCGCCACAGCGCCGATACGACGATCGGTCGGCAGGACGGCGACATCCGCTTCCCGGACGATCCGTTCATCTCCCCGTTGCACGCCAAGCTCTCGTGGGAGGCCGACCGGCTGGTGGTGCGCGATCTGGGGAGCCGCAACGGGACGTGGGTGTTCCTCGAGGGCCCGCACCGGCTGGTGGACGGCGATCTGCTGCTCATCGGCTCGCAGGTAGTGCGGTTCCGGCGCCTCGGCTACCCCGGCCCCCACCCCCCCGACGCCGACGCCACCAAGCGGATGGGCAGCCTGACGCCGAGCGCGGACATCGCGTCGCTGACGCAGCTGCGCTCCGACGGCAGCGCGCGCGACGTCGTGCACCTGTCGCCGGGGCGCGACGTGCTGATCGGCCGCGAGCAAGGCGCCTGGCTGTTCCCGTTCGATCCATCGATGAGCGCGCGGCACGCGCTGGTGCGCAGCGAGGACGCGGACTTCGTCGTGGTGGATGCGGGGAGCCGCAACGGCGTCGGGCTGGCGGCGCGCGGCGACGTGGCGCTCGCGGCGCAATCGCGGATCCTCGTCGGCGACAAGCTCCTGCGTATCGAGCTGCCGTGAAGATTTGTCCGGTCTGCGCGACCGAGTACCCGGACGACATCAAGTTCTGTCAGAACGACGGGACAACGCTGCGCGCGGCCGCGCCGGCGGCGAACCTCGTCGGCCAGGTGGTCGCCGACCGCTACCACGTCGTGAAAAAGCTGGGCGAGGGCGGGATGGGCCAGGTGTATCTCGCCGAGCACGTGAAGATGGGACGGCGCAGCGCCATCAAGGTGATGAACCCCTCGATGGTGCACGACCCCGACGCCGTGGCCCGCTTCAACCGCGAGGCGGCGAACGCCAGCCGCATCACCCACCCCAACGTCTGCGCGATCTACGACTTCGGCGAGACCCCCGACGGAATGATCTACCTCGCGATGGAGTTCATCGAGGGCGAGCCGTTGACCGCTATCCTGGAGCGCGACGGGGCACTGGGGACCGCGCGCGCCGTGCAGATCTTCCTCCAAGTCGCCGACGCCCTCCAGGCCGCGCACGACCTGGGGATCGTGCACCGCGACTTGAAGCCCGACAACATCATGATCAGCCGCGGCAAGGGCGGGCGGGACTTGGTCAAGGTCGTCGACTTCGGTATCGCCAAGGCCGTCGGCGGCGACGACGCGGGCCAGAAGGTGACCAAGACGGGCCTCGTCGTCGGGACGCCGGAGTTCATGAGCCCCGAGCAGCTCTCCGGCGACAAGGTGGACGGCCGCAGCGACCTCTACGCGCTGGCCCTGGTGTTCTTCCGGATGCTGACGGGGAAGCTGCCGTTCGAGGCGAATACGGTTCAGGAAACCATGATCAAGCGGCTCACCGACGAGCCGACAAAGCTCGCGACGGCGCGGCCCGATGTGGTGTTCCCCACGGGGCTCCAGGAGGTGCTCGCCACTGCGCTGACCCGCAGCCCCGTGGACCGCTACCAGACGGTGGCGAAGTTCGCCGAGAACGTGGCGACGGTGACGGGTGCGGGGCGTCCCGCGGCGGCCGCGATCCCGCGGACGCGGGCCGACAGCGACGCCGAGACGCAGCTGCTGGACGGCGCCGCCGCTCAGGCGACGGCCGCCAAGGTGAGGAAGCGCTCGGTCGTGCCCATCGCCGTGGGTGCGGTGGTGGTGCTGGGGGCGGTGGGCGCGGGGATCGCCGTGCTGGGGCGGAAGGATGGCACCGGCGCTGTGCGGTCGGACACAGCGAATCGTGCGGCGGCGGCCAATACTACCGCCACGAAGCGGCCTGCCCCGGGCGGGTCCCGGGGGCCGCTCGGCGACCCACACGGTGGAAACCCCACGGCCACACGCACCGCGACACCGGTCGACCCGGCGAAGGCCCAGGACGCGCTGGACGACCTCTTCCTCGTGAAGCTGGGTCCGACGACGGCCCGCATGGTGCTCGACTCGGCCCGGCGGTTCTACGACGCCGCGGCGGTCAGCGTGGAGAATCGCGCGTACGCCGCGTTCGTGATCGGCAACGCCTATTCGAATCTCAGCGACCGGCGCAGGTTTTGCGATTGGGTCGATAGCGCCCGCACTCGCAACCCCGGCAAGGCGGCGTACCAGACCGCCTACCAGCAGTGCCAATAGGCATGTTCGGACGCTCCTCGAAGCCCATTCGCGTCCAAGTTTTCGCCCGGACCGACCTCGGCAAGACCCGCGAGCACAACGAGGATTGTTTCCTCGTCGCGGACCTGACGCGCGGGGAGCGCTCAGCCGACAGGGTCCCGCGCCAACACGAGTTGGGGGAGCGCGGCTCGCTGCTCGTCGTGGCGGACGGCATGGGCGGCGCGGCCGCGGGTGAGATCGCCAGCGTGATGGCGACGGACACGATCTTCGACCAGATGCGCAAGATGTGGGGCTCCGAGAAGGAGGCGACGGCGCAGCGATTCGCCTACCGCCTGAAGGAAGCGGTCGAGGTCGCCAACACGCACATCCACACCTACGCCAAGGCGCACCCGGAAGTCCGCGGCATGGGCACCACGACGACCGCCGCGGGCGTGCTCGCCGACCACCTGTTCCTCTCCCAGGTCGGCGACAGCCGCGCCTATCTGATCCGCGGGGGCGTCGCCACCCAGCTGACCAAGGACCAGTCGTTGATGCAGCGCCTCGTGGAAGCCGGCGAGCTGACCGAGGAGGAAGCCGCCCAGAGTGAGCGCCGCAACATCATTCTCCAGGCGCTCGGTCCCGACGCCAAGGTGAAGGTGGACCTGACCCATCAGGAGCTGCGGCGCGGCGACCTGCTCGTGCTCTGCTCCGACGGCCTCTCGGGCCTCGTAAAGAAGGAAGAGATCGCGGCGGCGGTCGGCCCGGGCACGGACCTCGCCGGCGCCGCCGAGCGCCTGATCGCGCTCGCCAACGAGCGCGGCGGACCGGACAACATCACCGTCATCATCGCCCGCTTCGACGGCGAGGGGTTGCGACCCCCCGACGGCGGGGACGACGTCGGCCACCAGGTCTACCCGCTGATCGACACCGAGACCAGCACCGAGCCGGTGCCGGTGTACCGGGGCAGCCCTGCCCCGGTCTCGACCAAGCAGGTCCGCTGGCGGGTCATCGCGGCGGCGCTGCTCGGCGCGGCGATCGTGGCGGCCGTGCTCTACTTCGCCGCGCGCAATCAGTGAAGGCGCAGTTCCGGTTCCTCTCGGGGGCGCGCGCCGGCCAAGTCGAAACGTTCACGAAGGGGTACATCGGTCTCGGTCGCCACCCCCTCTCCGACGTACGCTTCGACGCCGAGCGCGACCTCGATGTCTCCTCCCGTCACGCCGCCATGATGCGCAAGCCCGAGGGGTACATCCTTCAGGACCTGGGCAGCCGCAACGGCACCTACGTGAACGGCTCGCGCATCACCGGCGACACGCTCCTCAAGGACGGCGACGTCATCGGGTTCGGCGTCAAGGGGCCGGCCGTCGAGTTCCACCTGCTCGAGGCATACGCCGAGCCGGTGGCCCCGCCGCCACCGCCGCCGCCCCGCAGCAGCACCGCGGTGCGGATCGCGCAGGAGGTCGCCCGGCAGACCCGGCAGCTGCGCAACACCACGAAGGTGCTGTTCGCCATCATGCTCGTCGCCTTCGCCGCGTTCGCGTGGATCCAGATCCGCACCGCGCGGTCCCAACACGAGGTCGCCCAGCTGCAGCACCGCGCCGACAGCCTGACGATCGAAGTGGCGCGGGTGATCGGCCAGTTCCAGAATCAGATCCAGAGCGTGCGCGACGCGCTGCGGGAGTCGCAGGGCGAGGTGGCCCGGCTGCGAGGGGCGTTGAACACCGCCGGGACGACGGGGAACGCCGCCGAGATCGCGCGCCTGCGCGCCCAGCTGGACCAGGCGGAGGCGCGCCAGCGCGGCATCGTCGGCGCGGCGGGCGTGGACTACCGCAACCTCACGCAGCGCAATCAGGACGCCGTCGCGCTGGTGCTGGTCAGGTTCGGAGCGGACGACAGCTACAGCGGCACGGCGTTCGCCGTGGACTCTCAGGGCACGCTGGTCACCAACAAGCACGTGCTCGTCGGCGAGGAAGGCGACCGCGTCCCGCAGGAGATCGCGGTCAAGTTCTCCGGTTCCAAGCAGTGGTTCCGCGGGCGCGTGGTCGGCGTCGCGCCGGACGCCGACATCGGCGTGCTGCGCGTGGACATCCGGGGCGGGACGCCGCGCGTCGCGGGCATCGAGCGGGATATGCGCAGCCTGCAGCGTGGCGACCCGGTGGCCATTCTCGGCTACCCGCTGGGGTTCGACCTCCCCATGCGCGGCGAAGGGATGTACGCCGTGGCGGAGCCGACGCTCACCGTCGGGACGGCGAGCAAAGTGCTGCCCGGCGTGGTGCAGGTGGACGGCTACGGCGCCCCGGGCTCGTCCGGGAGCCCGATTTTCAACCGTGACGGCCGCGTGGTGGCGGTGCTCTACGGCGGCGAGCGCGAGTCCAACGGCAAGATCATCTTCGCAGTACCGGTCCAGTACGTCCTCTCGTATCTGCAGCAAATCCGGGTCACGGCTCCCTGAGCCGGAGGGTCGGACGGTCGGACAGTCTGACTGTTAAGCGCTCTCAGTCCGACCGTCCGTCAGTCCGACTGTCCGACGCGTGCAGCAGCCATCTGGCTGCTGCGCGCTGCATCAGCGGCTGGCCGTGCCATGCGCACAGCACCGGCGCGCTCCCCGGAATCTGCCCCGCCAGGCGGGGATGTCCGAACAGGACGACGAGCTTCGCCCCCGGGGCGAGCCGCCGGAGTGCGGCGAGCGACCGATCGCTCAGATCCGCCCTGCCCTTCCACGACCTCGGCTCCGAGTAGACCAGCACCACACCCCACCCCCCACGCCCCACGCCGTTCTCTTTCAGTGTCGTTTCGAACACGTCCCGCGGCCCGATGCGATACGGCCCGCCCACATCGTCGTCCACGATGGACACGCGAACGCCGCCGCGCACCGCCGGCGCTTCCCCACTTAGCAGACGCAGGGCGCGATCGGCGATCTGATCCGCGAAGGCCGCGTTCGCAACGAGGTCCGGCGCCTCCCCACTCCCCACTCCCCACGCAGTGACGGCGTTCTCGTATCGCGCCAGCGCAACATCGGCGCGGGCGGTCGCGATGTCCTTGCCGACACCCGCGTCGAGCGCGCGGATTACGCCCCGCCAGTCGCTCGGATAGAGGAGCGCATCGCAGCCGGCTGCGACCGCGGCGACGGTCGCGGGGGCCTCGGACTGCGCGGCGGTCGCGCCCGCCATGATCAGCGCGTCGGTGATCACGAGCCCGCCGAAGTTCAGCGGGTCGCGGAGGTACGCGAGGATCGGGGGCGAGAACGCCGCCGCCCGCCCGCTCGCGTCCCACCCCGGATAGGCGACGTACGCGCTCATCACCGCGCCGACGCCGGCGCGAATGGCGTGCTCGAACGGCACGAGATCCATCGCCTGTAGCTCCGCGAGCGGCGCCGTGACGCGCGGCAGCACCTCATGCGAGTCCTGCGTGGTGCGGCCGTGCCCGGGGTAGTGCTTGGCGCAGGCGAGGACGCCGTGCTCCTGGCACCCGCGCACCCAAACGGCGGCGTGCTCGCCCACGGTTTGAGGATCGGCGCCAAACGAGCGGGTCCCCACGATCGGGTTCTTCGGCTCGAGATCGAGGTCGCACACGGGCGCGAACGCCCAGTTGATTCCCACGGACCGGGCTTCCTGCGCCGTGATGATGGCGGCCGCGTGGGTGGCGTCGAGGTCGCCGAGCGCGCCGAGGGCCGCGGGCGTCGGCATCTCGGTCAAGCCCTCGACCTGCTGGGCGGCCCCGCGCTCCAAGTCCGCGCCGACGAGCAGCGGCCGGCCCGCCTGTTCCCGCACAGCGCGGGTCAGCTCCACGACCGCGTCCCGCGTACCGCCGAAGACGATGAACCCGCCGACCCCCATGGCCAGCGCGGCGTCGATGGTGGGGCGCTCGTGCGCGAAGCTGCCGCGCCGCCAGCGCAGAGAAGGAAGAACCAGCCGCGCGAGCGACGCGGTCACGCGGGCGTGACGTGGCCGAGGATGCGGGGGCCGCGGGCGCCCGTCGCGGCGGGGAGGTTGCCCGGTCGCGCGTTCACGGTGAGCCAGCCGAGAAACGCGAACGCGACCGCCTCCTTGGCGTCGCCGTCGAAGAACCGCTGATCGAACCCCACGACCGGCCGCGGCCGGACACGCGCCGCCAGCATCTCGACCAAGGCCGGGTTCCGCGCCCCACCGCCCGAAATCACCAGGTCGGCGTCGGGCGCGACGGGCGTCCAGCGCTCGAGCGCGCGGGCGATCGACTCCACCGTGAGGGCGCACGCAGTCGCCACGGCGTCGTTGTCGGACCCGCCTGCCGCCCGCACCTGCTCGACCAGTCGGTCGGCGTAAGCCATCCCGAACATCTCCCGGCCGGTGCTCTTGGGCGGAGGCCGGGAGAAGAACGCGTCGGCGAGCAGCGCCTCCAGCACCTTCACCGCGGGGCGGCCGCGTCGGGCCCGCTCGCCGTCGCGGTCGTAAGGAGCATCGGGGTCGAGGCGGCGCACCACGGCGTCGATCACCGCCACGCCGGGGCCCGTGTCGAACGCCAGCGCCCCGTCGAGCACGCCGCGCCGCGGCACCCACGTGACGTTGGCCATCCCGCCGAGGTTCAGCAGCAGGCGCCCGCGCTCGGGGTCGCCGAACAGCATCACGTCGGCGAGGGGAACGAGCGGCGCCCCTTGCCCCCCCGCGGCCACGTCCCGCGAGCGAAAATCGCTCACCACGCGCACCCCGAGCCGCTCGGCGAGGACGGCCGCGTCGCCGAGCTGCAGCGTGGCGCGACCCGGCTCGTGCCAGATGGTCTGGCCGTGCGACGCGACGAACGACAGCTGCCGCGGCGCCGTCTTGGCGCTGGCGAGCAGCTGCAGAGCGGCACCGGCGAAGCGTTCGGCGAGGGCCACGTGCAGCACAGCGAGGTCGCGAGCGCCGCCGCGCGCGATGGCGTCGATGATCTGTCCCCGCTCGCGGGCGTCGTAGGGTTCCTGATGGAAGGCGAGGAGCGCGACGTCGGGCGCGGTTCCCGAGATCCGCACCAGCGCGGCCGACACGCCGTCGAGCGATGTCCCGGACATCAGGCCGATCGCGAGCGTCTCGCTCACGCGCCGGTTCCCATCACGGGGGGCGGGTCCCCGATGGCCTTACGGATAAACCCGCCGGCGGCCTCGAGCGCGCGGCGGGCGGCGTCGTGGCTCTGGCCGGTCTTCGCCATGACGATCGCGAGCTTGACGCTGCCCCCTGCGTCCTCGATGGCACGGCGCGCCGCGTCTCGATCCACCCCGCACACTTCCATGACGATGCGCTGGCCCCGATCGCGCAGCTTGTCGCTCAACGCCATCAGGTCCACCATGAGGTTGCCGTAGGCCCGGCCCATGCGGATCATCGCGCCCGTGGAGATGGTGTTGAGCACCAGCTTCGTCGCCGTACCGGCCTTCATCCGGGTCGAGCCGGTGAGCGCCTCCGGACCGACCTTGGGCAGGATGACGACGTCGCAGGTGTCGGCGAGCTGTTTGGGCGGATCGGAGCAGGAGACCAGCACCGTTTTCGCCCCGATCGTCTGGGCGCGCGACAGGGCCGCGCGCACGAACGGCGTCGTGCCGCTCGCCGCGATGCCGACGACGACGTCGCGCGGCGTCACCTGCGCGTCGTCGATCGCGGCCATCCCCGCATTCACGTCGTCCTCGGCGCCCTCGGCGCTCTTGATCAAGGCCGGGTAGCCGCCCGCGATGAGGCCGATGACGAGCTCCGGGGGCGTGCCGAACGTCGGCGGGCACTCAGCGGCGTCCAGCACGCCGAGCCGGCCCGAGGTCCCCGCCCCGACGTACACGAGCCGGCCGCCCCGGCCGAAGGCCGCGACCACCTCATCGATCGCCCTGGCGATCCGCTCCCGCTCCCCGTGCACCGCGGTCGGGACGGTCCGATCTTCGGCGTTCAACAGGTCCACGATGTCCAGGCTCGACGCGACGTCGATGCGCTCGGTGCGCGGGTTGCGCTGCTCGGTGAGGCGCGGGTCGGAAAACGGGGGAGGGGGGAAGGGGGAAGCGGAAGGGGTCATGAGGTGTGGTAGCCGCTAAGGTAGACGTTGACCCGCGCTCGGGTCAACGTGCAGTATTGAGCATGCGACCACTCTCCCTCGTTGCTTCCCTCGTCGTGCTTGCCGCCTGTGGTGGCGGCTCCACCGTCTCCACGCCTCGTCCTTCGCCTCGCGCGTCGGGGGGAGGGGGGAGCGCGGCGCCGGTCGAGGCCGTCGTCAGCGGCGCCCCGCTGCTGCCGCCGGAGTGGGGGCTCGCCGGACGGGCGAAGGCGACGACCGGCGCGCGGGCGATGGTCGTGTCGGGCCATCCACTGGCGAGCGAGGTCGGCATCGAGATCCTGAAGCAGGGCGGCAACGCCGTGGACGCGGCGGTGGCCGTGGGGTTCGCGCTCGAGGTCGTGCTGCCCGAAGCCGGTAACATTGGGGGCGGCGGGTTCATCGTGTATCGGGACGCCACGGGTCGCGTGCGCGCGCTCGACTACCGCGAGACGGCGCCGGCAGGCGCCTCGCGGGACATGTACCTGGACTCGACCGGCCACATGACGGAGCGGAGCCTGACCGGGCACCTCGCCTCCGGCGTCCCGGGGAGCGTGGCGGGGATGTACGAGGCGTGGAAGAAGTACGGGCGGCGCCCGTGGGCGACGCTGATCGCGCCCGCGATCCGGCTCGCCGAGGGGCACATGCTGGACGCCGTACGCAGCCGCGACCTGGAGGCCGAGGCGGACCGGCTGCGCCTGTTCCCCGCCTCGGCCCGGCAGTTTCTCGTCGAGGGCCACGCGCCCGCGCCCGGCGCGATGTTCCGGCAGCCCGAGCTCGCGCGCACGCTGCGCCTCATCGCCGATTCGGGGCCGGATGTGTTCTACCGGGGCCAGATCGCCGACTCGATCGTCGCCGAGATGCAGCGCGGCCACGGGCTGATCACGAAAAACGACCTCGCCGGCTACCGCGCCAAGTGGCGCACGCCGGTGCAGGTGACCTACCGGGGCTACACGGTCTACTCGATGCCGCCGGCCAGCTCGGGCGGCGTCACGATGGGGGAGATTCTCAACATCCTCGAGGGCTACGACACGCTGCCGCCGTTCGGCAGCGCCGGCTACGTGCATCTCGAGACCGAGGCGATGCGCCGCGCCTTCATCGATCGCAACCGTTGGCTCGGCGATCCCGACTTCGTCTCGATGCCCCTCGACCGCCTGCTCTCGAAGACCTATGCGGCGCGTCTGCGCGCCGAGATCGACCCCCACAAGGCGACGCCGACGCCGCCCTTCGCCGTGGGCGGCGACGAGAGCCTCGAGACCACGCACTATTCGGTCGTCGACGCCGACGGCAACGCCGCCGCTGTGACGACCACGCTGAACGGCGGCTTCGGCAGCGCGGTCACCGTACAAGGGGCCGGATTTCTCTTGAACAACGAGATGGACGACTTCGCCGCCGCACCAGGCCAGCCCAACCAATACGGCCTGGTGCAGGGCGAAGCGAACGCGATCGCCCCGAAGAAGCGCATGCTCTCGGCGATGACGCCGTCGATCGTGCTGGATCGCGACGGCAAGCTGTTCATGGTGGTCGGGACGCCCGGCGGACCGACGATCATCACCAGCGTGTTTCAGGTGATCGTGAACGTCGTGGACTTCAAGATGTCCCTGGCGGACGCGGTGGCGGCGCCGCGCATCCATCATCAGGCGCTCCCGGACATCATCGGCTACGAGCGCAACGGGCTGCTCCCGGCGGTGGTGGATTCGCTGAAGGCGATGGGCCACGAGGTGC
>QHVC01000199.1 GCA_003222205.1 Gemmatimonadota bacterium | reverse complement strand
ACACGGCACGGTCCGTACGCCGCGTAGCGCCTGTCCTCGTACACGAGCGGCAGGCCGGTCATCGTGGCGCGCCGGTCGCGGTCGTTGGCGCGGAACACGAACACGGTGGGCTGGGGGCACGCGTCCCGTAGCAGCGCCCAGACCTCCGGGGACAGGAGCGGTGAGCCCTCCCGGAAGCGCAGCTGCTCGGCGTAGTCCGCGATGAAGGTGCTGGTCAGCTCGCGGCCTGTCTCCGTGGCGACGTAGATGTGCCGTTGGAGATAGAACGGCAACGAGGGCGGGTACGCGCTCACGCCCACGACGCCCCCCTTGTCCCGCAGCGCGGCGGCGAGCGCGAACGCCGACCGGTCCGCGCCCACGGCGTCGAGCAGATGTGCGCCGGCGAAAGGAATCATCGCCACGGCAAGGCCGTACGCCGCGGCGACCAGCGTGGACCCGCGCCGGCCCGCAAGCGCCACAACGCCGGCGGCGAGCAGCAACGCGAGGCCGAGCAGCAGCGCAGCCGGGGGGATCGCCGCCCGCTCGGCGGGGGTGAGCGAGATCGGGGCGGGCATCCAGCGGGTGAGCGAGACCAGCGCGAGCCCGAGCACCGTGGCGCAGGCCACGAACGGCCGCCATGCGAAGCCCATCCCTTCGCGCGCGAAGGCGCGGGCGGCGGCGAGGGCGATCGCCGGCATCAGCGGCAGGACATACTGCGGCAGCTTGGAGTGATTAAAGGAAAAGAACATGAGCGGCACCGCTACCCAGCACGCCAGGAACACGGCTTCGCGCGCATGCGGGTTCTCGCGGCGCGCGAGCCAGCCCCAGCGCCAGTTCTTCAGACCCGCGAGGGCGGGGACGACCCACGGGAAGGCGGCCACGGGGAGGATCGGCAGGAAGTACCACCACGGGCCGCCGCGGTGGAAGCTCGGCGTCATGACGCGCTGCCAGGTCTCGCGCACGAAGACGTACTGCGGGAACATGGGGATCCGCGTCGCGACGGCGACAAACCAGGGCAGGGCCACCGCCGCGAAGGCGAGCATCCCGCGCCAGTCGAAGAGGCGTCGCAGCGAACCGTTCCCTCCCGTGAGCAGCGCCCACGGCAGGATTGTGGCGAGCGGCACGAGCAGAGCGACGGGCCCTTTGGTCAGGGCGCCGACGCCCATCGCGACCCAGGCGAGCACCGGCCGCTCCTCGAAGAAGCAGAGGATCGCGGCGGTCGTGCACAAGGACAGGGTGGAATCGAAGATCGCGGCGCGGGCGTAGGCGAGCGGCATCGGCATCGTCGCGAGCGCGAGGGCGGCGAGCCATCCGGCGTCGGCACCCCAGCGCCGCCGCGCGAACCAGGCGACGAGTCCCAGGGTCGCGAGGGTGGCGAGGTAGGCGGGGAGCCGCGCGGCGGTCTCGTTGGGGCCCAGGACGTTCATGGCCGCGGCGGCGGCGGCGAAGTACACGACGGGCTTGTCCAGGTACGGGAGGCCGTCGAGGTGAGGGAGCAGGTAATCGTCGCTGCGCGCCATCTCCCGCGCCACCTCGGCGTTGCGGCCTTCATCGGGGTCGAGCAGGCGGTGGCCGCCGAGCCGCCAGCCCAGCGCGACGGCGGCGGCGAGCACCAGCCAGGGGAGCGCGCGCGGGGTCACCGCGGCGGCGGCAGCAGCGCCACCGTGAGCGGCACCGTCGCCTGCCGTTCGCCGTCCACGAGGATCTCGAAGCGGTAGGGCCCCGCGTGGGGGAACGGGACGTCGAAGACGAGCACCGCCGCCGCCTCGATGTCGGTGACCCCGGCGGGCGGCTCGGCGAAGGTCACCTGGCCGTTGCCGCCGAGGATCTCCGTGTCCTGCTCGTCGAGGAGGCGGATCTGCACATGGTGCTCGCCGATTTCCGTGCGCTTGCCCCGCAGCCGCAGCACGAGGTGCAGGCGCGGGTGCATGGCCGGGAACTGCTGCACCCAGATGTGTTGGTACATGCCCAGGACGGAGATCTTCCCGACCTGGTCGACGAGGGCGTAGTCCGCGACGACGGCGAAATCGAGCTTCAACGAACCCGGATGGAGGTCACTTTGTCATTCTGCTTGATCGCGGAAACCACGTCCATCCCCTTCGTCACCTGTCCGAACACGGTATGCACCCCGTCCAGATGCGGCTGCGGCGTGTGGCAGATGAAGAACTGGCTGCCGCCCGTGTCCTTGCCGGCGTGCGCCATCGACAGCGTGCCGCCGACGTGTTTGTGCACGTTGCGGTGCGTCTCGCACTTGATCGTGTAGCCGGGCCCGCCGGTGCCGACGCGGCCCTTCCCCGTCTTGGAATAGGGGTCGCCGCCCTGGATCATGAAGTTCGCGATCACGCGGTGGAACGTGGTGCCGTCGTAGAACGCCGCGTTGGCGAGCTTTTCGAAGTTGGCCACCGTGTTCGGCGCCTCGTCGGCGAACAGCTCCGCTTCGATCGTGCCGCGCGCGGTCTCGAAGACCGCCGTCTTGTTGGGCATCACGCCTCCCAGCCGAGGTTCTCGTCCACCTGCTGCACGGTCTTCATCCCGACGATCGCCACGGAGACGGCCGGTTGATCCAGCACGAACCGCAGCGCCAGCTGGGTGGGGCTCGTCCCCGCCTTCTCCGCGAGCTCGCGCACGCGTTGCCCCAGCGCGGCCATCTGCTTCACGTAGGGGCGGGGCATGCGCGCCCGGATGTCGCCCTTCTCCCAAGTGCTGTCCCACGCATACTTGCCGGCCAGGAACCCGTTGGCGAGCGGCTCGCGCGCGATGACGCCGATCCCGGCCGCGTGCGCGGCCGGGAAGAACTCGTCCTCGGCCTCCCGGCGCGCGACGTTGTAGACGATCTGCACCGTGTCGGGCATCGTGGCGCGCACGGCGGCCAGCCCCTCTTCCGGCGGGTGCACGCTCACCCCGTACCAGCGGATCTTGCCCTCGCGCTTCAGCTCCTCGAGCACCGCGTACGTCTCCATCGAGGAGATCAGCGACAGCGCCGGGTTGTGGAGCTGCAACACGTCAATGTAATCGGTGCCGAGGCGCTTGAGACTTTGCTCCAAGGCGAAGCGCACGTACCCGGGCGTGAAGTTGGAGTCGTGGGTGACCGGGAGCGGCGCGTCCGGCGGGATCTGGTTGATCGGCTTGTCCGCCATCTGGGCGATGCGCTCGGCCAGGAGCGGGTGCACGTCGCGGTTGTAGAAGTTCCCGCCGACCTTCGTCGCCAGGATCACGCGGTCGCGCACGTCGCGCAGCGCGGCGCCCAGCAGCTCCTCGCTGTGGCCATGGCCGTAGACGTCGGCGGTGTCGAAGAACGTGCACCCCAGCTCGAACGCCCGCCGCACGGCGCGCCGCGATTCGGCGTCGTCCGTGGGGCCGTAGGAGTTGCCGACGTGGTTGCCGCCGATCGCCCAGGCGCCGAACCCGATCTCGCCCACCGTCAGCCCGGTGCGCCCCAGCACGCGCTGCTTCATCGCAGCAGCTTCGCGAGCGCGTCGCGCTCGGCGACGGGGAGCGAGCAGGTGGTCCCGACGCAGACGGTCGCGGCCGGCCGCTCGGCGACGCGGCGCACCACGACCTTGCGCGGCCGGTACGCCCGCAGCGCTTCGAGGTGCATGTCGCACGCGGGCCCCGGCCCGGCGGGTCCCTGCACCTCGATCCTGGTGACGGGATGCACCGCCCAATCCACGGCGCGCAGCAGCGTCGCGCCGTGCAGGGCCACGTCGCCGGCGGTCCCGGCGAATGCGGCGAGCTGGCGGTCGAGCTGATCCCGCCATTCCTTCTTA
>QHVC01000198.1 GCA_003222205.1 Gemmatimonadota bacterium | reverse complement strand
CGAGCGCGAGCGCCGCCACGCCGTTGGGCGACGGGGTCGGTGCGTCCTGCACGGGCTTGGCGCGCGTGCCGAGGTACGCGGCGCCGGCCCGGTCCCGGGACAGGTCGAAGTAGCCGCCGGCCGCGTCGTCGCGGTGCGCTGTCGCGCACCACGCCATCACGCGGGCGCTGCGGTCCAGCCACCGCGCGTCGCCGGTGGCTTCGTAGGCATCGAGAAATGCTGCCGCGCTCTGCACGTTGTCGTCGAGCATGCCGCGCGGCTCGTCGCGGCCCAGCACGTGGGCCATGCCGCTCTGCTCCCGCCACGCCTCG
>QHVC01000113.1 GCA_003222205.1 Gemmatimonadota bacterium | reverse complement strand
CCCATCAGTTTCGAATACAAGGGAACCGAGCAGGCGACGCTTGAGCTTCCGGTTCGACCTCGCGTGCCCCCTGACGATACCGCCGCAGCCGCTCGCCGTGCGGCGGCCGACGTTGACAGGTTCTTCGAGCTGCTCCGAGGACTAGACGGTGAGCACGAACGGTTCTTCGTTCTGTATTGAGCGGTGCGATGACGATTGACTCTCTCGAAGGCGGTGAGCTTGAGGCCGAAATCGCGCGCCACCTCTTCGGTCACACGGTCGAAGCGCGCACGAGCCGCACGACGGCGCGAAGGCGTTTCGTTTACCGCATGCAACCCCAGAGGGCGGAGCCCCATTGGGTGCCCGTCCCTTTGTACGCAGCGAGCCAGGCGGCGACCATTGAGGTGTTGCTGTGGCTGCACGGGTTCGCGATGCACGTCGAGAACGGCGACGAGCGTTGCCGCGTCGTACTCACACGCGATGGAGCAGGGGAGATCATCGCGGAAGGCGCACATCGCGACGAGGCGATGTGCAGGGCGGCGTTGAAAGCCACCGTCGTTGAAGCCTCAGAGGAGTGACCGACCCGAGTGCACGTGAGGCGGACGCAGTACTACCACGACGGCGAGCTTCCCTCTGGTGTGCTCGTCGCAGCATTTCGTGACATTGCGAAAATGCTTGAGCGGACACCTGACAATCTCAGGTTCTACATCACCCGCACGGCAACGGATGGCACACGCGTCAGTCAACCGGATGGGCGGATCGAAGACCTTCAGTACGTGACGAACCTGAACGAGTGGTACGTCGGGGCCGATCTAGAGGGTTCCCGTGACCTGGAAGTAATCCTTCAGGGGTTCGCAGGAAACCCGCAGATTGACGCAATGGCCCCAGATGTCGAAACACTAGAACGTGTGTTTGAAGTTCTGCACCGCCACGTGGGCCTCGTCCAAAAGGCGACTCGACGGTCACCCCGCACGTCGTCGGCTCCTTGGGAGCGCGTCGGCCGAGCGCTGTCAGGTGCAGGCCATGCGTTGCGAACGGCCAAGTTTGAAGAGGACTTCCAAAGTGTGGGACTCCTGTGTCGGGAAGCGCTGATCTCGCTCGCTCAAGCGGTTTTCGATCCAAAACGGCATACATCCCCAGATGGCGTGAAACCAAGCGACACGGACGCTGGGCGAATGTTGGAAGGTTATTTTTCCTCTGCTCTTCGCGGTGAATCCAATGAAGCTGCTCGACGCCATGCCCGTGCCGCCTTGGCTCTAGCCGTTGAGCTTCAGCACCAACGGACGGCCGATTCCCGCGACGGAGCATTGTGCATCGAGGCCACGACTTCTGTGGTCAACCTCGTTACGCTCATTGAGGGGAAGTAGACTTTGAGCCCACGCTGTCCCTCAGATTGTCCCTTCCCGCATCCGTGAGCACAACGAAAAGGCCGCAACCCGATCGTCGAGAGTTGCGGCTTCGCGCTGCGATGACAACGTGTTATGCGTTATGGCCCCCGATGGCCCAACATAGTACTACGACTCAAAATCCCCCGGGGGCAACCCCGTGAGAGTTCGACTCTCTCCTCGGGCATACGCCGTCCTGATTCACACCGTACTGGTCACGGCGGCCCGCGCGCAGCAACGCCCCCTCACCGGCACCGTCGTCAGCGCCACCTCTGGCGAGGCGCTCCCCTTCAGCATCGTCGCCCTGGTGCCAGGTTTCGCCCAACATTTCACCGACCAAGCCGGCCACTTCGTGTTTTCCGGCGTCCCGCCCGGCCGCTACCATCTCGTCGTCCGGCAGATCGGCTACTACCCGCTCGATACCGCGATCGTGCTCGGCGCCGACACGACCCCGAACGTGCGCATCGCCCTTCGACACCTGGCCATCCAACTCCCCCCCGTCACTGTGACCGCGCCACAAGCGTGCGTCGCCCCAGGGCCTCCTGATTCCACGGTGACACCGCAACTCACCGCCGTGTTCGGCCAGGTGCTCGAGAACGCTCGCCGACTACAGCTCCTCAACGACTCCTTTCCATACGACTACGGCCTCGAGCGCCGCACCTGGACGGTGGACCGCACCGGGCGGCAGGAGCTCCTCCACCTCGATACCCTCACCCATGAAACCGAGGAGGGGTGGCGCTACAAACCGGGACAGCTGATGGCGTGGCGCCCGGGTCCCTCCGGACGGGAGTTGTTCATCCGCCTGCCGACGCTCGTGGACTTTGCCGACAGTGCGTTCGTGAGCGCCCATTGCTTCTGGCTCGCGGGACCGGACTCCCTCGGCGCGGACACCCTGATCCGCCTGGACTTCGCACCCGCGGCGTCCCTGCGAACCACAGACGTGGCGGGCGCCGCGTATCTCGACCCAGGGACTTATCAGATGCGCTACACCGTCGTCCAGCTAACGCGGCCGGCGCGCGCGATCCGCGGCGTGACGAGCCTCGTGGCGACAAGCCACTTCCGCGAGGTAGCGCCGGGCATTCCGCTCCAGGACCACGTCCGGGCGGTCACGACGCTGGCGCCCGGCGCAGCATATGCGCCCGTGCAGCGGGTCGAAGAGCAGTGGCTCGTGTGGGTGAACTTCCGGCGGTCGCTGCTCCGGTGATCCTACGGCAACACCCGAATCTTGATGTTCCGGTAGGCCACCCAGTCGCCGTGATCCTGCAGGCCGATGTAGCCGGTCTTGTTGCGGCCGTAGTGGAGATGCGGCGCGAATTTGCTCGCGGCGACCCGGGCGGTCCAGTCGTCGCTGCCCAACTCGTACTCGACCACCTTCAATCCATTGAGCCAGTGCTCGACGTGGTTCCCGTGCACCACGATCCGCACCCGGTTCCACGTGCCCGCCGGATTGACGACCCCCGCTGGGGATGGATAGATGCCGTAATCCGAGCCCGCGGCGGTGAGACGGGATTGGGCATCGGGGTGCCGCTCGTCGTCCAGCACCTGCATCTCCGGCCCGCTCCAGTAGGCCGCGTCGTCGTCCTCGCTGACGCGATAGAAGATCCCGCTGTTGCCCCCCTGGGAGATCTTCCAGTCGAGCGTCAGCTCGAAGTTCGCGAACTGCTCCCGCGTCACGATGTCCCCGGCCCGGCCGACGCGCGTGAGCGCGCCATCCACCACCTGCCACCCCGACGACATCGAATCCGCCCGGTACGCGCGCCAGCCGGCGGTGCTCTTGCCGTCGAACAGCAGCCGCCAGCCCTGGGCTTGCTCCTCGGCCGTGAGCGTGTTGAGCGCCGCCGGCGCGGCGCCCGTCTGGACGGAGCCCGTGTGGCAACCGAATGCGAGCGCGATGGTGACGGCGAACGCAGGCACAGTCGTGCGCGGATTCACGTTTCTCTCCTGGACTGGGGCGATCAGAGCTGGCGGCGCCGAACTATACGGCCGCCGGGAAAGCGAGGGAAGCGCCCGGTGTGTCGCCCGTCACAGTATTCCCGGTCGCACGTCGACACATTACAGGCACCATCTCCAGCGGCGCGAGAGCACCCGATGAGGCAGTGGGCTCGGCTCCAGGCCAACGTCAATTGCCAGTTACGCCGCGGCGGCTGGTACCGCGTGCTCCGCATGGCGTCCGTCGAAGCAATCCTCGATGTCAATTCCGGGCCGGTGCCCGTCCTGATCCCCTTCCTCGAGATCATCCACACGCCGCCGCGCCGCTGGACCGTAGTGGCGCGTCCGGCCAACGCCGTCAATATGCCGCCGAGCTGGGGGAACGAGTATGCGGTGTGTCCGAGCTGCCGCCACCGCCAGCAGCTCGCCGGACACGCCAAGAACCTGACCTGCGAGCGGTGCCAGGGCGAGTTCGCGGTCGCCTGGGACGAGCACTACCACCCGGTGTTCTGAGGCTCGTCACCGCCAACTCTCGGTGCGGATCTCGGCGAGTACCGATTCCAGCGGATTGAGCGTCAGCTTCGTCGGCTCCGCCGGCACTTGGATCGCCGCCTCCACGAAGGGTCCGTGCACGTTCACCCGCACCAGGGCGTGCGTGCTGTCCGCGAACTGGATCTCCAACGGCACCGGCATGATGAACGTGTCGGGCGCGTCCTCCTGGCGCACCCGCAGGTGCAGGCGGTAGCGGCCGCCGCTGTCCGGCTCGGCCTTCCATGAGAGGATGTAGGTGGGAATCTCCGTGCCGTTCACCCACTCGTCGAAGAACCAGTCCATCGCCATGCCCATGTGCTCTTCGACCACGCGCTGGAAATCGCGCGTGGCGGCGCGCCGGCCGCGGTACTGCACGTAGAAGTCCTGCATCATCGCCCGGAACCGGTCCTCGTTCATGGTGCGCAGATCGAGCATCAGGTTGCGCAGCATGTGCACCACCCAGGCGCCCTTCTCGTACACGATTGTCTGGTAGTCTTCCGGGAGTCCCGTGTCGCCCACGCGGTACCCCAGCGCGATGGGCGGGGCGTTGTTGCGCCGCGCCCGGATGTCGCGCCGCGTGTTGCGCAGCTTCTTGAAAAACTTGTCGTTGTCCCGCAACCGCAGCTGCATGAACCACAGCGCCGAGAACTCGGCGAAGCCCTCCGACAGCCAGGCATCCCGGTAACCCGCGGGCTCGACGCCGATCCCCCACCACTGGTGCGCCACCTCGTGGGCCCGGAACATCTCCTCGAAGCCGCTCTGGTCCAGCGTCTGAAAGGTGGTGACGGACAGGTACATCAGCCCCGGGAACGCCTGCCCGTAGAAGAACGGCACCTCGGTCGCGGTATACGACTGGAACAGCGGCGCCCCATACATGCCCGTGAAAAACGCCAGACTCGTCGAGACGTCGCGGCCCACGTCGCCACCCGGATCCCGTTGCCCGAACAGGAGGAGACTGAGCTGGCGGTGCGCGTCGCTGTTCACCTGGACCGTCACCGGCCCCATTTTGACTTCGTCGAATTCGCCGAGGTTGAAGCACGCCTGGTCGGTCGGCCGCTCCGTGACCCAATGCGTCGTGAGCACGTCACCATCGGTGTGCGTCTCCAGCAGCCGCCCGATACTCGCGAAGTGATAGCGGCGCGGCGTATGGAAGGTGAGATCCATGTCGGCCGGCTGCGGCGGCGAGCCGTACCGGGGGAACCAGGTCTGCGTGGTCTTCACGAACAGCCACTGGTCCAGCGCCGCCGGCAAGCTGGGGTTGTACTCCTTGGGGAGCACGCCGCGCATCACCGACCCGAAGCCGATCAGGTCGCCGTGATACGATACCCGAACGACCGCACTGTCGCCGCCCCGCAGCGGCGTGCGCAGCCGCACCCACAGCTCGGGGCTGTCCTTGTCACGGAACGAGCTGTCCGCCGCGCCGCCGATCGAGTCGACCCGCATCTCGGAGAACAACCAGAACGGAACCCACCGCTGGCCTTCCTGCCGCGCGATGAGCCGCAACGTCACCGCCGCCGAGAAGGTGAGATTCTTCGCGACCGTCGCGTCGACCCGATACTCGTCCAGCTCGAACGGCTCGCGTTGACCGGCGGCGACAGTCGTCGTGTCCGTGCGGTCCTCTTCCCGGCGAACCTCGGACACCACTTGGAACTTCTCCCCTCGCTCTTTCCCCCCGCGCAGCAGCTCGACCGGCTCCTCGTCCATCGGGTCCACCAGGAGCATCACGTCCTCGCCGTGCTCGCGCTTGACGTGGCCATAGAAGAAGCCGTTTTCCCGGCCGTTGAGGAGCGCCGCCATCAGCGTGGGCTGCGTGACGAGCCGCATCCGGCCGTCGATGAGATGGTCGAGCAGGTCGCCGAGCGGCCCCGTGAGCCCGGGCGGCATGCTCGCCTCGTTGAAGGTGAGGTGATGCTCGAGCTCTGCGAGGGTCGAATCGGTGAAGACGAAGGCGGCGGCAGTGATGCGTGAGTCGATCACCGAATCGCCGAGCACGCGCTTGACCTGCGCGCGCTCGACGACCGAGGGCGGAACGAAAGAGACGGAGCCATGCCCGACGAACACCGCGGCCACCGTGCGACCCGCGACGGGCGTCGCCAGAGAGATCCAGCCATCCTCGAGGTGAAACTTGATCACGTCCCGCCGCAGCGTCAGGTCGTGCACGACCGCAAGGCGATCGCCACGCGGCGCCAGCTGTCGCAGCTGCTCGAAGACGGGCTCGTAGCGCTCGGCGGGCGTCTGCGCGGGCAGGCCGACGGGGAGCAGGAGCAGAACGAGCGTGGGGAGACGGTAAGTCGGCATACGGCGCACCCCGAGGAGGGATGCCTCAATAATGCCCCCGGAGCGGACCGCTAGTTAGGGTGGCCCTCCGTCCAGCACCAGCCGCCGCGCCGCGGCGACCTGCTCCGGCTGCCCCACGATCACCAGCTCGTCCTCCGCCGCCAGCGCCATCTCCGGATCGGGCGTGGGGTGATCCAGGCCGTCGCGGCGCAGGCTCAGCACCAGCGCCCCCGTCCGGGTCCGCAGGCCGAGCTCCGCGAGGCTCCGGCCCCCGGCGAACGCGCCCGGCCCGAGCCGCACGTGCTCGATGACCATGCGGGGGAGGCCTGGGAGCGCGGCTCCTGGACCCGCCGCGGGCGTGCGCAACGCGGCGTAATGAGCCGCGCGGATCTGATCCGTCAGCTGATCCACCGTCTCCCGGGGCACGCGGTAGTGCGACAACACCCGCGCGAAGATCTCAACCGACGTCTCGAACTCCTCCGGGATCACCACGTCGGCGCCGAGCCGGGTGAGTTCGGGGATCTCCACCACGTAACGGGTGCGGGCGATGATGAACAGGTCCTGGTTCATCGACCGGGCGACGCGCGTCATCCGCCGCGTCGCGGCGGGGTCGGAGATCGCGATGACGAACAGCCGGGCGCGCTCGATGCCGAGCCCGCGCAGGATTTCCTCGCGCGTCGCGTCGCCGTAGAACGCCGGCTCGCCCAGCGCGCGCGCCTGCCGCACCGTCTCGGCGTTGAGCTCGACCACCAAATACGCGACCCCCACCGAGCGCAGCGCCGCCGACAGGTTGCGCCCGTTCAGGCCAAAGCCGGCGATGATCACGTGGTCGCGCAACGGCTCCTGCGTCGCTTCCGGCCGCGGGGCCCGCGTCTCGCGCATCAGGCGCCTCGGCAGCACCCGCTGCAGCCCGGCGACGATCGCGGGCCCCCCCTGAATCAGGAACGGGGTGAGCAGCATCGTGGAGACCGCGACGGCGAGGAACGTCTGGTAGGTCCCGCCCGGGAGCAGGCCCGCCCCCTGGCCCTCGCGCGCCAGCACGAACGAGAACTCGCCGATCTGCGCCACGCACAGCCCCGCGAGCAGGGCGGGCCGCCCCGCTGAGCCCATCACGATCGGCCCCGTCGCCGCGAGCGCCATCTTGCCCCCCACCACCAGGGCCACGCCGCCCAGCGTCGCCCACGGGTGCGCCCGCAGGAACGCGACGTCCACCAGCATGCCCACGGCGACGAAGAACAGCGAGATGAACACGTCGCGGAACGGCAGGAGCTCGGCGAGTGCCTGGTGCCCGTAATCCGACTCCGAGAGCACGAGCCCAGCGAGGAACGCCCCCAGCGCGAGCGACGCGCCGGCGGCCGCCGTCCCCAGCGCCGTGAGCGTCCCCAGCAGAATGATCGAAATGAGGAACAGCTCGCGGCTCCGCGTCTTGAGGATCTCCGTCAGCAGTCGCGGGACGAGCATCCGGGCGGCGAGGATCACCCCGACGACGATCAGCGTCGCTTTCCCGAGCGCCACCGCCAGCCCGCCCACGCCGCCCGTCGCCGTCCCGGCGAGGAACGGCAGCAGCAGCATGATCGGCACGACGCACAGGTCTTGGAAAATCAGCACGCCGGTGGCGAGGCGGCCGTGTGGCGCGTCGATCTCACCGCGGTCGGTCAGGAGCTTCAGAACGATGGCGGTGCTCGACAGGGCGACGAGCAGCCCCAGGAACACCGCGACCTGCCAGCGGTGCACGACGGCCAATCCGATCGCGGCGGCGACCAACGTCGTGAGGCCGACCTGCAGCAGTCCCGTGCCGGCGACCTGCCGCGCCATCTCGCGCAGCCGCCGCAGCGAAAACTCGATGCCGATCGTGAACAGCAGCAGGATGACGCCGACTTCCGCCAGGGATTCCACGGCGTGCACGTCGGAGACGAGCTTCAGGGCGTTGGGGCCGAGCAGCATCCCCGCCACGATGAAGCCCGGCAGGGCCGGGAGGCGCACCCGGTGGAACACCAGGATGACGAGGACCGAGACGCCGAAGATCACGGCCAGGTCCCCGAGCAGGTGCAGCTGCTGCACGGATGCGCCTCCCGGGAAAGGGGGGTGGGGGGGGCCTACGGACTATCTACGTTGGGCGAAGAGCCGGTACGCCGCCAGCGCGCGGGCGACACCTTTGTCGACTTCCTGGGCCATGTACAGCGGCAGCTCGCCGACGGAACCCCGCAGCGCCGCGCTGGCGGCGGTGGCGGCGGGCGTGGCGGTAGGGGTGAGGCCCCGGTAGTGGCTGCACAGGCCAGCCCGCAGCGCCTCCAGCACCCACGGCTTGGTCTCCACCGTGGCCTTGGTCACGATCACGCCGCGGATCGTTCCCAGCGTGTCGAAGGACACCGACACCTCGACGGGGCCGTGCGGCGTGTCCACCCGCACGAACTCGAGCAGGCCGATCAGCGTTGTGCCGCGGCGGCCCGAGTAGAACGTCAGCACTCCGTCGACCGGGCTCCAGTCCACCGCTTCATGCAGTTTGTGCGCATCGGCGTCGGCGAGATGGACTTCGCGCGCGAAAAACTTGTCGGCGCCGGGGAGCAGCTGCGCCACGGCGTCGGGCCGGTCCACGAGCACCACGGTCGGCGTGATATGGAGCAGCGCCGCGACCGCGCTGACCGCGGCGGCGCGAGAGATCGTCGTCATGACACGGTCCTTTCCTTCATGAGCCACATCTGCCACAGAGCCATCACCGTAACGATCACGAGGCCCGCCGCCATCGCCCAGCCGCCCACGATCGTCAGCCACGCGAAGCCGGGCGCGAGGAACTTGGTCAGCCACATGCCGAGGAAATCGAGCCACGGCGCGGCGAACAACAGCGAGATCGTCCCCAGCGCGGCGCGCCGGGACATCCTGAGGCCGAGCACCACGACCGACAAACACGCCGCGATCACGCCGTACATCGGCACGTGGACGTGCGTGTCCTGAACCAGAAGCGCGGTATCCACCTGATGCGGGGCCGCCTCCGCGAACTGGCTCATCGTCATCGGGTGCTCGACCACCACCGTGCTTTCCGGCGGCATCGCCATGGACATCTGGGACGGAGCGTAGGTCGCCGCCACCTGCTTGGGGCCGAACCCGGCGTACAGGGCGACCATCCACCCACCGAAACCGTAGGCAAGGGCGAAGGTGAGCAGGAGACACGTCACCAACCACTTCACCCGTGCGTCGGCGCGAGACAGGTCGTAAAGCATCGCTGCGTCCTTAGAAGAGGTAGACCAGCTCGACGACCGCGGAAACGTGCGTGCGCGTGAAGCCGCCCGTGTGCTCCGCGAAGAACGCGGCCGTCGAATGGTCGAAGCGCAGTGCCGGCCGCAGCGCGAACGCCGGAAGACGGAACGACGTGTGCTCGATCGCGCTGAAAATCCCCTCCTGCGCCTCGCGGTAGAAGTACCAGGGCGAGACCGTCAGGGATCGGAGCGTCTGCGGCGTTCCGGTCGTGAAGCCGTCAGGGTCGTCGAGCAGATCGCCGCGCACCGTCAGGCCGGTGGAGCGGCCCAGCCGCCAGAAGGCGGTCACGGCGCCGCCGGTCCAGCTGGCGATCGCAGCGCCCGTGCGTTGCCGCCCGCGATTGAGCTCGCCGCCCACGATGAGGTGCGACCCGCGCTGCACGGTCGCATCCGCCGTGACCAGGGTGCGCGGATTGGCGTTGGTCGCGGCGCCCTCCGGCCCGTATAGCGCCGTGGCGCCGAACGCGGCTCCCTCCGCCGGCAGCCATTCCAGGCGCAGCCCGCCGGTCTTTCCGGAGTTGTTGTCGATCGCGGCGTCCCAGCCGTTGGCGGCGATCAGCGCCGCCGCCAGGCGCGGGCTCAGCGTGTAGCGCGCGACGAGCCCGGTGAGCTTGGCGGGGCGGGCCAGCCCGAAGTTGAACGAGTTGGTCGGGACCAGGTTCAGCGGCTCGTCGTCGCGCTCGAAGCCGAGCGGCGCGTCGAAGCGTCCGAAAATGACGTTCAGCGCCGCGGCGCCGGGCGGCGTCCAGCTGACGATGAGGTTGTCGATCTCGATCTCGGTCGTAGTGGCGCCGCTGTCGCCCGGAGCGACGTGGGTGGTCAGCTGGCCGAAGAGATAGAGGTTGTCCGACCACGGCCGGAACAGGCTGACGGCGAGCTTCGAGGCCAGGGCGGAATTCGCCGCCTGCTCGCGATCCCAGGAGAACAGCCCCACGGCAAAGCCGCTGACGGTTACCGGTTTCGGCGCTTCGAAGGTGACTTCACGCTCCTGCGCCCCGGCCGCGCCCGCGGCCAGGCTCAGGAGCGCACAGCACAAAGCGGTGCGCATACTCCTCCTCCGGAAATGAATGAACGAGAATCGCCGGCCGACTACACGCTCAGGCGATCGGAGGAGGCGTCAACGGAACCGGGGAAAAGCCCGGGAAGGAGGATGGGGGATGGGGGAAGGCGACGACGGTCTCGCCGGTCAGGATCAATGCGGCGATCGGCGCGGGCGTCAGCACCGCCGCCGACGGGAGCAGGTCTCCGCCGCCCGTCATCTGGTCGCAGAAACACGGCGCGCCCGGCGGCACCGCCGGCATGTGATGCGTGTGGTGCCCCTGCAGCGTCGCGTGATACCGGCACGCCAGCACGGCCTGGAGGGTAATACCTCCGGGTCCGGCACCGAGCCAACAGCTGGCGGCGAACAGCAGGGCGAGCAGGCTTCCGCGTCGCATGGGGCTCCAGTCTAGCGGCCACCGGGAGGGTGGCGCAACCCGACAGCGCCTGGGTAGTCTGTAGCGACCCCGGGTGATACCTCCACCTCGACTCGGCGTTCCGATCATGCCCACGGCCACCCCCGACAGCGCGTTCACCAAGGGTCTCGAAGGGGTCGTCGCCACCGAGTCGGCCGTGTGCACCGTGTTCGGGGACGAGGGCCGGCTCGTCTACCGGGGCTACGACATCCACGATCTCGCCGACCACTCGACCTTCGAGGAAACCGCCTACCTGCTGCTCAACGGCGATCTGCCGACGCGGGCCCAGCTCAAATCCTTCACGGCTCAGATCAAGGCGTCACAGAAGCTCGATCGCGTGGTGCTGCGCATCATCAAGGACGCGCCGGCCGGGGCGAACCCGATGCACGTGTTGCGCACCGCCGTCAGCGCCGCAGTCTTCGTAGACCCCGACCGCGGCGACGACAGCCGGGCGGCCGAGTACCGCAAGGCGGTGCGGCTCATCGCCCAGCTGCCGACCATGCTCGGCGCCTTCCAGCGCCTGCGCTCCGGCCAAAAGCCCCTCACGCCGCGGCGCGGGCTCTCCCTCGCCGCCAACACGCTGTACCTGCTGACGGGGGAAATCCCCGAGACCGAGGTGGTCCGGGCGTTCGACGTGGCGCTCATCCTCCACGCCGACCACGAGCTCAACGCTTCGACGTTCGCGGCCCGGGTCATCGCCGCGACGCTCGCCGACGTCCACGGCGCCGTCACGGGCGCGATCGCCGCCCTCGCCGGACCGCTGCACGGCGGCGCCAACACCGAGGCCATGAAGATGCTGCTCGACATCAAGACCCCAGACCGCGCCGAGTCCTGGGTGCGCGAGCGCCTGGCGCGCAAGGAGCGCATCATGGCCTTCGGGCATCGGGTGTACCGGACCGAGGACCCGCGGGCGAGCCATCTGCGGCGCATGTCCGAGGAGCTGGGCCGCAAGTTCGGCCAGTCGCACTGGTTCGGGATCCAGCGCATCATCGAGGACGTCGTGAAGCGCGAGAAGGGTCTGTACTGCAACGTGGACTTTTACTCGGCGACGCTCTATTACGTGATGGGCATCCCGCTAGACCTGTACACGCCCATCTTCGTCGCGAGTCGCGTGAGCGGGTGGTGCGCGCACGTGCTCGAACAGCACGCCGACAACCGGCTGATCCGGCCGCGCGCCGAGTATGTGGGCCCGCTCAACCGCCGCTGGACGCCGCTCAGAAAGCGAGGCTGACCGTGCCGGGTGGGGCGGGGACGGGGGGCATCATCGAGTATCGCGACGAGCGCTGGATCGTTCCGGACCAGCCCGTCATTCCGTTCATCGAAGGCGACGGCACCGGACCGGACATCTGGCGGGCGTCGCAGCGGGTGTTCGACGCCGCGGTGAAGAAGGCCTCGGGTGGACGCGCCGTCGTGTGGCGCGAGGTGCTCGCCGGCGAGAAGGCCTTCAAGCAGGTGGGCAGCTGGCTCCCCGAGGAGACGCTCGAGGCGATCCGCCGGCACCGCGTCGCCATCAAGGGACCGCTCACCACGCCCGTCGGCGGCGGGATCCGCTCGGTCAACGTATCGCTGCGCCAGCTCCTCGACCTCTACGCCTGCATCCGGCCGGTTCGCTATTTCGCGGGCGTGCCCTCGCCGGTGCGAGAACCCCAGAAGCTCGACGTCGTCATCTTCCGCGAGAACGTCGAGGACGTTTACGCCGGCATCGAGTACGAGGCGGGCACCGATCAGGCGAACCGCGTGCGTGATTTTCTCGTCCGGGAAATGGGCGCGAAGATCCGCGAGCACAGCGCCATCGGGGTCAAGCCGATGTCCAAGTTCGGCTCGCAGCGCCTCGTGGTGAAGGCCATCCAGTACGCGCTCGACAGCGGCCGGCCTTCGGTCACGCTCGTGCACAAAGGCAACATCATGAAGTTCACCGAGGGCGCCTTCCGCGACTGGGGCTACCAGGTCGCCCGGGAGCGCTTCGACGACCGCACCCTGCACGAGGGACAGGAGGCGAGCGGCACCGCGGGGAAGATCATCATCAAGGACCGCATCGCCGACGCCATGTTCCAGCAGGTGCTGTTGCGCCCCGACGAGTACTCCGTCATCGCCACGCCGAATCTCAACGGCGACTATCTCTCCGACGCCTGCGCGGCCCAGGTGGGCGGCCTCGGCATGGCGCCCGGCGCCAACATCGGCGACGGGTTCGCCGTCTTCGAGGCCACCCACGGCACCGCGCCCAAGTACGCCGGCCAGGACAAGGTCAATCCGGGCAGCGTGATCCTCTCGGGCGCGATGCTGTTCGAGCTCCTGGGATGGAAGGACGTGGCGACGGCCATCATCCGCGGGCTCGAGGGGGCCATCGCCGCCAAGCGGGTGACCTACGATCTGGCCCGCCAGATGCTTGGCGCCACCGAGGTCTCGACCTCCGCCTTCGGCGAGGCGATAATCCAGCACCTCCCATGAAGAGCGCCATCGTCACGACCCCCCCGGGGGACCTCGAGACTCCCCTCCTGGCGGTGATCGTTCCAGCCGGCACCACGGTGCCCGCGTCGCTCGCCGCCCTCGACCGGGCGACCGGCGGGGTAATGGCCCGGGCGATCGCTGGCGGTGATTTCAAGGGCAAACGCGACGAGACCCAACTGCTGTATCCGGCAGCCGGCAAGATCCAGCGCCTGCTCGTCGTGGGGATCGGCAAGAGCGCCGACGTCACCCGCACCAGCCTGCGTCGCGCCGCGGCCGTGGCGGCCAAGCGCGCCCGCGTGCTCGGCGCCAAGAGTTTCGCGCTGCTCGTGGCCGCTGAAGCGCGGGGCGGCGTCAACGCCCGCGATTGGGGCCAGCTCGCGGTGGAAGGCGCCGCGCACGGTGCCTGGATCTTCACCGACCTCAAACAGGCCGGCGAAGAGCCGCGCGTCGAAGTCGAGGCCGTGGACGTGGTCGTCGACGCCAAGGACGCCAAGGAGGCCGAAGCCGGTCGACGCATCGGGGCGGCGATCGCCGCCGGGGCGCGGTACACGCGGCATCTGCAGATGCTGCCCGGCAACGTCTGTACCCCGACGTACCTCGCCGACCAGGCCGTGGCGCTCGGCAAGAAACACGGCGTGAAGGTGACGGTGCTCGATCTCGCCGCCATCAAGAAGGAAGGGATGGGCGCCCTGCTCGCCGTGGCGCAGGGCTCGGCGCAGGAGCCCCGGTTCATCACCCTGGAATACCAGGGCGGGGGAGACGGCGGTCCGGTCGTGCTCGTCGGCAAGGGCGTCACGTTCGATTCCGGCGGCATCTCGATCAAGCCGGCGCAGAGCATGGAGGACATGAAGTACGACATGTCCGGCGCGGCGGCCGTGCTCGGCGCGTTCGAGGCATTGGGGACCCTGAAGCCCAAAGTGAACGTGATCGGGGTGATCCCTTCGACGGAGAATCTGCCGTCGGGGACGGCGATCAAGCCCGGGGACGTCGTCAAAAGCCACCTCGGCAAGACCATCGAGATCGTGAACACCGACGCCGAAGGCCGGCTGATCTTGTGCGACGCGCTGTCGTGGGCGCGACGCTACAAGCCCGGCGCCGTGCTCGACGCCGCAACGCTCACGGGCGCCGTCAGCATCGCCCTCGGCAAGGAGGCGATCGGCCTGATGGGCACCGACGAGGCGCTGCTCGGGGAGGTGCGCGAGGCGGGGGAGCGGGCGGGCGAGCGGTGCTGGCCGCTGCCGCTCTGGGAGGAGTACCGGGAGCTGGTCAAGTCGGACATCGCCGACGTGCGCAACTCCGGCGGCCGCAGCGCGGGCACCATCGCCGGTGGATGGTTCCTGCGAGAGTTCGTCGAAGGGTTCCCGTGGGCGCACCTCGACATCGCGGGGACCGCCTACACCGACAGCGAAGGCCCGCATCAGGTCAAGGGGCCGACGGCGATCGGCGTGCGGTTGTTCACCGAGTTCCTGCTGCGTCGCGCCGGCGCTTGATCCGGCGGGCGCTCCTCGTCGCGACTCTCCTTGGCATCGCGGCGGCTCCCCCGCCCGCGGCCGCCCAAGCGGACACGACCGCCCGCGACACCAGCGGCGCTCGCGCGCGCGACACCACTCCGCCCGACACCATCCCGCACTATCTGGCGGCGTTCGCCCCAGCGCTTCCCGCCGGGCCGCTCCCCCACGGCACCCGCTACACCTTCGACGCCGATTCCCTGCGCTTCTCGGACGCGACGACGCTCGCGGATCTGCTGCTGCACGTCCCCGGCGTTTATATCGCCCGGGGCGGGGCGTACGGCGCGCCGGAGGTCGCCCTCTTCGGGGGCCGTGGGCCACCGGGGATCGAGGTGTACTGGGACGGCGTGCCGTATCTGCCGCTGGGCCGCGATTCCGTATTTCTGGACCTCGCCCGCGTCTCCCTGGCGCCGCTGGAGCGCGTGGACGTCATCGTCCTCCCCGCAACGCTGCGCGTGTACCTGACGACCTCCCGCCAGCGATCCACCGTCCCGACGAGCAGCGTGCGCATCGAGACCGGCGACCTGTCCGTCGCCGACTACCGCGGCACGTTCGCGCGCCGCTGGCGCTCGGGGATGGGGCTGGCACTTGCCGCGGACTGGAACGCGATCAACGACGACGCGGCGACTTCCACCACCGCGTTCAACAGCGTCGACCTGTGGCTCAAGGGGGAGTACATCCCCGGCGGCCGCCTGGGAATCTCCTATGAGGTGCTGAGCTCCACGTGGGATCGCAGCGCGAGAGTCGGCGTGGTGGACCGCTGGCGGTTCAAGCGTCAAGACGGGCTGCTGCGCGTCTTCGCCGGCGCCCGCGCCGACGGGCTGGGGCCGCGCTTCGAGGCCGCGCTGCTGCGCACGTCCATCAGCCGCGACACGGCGATCCCCGGCCGCTCGGGGGCGCTGGCCCAGGTTGCGGCGCGCCAGACCTGGCGCCGTGCGAGCCTGGCCGTGACCGGTCGGTTCAGCGACTTCCTCCCCCGCTCGTCGGTCGAGGTGGAAGGCGGCTGGACGCCCGTCCCACGGCTCACGCTGGCGGCCGACGGCCGCATCGCCCGGTACGCCGGCCGCCGCACGGGCCGCCGCGCGCACGCGAGCGGCGGCCTGTCGTTGCCGCTGGGATTCTCCCTCCACGGCGACGTGGCGTCGATGCGGGATGCGACGGCTCCGGCCCTGGCCACCGGCGGCACGCAATGGGCCCTCGACTTCTCGGGCGCGGTGCGCTGGGAGAGCCGATTCGGGACGGTGGAAGCAGCCGGCGTGCGGCGCGATCCGTACCAGCCGCTCGGTTTCCCATCCGGGCTGTCGGGCCGCGATTCGATCAACGGGTTCGGCCCCGTGCCGCAAAGCCGCTACCTCCAGCTCATCGCCAGCGTCCGGCCCGTGGCGGGCCTCACGCTTTCGGGATGGTATTTCGACCCGATCCGCGGCGGCGGCGACTTCGAGCCGCCGCGGCACGCGCGGTTCTCGGCGACGTTCTTCTCGCGGTTCTGGCGCGTGTACAAGAGCGGCGTGTTCGCCCTGCGCGGGGAGTTCGCGGTGGAGTCGTGGAGTCGCGGCCTGGGCGGCGTGCATCGCGACACGCTCGGCAACGTGGTGCAGGTGCCGCTCGCGGGCGCCACGTTCATCGAGAACGACCTGCAGATGCAGATCGCGGGCGTCACCGCGTTCTGGGTGGTGCGCAACAGCAACTTCTTCCGCGGCAGCTATGTCCACGGCCTGAGTTATCCGCGACGCTTTCAGTACTTCGGAGTGCGCTGGACATTCACCAACTGAACGCGTTGACCTAAGTGCTTCGCCCGATTAGCCTTAAAGTCTGTGCCGCGAAGCATGACGGGATTCGGCGCGTCCGAAGGGACGGTGCTCGGGGGACGGCTGCGGATCGAGATCCGCTCCGTCAACCACCGCTATTTCAACGCGCAGATCAAGCTGCCCTTCGACCTCGCCGGCGTGGAAGCCGAGTTGCGTGATCGGCTGCGCCAGCTGTTGGACCGGGGTCACGTGGCGGTGACGGCTCGCTGGCTCGAGTCTCCCGAAGCCGAGACGACCCTGTCCCTGGACCTCGTCCGCGCGCGGCAGGTAGTCGCCGCGTTGAAAGAGCTGAAGAAGAAGCTGCACCTCAAGGGCGAGCCGGATCTTGCGTTCGTGGCACGGCAGCCCGAGGTGCTGGCGTTGGGCGGCAACGGCCAGGCCGCGGTGACGTGGAGCGACGTGCAGCCGATCGTCGAGCAAGCCGTCGCCGCAGTGTTAGGGATGCGCGAGCGCGAAGGCCGCGCGCTGGCGGAGGACCTGCGGGCCCGCCTCGAGGCCCTCGAGGCGGGGGCGCAGGCGGTCGAAGGACGCGCGCCGACGCGGCTGGCCGCCGAGCACGAGCGGCTCCGCAAGGCGGTGGCCGAGCTCGCGGGCAACGTGAAGGTGGACGAGCAGCGGTTGGCGGTCGAGATCGCCCTGCTCGCCGACCGAGTCGATATCAGCGAGGAGCTGGTGCGGCTGCGCACGCACCTCGCGGCGTGCCGGCAGGCGCTGGCCGCCAGCGTGCCGGTGGGCAAGCAGCTCGGCTTTCTCGCGCAGGAGCTGCTGCGCGAGGTGAACACCATCGGCTCGAAGGCGAACGACGCGGCGATCACGCAGACGGTGATCGCGATGAAAGGCGAACTGGAGCGGTTTCGGGAGCAGCTGGAGAATCTCGAGTGACGCGGGCGGTCGTCATCCTGTCGGCGCCCTCGGGCGGCGGCAAGACGACGATCGCGCAGCGGCTGCTCCGCGAGCGGCCCGCGGATCTGGGGTATTCGGTCTCCGCCACAACGCGCCCCCCGCGCCCGGGAGAGCAGGACGGGCAGGCGTATCACTTTCTCAGCCGCGCGGAGTTCGAGCGCCGTCGCGCGGCCGGAGAGTTTCTGGAGTGCGCGGAGTACGCGGGACACCTGTACGGCACGTTGCGCAGCGAGGTCGAGCGGGTGCTGAACAGCGGCCGGCATGTGGTGATGGACATCGAGATCGAGGGCGCCCGGCAGGTGCGCGCGGCGTACCCGTGGCCGCGATCGATCAGCGTGTTCATCCTGCCGCCGTCGGTGGACGAGCTGTTGGACCGGCTGCGCGAGCGCCGCAGCGAGTCGCCGGCGGACCTGGCGGCGCGCTTGCGGCGCGCCGTGGAGGAAGTGGGCGCCGCCGCGGAGTTCGATTATCGAGTCGTCAACGATCGGCTCGACGACGCGGTGCGGGAGATCGGGGCGATCATTGACGGCCGGCGCCCCCGCACGGGCCTGAGGCCGGTCGAGACCCAGTTGATCGACGCGCTGCGGCGCGGACTGCAGACCTAAAGGAGCAGCAATGCGGATCTATACACCGGTGGAAGTCGCGGCCCAGACGGGCAACAAGTACCTCGGGGTCCTCGTGGCGGCGCGGTTCGCCCGTTTCGTCAACGAGTTCCCGCGGGACCGCTCGGTCGACTTCGAGGAAAAGCTCACGACGCGGGCCTTCGACGAGCTCACCCGGGGCAACCTGAAGTTCCGGCTGGTGCGGCGGCGCCGGCAGGAAGCCTGATGCCGCTCGCCGGCCGCCACGTCGTCCTCGGCGTGTCGGGCGGCATCGCCTCGTACAAGAGCTGCGTCCTCGCCCGCCGGCTGACCGAGGCCCGCGCCGCCGTGGACGTGGTGCTCACCGCCGCCGCGTCCGAGTTCGTGCGTCCCGTGGTGTTCGAGGCGCTCACCGGCCGACCGGTGCTCACGTCGCTGTGGCAGCCCGAGCGCGCCCTCGCCCACATCGCCCTCGCCAAGACGCCGGACCTCGTGATCCTCGCGCCGGCCACGGCCAACCTCCTCGCGCGCGCCGCGATGGGTCTCGCCGACGACCTCCTCGCGGCGCTGCTGCTCGCCCGCACCGGGCCGGTGCTCTGCGCACCCGCGATGAACGACGCCATGTGGGCGCACCCCGCGACGCAGGCGAACGTCAAGACGCTGGGGAAACGTGGCTGGCAGTTCATCGGTCCCGAGGCGGGACCGCTCGCCGAAGGGCCGAGCGAGCGGCCCGGCCGCATGAGCGAGCCGGAGGCGATCCTCGCCGCCGCCGAGCGCCTGCTCGCGGGGCAAGGGGGGGGACGCTGGGCGGGACGCAAAGTGGTGGTGACCGCCGGCCCCACGCGCGAGCACATGGACCCGGTGCGCGTCATCACCAACCCCTCGAGCGGCCGCATGGGCTACGCGCTCGCCGAAGCGGCGCTGGCGCGAGGCGCGGACGTGGTACTGATCACGGGTCCCACCGAGCTGCCGCTCCCGGCGGGCGCCGCGGCCGTGCGCGTCGAAACGACGGCAGAGATGCAGCGCGCCGTGCAAGCCGTGCTCAAGGACGCGCAGGCGCTGTTCATGGCGGCGGCCCCGGCCGACTTCCGTCCCGCGAGCACGGCGGACCGGAAGCGAGCACGCAGCGACGGCCATCTCACGCTCGAGCTGGAGGCGACGCCGGACATTATCGCCACCCTCCAGCGACCCAAGACGTGCCTCATGGTGGGCTTCGCGCTCGAGACGGGAGACGGCCTAGCGCGCGCTCGGGAAAAACTGCAGACTAAGCGACTTGATTTCGTGGTCCTGAACGACGCCCTTGAGCCCGGCGCCGGATTCGAGGTCACGACGAACAAGGTCACGATCGTGAGCAAGGCCGGGGAGCCGGTCATCCTGCCGCTCCTCCCCAAGCGCGACGTGGCCGATCGGATCCTCGACCTCGTGGAGTCGGCGCTCACGTGACTGACGGCCGGGCACTCGCGCGGACGTATCTCGAACAGCAGCGGCTGTTGGGTGGAGATGCGGTGCCGCTGTCGGACAGTCGGACTGTCGAACGGTCGGACGGTAAGGCATCGACCCCGCTTCCAACCACCCCGGGCGACAGCCCGGGGAAGACGGAAAAGGGCCAGTCCGACTCGCTGCCACCCGCCGGTCTCACCTTCGACCCGCCGAGCGACGACCTCTTCTCCACCGATCCGATCCAACAGGCCGCGGATCTCGAAGCGATCGCGCGCCTCGTCGCCGACTGCACCAAGTGCCGGTTGTGCGAGCACCGCGCCAACACCGTCCCCGGCGAAGGCCCGGCGGATGCGCGGCTGGTGGTGGTCGGGGAAGGCCCGGGCCGAACCGAGGACGAGACGGGGCGCCCGTTCGTTGGCCAGGCGGGCCAGCTCCTCACCAAGATCCTCGGCGCCATCGAGCTGAAGCGCGAGCAGGTGTTCATCTGTAACGTGGTGAAGTGCCGCCCGCCCGAAAACCGCACCCCGCAATACGACGAGGTCGCGGCGTGCGTGCCGTATCTGTTCCGGCAGATCGACCTGCTCAAACCGAAGGTGATCCTCGCGATGGGGAACGCCGCGGCGCAGACGCTGCTGAACACGAAGCAGTCACTCGGGGCGCTCCGCAACCGCGTGCACCGGTTCCGGGGGATTCCGGTGATCGTTACCTATCACCCTGCCGCGCTGCTGCGCAACCCGAACTGGAAGCGACCGACCTGGGATGACGTCCGTATCGCCCGCCGTCTCCTCGACGGCTGACCGCGCGTTCGCCGGGCGCCAGACTCCGTGGAGTAATGAAGCGGAGCAGGCGATCCTCGGCGCGATGCTCCTCGACCAGGACGCGGCCCTCAAGGCCGCCGAGCTCCTGGACGACACCATGTTCTATAAGGAAGGGCACCGCGCGCTGTTCCGCGCGATGACCGGCCTCGCCGAACGCGGCGACGTGATCGACCCGGTCACGCTGCGCGACGAGCTGGGCCGCCGCGGCGACTTGGACCGCGCCGGCGGCATGGAGTACATCGGCGCGCTGATCGACGTCGTGCCCACGGCGGCCAACGTCGAGTACCACTGCCGCATCGTGCGCGACAAGGCCGTCCAGCGCCGCCTGATCGAAGCCGCGACCTCGATCATTCAGGACGTCTACGACGGCCACGCCACGGCGGCCGAGGTGCTCGACAGCGCCGAGCACCGCGTCTTCCAGGTCGCCCAGCTGCGGCGGTCCGAAGAGTTCATCCGTATCAAAGAGCTGATCTGGCCGACGATGGAGCGCATCGAGAAGCTCCAGAGCGGCCACGGCACGGTGACGGGCGTGCCGACCGGCTTCGTGGATCTGGACCGCCTCACGGCCGGCTTCCAACGGTCGGACCTGGTCATCGTCGCGGCCCGGCCCTCCATGGGGAAGACCGCGTTGGCCTTGAACATCGTCCAGCACGCGGCGATCGAGCACAACGTGCCCGTCGCGATCTTCTCGCTCGAGATGTCGAAGGATCAGCTGGTGCAGCGCCTGCTGTGCTCCGAGGGGTTGGTGGACGCCCAGCGGCTGCGCCGCGGCCAGCTCCGCGACGACGATTACCCCAAGCTCGCCCGCGCGGCCGGCCTGCTCGGCACGGCGCCGATCTGGATCGACGACTCCGCGGCGCTCACCCCCCTCGCGATGCGCTCCAAGGCGCGGCGTCTCAAAGCCGAGCACGACATCGCCCTCGTCGTCGTGGACTACCTGCAGCTGATGTCGGGGCCGGGCGACGCCGAAAACCGCCAGCAGGAGATCTCCTACATCTCCCGCGCGCTGAAAGCGCTCGCCAAAGAACTGGACGTGCCGGTCGTCGCGATCTCCCAGCTATCCCGCGCGCCGGAGCAGCGCGGCGGCGAGCACCGCCGCCCCCAACTCTCCGACCTGCGCGAATCGGGCGCCATCGAGCAGGACGCCGACGTCGTGTGCTTCATCTATCGGCAGGAGTTCTACGACGGACCGAGCGACCCCAAGACGGGCGACAGCATCGAGGGGCAGGCCGAGGTGATCGTCGGCAAACAACGCAACGGCCCCACCGGGACGGTGAAGCTGTATTTCAAGAAGGAGTACACCCGCTTCGACAACTTCACCTCCCGCGAGGTGCCCGAGGGCGCGAATGCGTAAGAGCCGCTCGGTGTTCCGCTGCACCGAGTGCGGCGCCGAGCAGCCAAAGTGGGCGGGGCGCTGCGACGGCTGCGGGGCGTGGAATACGCTGGTAGAGGAGGCGGTCGGGCGGACCGGCGGACGGGCGGTCAGACAGGCCCTGCAGACGTCCGGCAGTCCGCCAGTCCGCCTGTCCGCCCTGACGAGCGGGGCGCTGCCGAGGTGGAGGACCGGTCTCGCCGAGTTCGACTTCGTGCTGGGCGGCGGCATCGTGCCGGGCTCCGTGGTGCTCGTGGGGGGGGAACCCGGCATCGGCAAGTCGACCCTGCTGCTGCAGTGCGCCGCCCGGCTGGAAGCCGCCGGCGTACCGACGCTGTACGTCTCGGGAGAAGAGTCGCCCGAACAGGTGCGGCTGCGCGCCACGCGGCTCACCGAAGACGCCGGCGCCGTCCACGTGCTCGGCGAGACGCGCCTCGAGGCCATCGTCCATCATGCCGCCGCGCTCGGCGCGCGCGTCGTCTTCGTCGATTCGATCCAGACCACTTACACCGAAGCGCTCGAAGGCGCTCCCGGCAACGTCGGGCAGGTGCGCGACTGCGCCGCGCGGTTGATGCGCTTCGCCAAGGAAGCAGGGCCCGCCGTCTTCCTCGTGGGGCACGTGACCAAAGGCGGAGGGATCGCGGGCCCGCGCACGCTCGAGCATATCGTCGATACGGTGCTGTACTTCGAGGGCGAGGCGACCCTGGACCATCGCATCCTGCGTGCGGTGAAGAACCGCTTCGGCTCGGTCGACGAGATCGGCGTGTTCCGCATGACGGGCGCGGGGCTCGAGCCCGTTCCCGATCCCGCCGCCGCCTTCCTCGCCGGCCGCCACACCGGCGTCTCCGGCTCGGCCGTCACGGCGCTGATGGAAGGCACGCGCCCCGTGCTCGTCGAAGTGCAGGCGCTCGCCTCCAAGGCCGGCTTCGGGACCCCGCAGCGGGTCGCTACCGGGCTCGACCACCGCCGCCTCGCCGTGCTGCTGGCGGTGCTGGAGCGACGCGGCGGCCTCTCGTTCGAGGCGCTCGACGTGTTCGTCAACGTGACCGGCGGCGTCCGACTCGCGGAGCCCTCGACCGACCTCGCCGTGCTGGCCGCCCTCGTCTCCAGCGTGCGCGACCGGCCCGTTCCTGCCGACGCCGTGTTCCTCGGGGAAGTAGGGCTGGGCGGTGAGATCCGGCCCGTCGCCGCGCTGGAGCGGCGGCTCGCCGAAGCGGCGCGCCAGGGGTTCCGCCGCGTGTTCTGCTCGGCGCGCGCGCGCGGCGCACCGGAAGGGCTCGAGCTCGTGGGGATGGAAGGCATCGGTGACCTCGCCCGCCGCCTCGCGGCCTGACGTCGGCGTGGTCATCGTCGCCGCCGGGGCGGGCGTGCGCGCCGGTCCCGGCGAGCCCAAACAGTTCCGCTCGATCCTCGGCGTGCCGATGCTGTTGCGGGCGCTGCGGCCTTTCACCTCGCACCCCGACGTCGACCACGTGGTGGTCACGCTGCCGCCGGGATACGCCGAGCGGCCGCCGGACTGGCTGGGCCGGCTGGCCGGGGAGCGGCTCACCCTGGTCGCGGGCGGCGAGACCCGGGCCCATTCGGTCGCCGCCGGGCTCAAGGCGCTGCGCGCGTCGGCGGTGGTGCTGGTGCACGACGCCGCCCGACCGTTCGTCGTGCGCGCCACGATCGACGCCGTCATCGCGCGCGCGCGGACCGGCGTCGCGGCGATCGCGGCGCTCCCCGTGAGCGACACGGTGAAGGAAGTGACCGACGATACGGGGCGGCGGGTCGCCCGGACCGTGCCGCGCGAGCGGCTGTGGCGGGCCCAGACCCCGCAGGGGTTTCCGCGAGACATGCTCGACCAGGTCTACGCGGGTCGCGGGAAGCTCGATGGAGCCGCCACCGACGACGCCGAGCTGTGCGAGCGCGTGGGGCTCCCAGTGGACGTCGTGCCCGATTCGCCGCACAACCTCAAGGTGACGACCGCCGAGGACTTCCGCATCGCCGAGGCACTGGCGCGTGAGCTGCGGTGAAGCCGTTGCCGTTCCGCACCGAGGCCGACCTCGCGGTCGCGCTCGCCCCCGCGCTGGCGCATCTGCGCGCGGGCGGCCTCCTCGCCTATCCGACGGAAACGGTGTACGGTTTGGGGTCGCGCGCGCGGGCCGACGACGTGCGCGCGCTCGCCGAGCTCAAGGGCCGTCGCGCGGACAAGCCCTTCTTGCTGCTCGTCAGCTCCCGAGAGATGGCCGAGTCGTTCGGGCTCGCCTTCAACGCGTCCGCCGCCGCGCTCGCGCGCGCCTTCTGGCCCGGGCCCCTGACGCTGGTCCTGCCCGGCGGCAGCGGACGGCTCCCCGACACCCTGCGCGGCCCGGAAGGAGGCATCGCCGTGCGCTGGACCTCGCAGCCACTGGTGGGGCGACTCGTTGCCGCGCTCGGTGAGCCGCTGACCTCGACCTCTGCCAATCGGCCCGGCGAGCCGACCGCCCCCGGGGCGGATGCCATCGTGCGCGAGTTCGCCGCCGCGGTCGACTCCGGCCGCCTCCTGGTCCTGGATGGCGGCGTGCTGGGCAACCGGCCGCCCTCGACGGTGATCGACTGCACGACGGCGACCCCGCGCGTCGTGCGCGCCGGCGCGTTGCCGGTCGCGGAGCTGCGCCGCGCCGTGGGCCTCCTCGCCCCCTGACCGTGCGCGTCCTGCTCGTGTGCACCGGCAACATCTGTCGCAGCCCCCTCGCGGAGGCGCTGCTCAAGCGCACGCTCGCCCAGAGGGGGCTCGAGGGCGTCGCGGTCGAGTCGGCGGGGACGGGGGCGTGGGACGGCGCGCCGGCGTCGGAGGGCGCGTACCTCGTGGGCCTGGAGCGCGGCCTCGATCTCTCCGGGCATCGCGCCCGGCTGCTCACGCGCGAGATCGTTGAGCAGGCCGGCTTGATCCTCACCATGGCGCGTCATCACCGCGCCCGCGTCGACGAGCTGGGCGGAGAAGGGCGCGTGTTCGTGCTCGGGGAATACGCCGGCCGCGAAGGGGAGGACGCGGAGGTGAGCGACCCGTTCGGCGGGGACCTCGAGGTGTACCGGGATACCGTCGCCGAGCTGGAAGCGCTCATCGACGCGACCGTGGAGCGCCTGGTAAAGGAAGGGCAGCGTGGAGATCGGCGCTAACGCCCGCTTACTCGTCGTCCTCGGCGATCCGGTCACTCATTCCCTGTCCCCCATGATGCACAACGCCGCGATCCGGGCGCTCGGCCTGGATGCCGTCTACGTCGCGCTCCCCACGCCCGCCGCCAAGCTCCTCATCGTGCTGGAGGCCCTCGCCGCCGTCGCCGCCGCCGGCAACATCACGCTGCCGCACAAGGAGGCGGCAGAACGCTACGTCGCGCGCAAAACGGATGTCTGCGCCCGCGCCGGCGCGTGCAATACTTTCTGGACCGAAAACGGCGTCCTCGTAGGGGACAACACTGACGTGACCGCCCTCCTGACGTGTGTGCGGCGCATGGCGGATGGCGCGGGGCGCTGGCTCGTCGTCGGCACGGGCGGGTCGGCGCGCGCCGTCGCCATCGCCGCGGCTACTGCCGGCGCGGAGCTGCTGGTGCGCTCGCGTACGGCGGCTCGGGCGCGCACCTTCGCCGATTGGGCGGTGACGCGCGGCGCTCGCGCCCGGGCGGCGACCGAGCGCGACGCCAGCGACCTGGTGATCAACGCCACCCCGCTCGGGCTCCAGGAGAAGGATCCGCTGCCTGTAGACCCCGCCGCGCTGCGGGGAGCCCGCGCCGCCCTCGACCTGGTGTACACGCCCGGTGAAACCCGTTGGGTCCGGGCACTGCGCGCCGCCGGCGTCACCGCACACGACGGGCGCGAGCTGCTCGTCCAGCAGGGGATCGCGGCGTTCGCGCGCTTCTTCCCCGAGCGACAGGGCCCAACCGAAGTCATGCGCGCCGCCGTCGGCCGCGCGCTCCGTGCCTAACGCCCTCGAGCAGCTCCTCCTCCCGGCGGAGTGCCTGCTGTGCCACAACCTCCTCGACTTCGCGGTCTCCGACCATCTCGTCTGCGATGTCTGCCGCTACCGCTGGCGGCCGGTCGTCCGCCCGTGGTGCGAGCGCTGCGGCCAGCCGGGCCCGCACTTCGGCCCCTGCCGGCTATGCCGCGAGTGGCCGGCGCCCTTCCTCCAGGCCCGATCCGCCGTGTGGCTGGACGAAGGCGCGCGGCAGGCCGCTCATACGCTCAAGTACGGCGGTCTGCCGCGTATCGCCGACGACCTCGCCGCCGCCATCGCGCGCCTCCTCGCGCCGCCCGAACCCGGAGCAGTGCTCGTCCCCATCCCCCTCGGCGCCCGGCGTTTGCGAGAACGCGGCTACAACCAGAGCGAGCACCTCGCGCGCGCGCTCGGCGCCCGCTGGCGGCTGCCAGTGCGGGCCGACCTCGTCGTGCGGCGTCGCGAGACGACGACGCAGACGGCGTTGACACCGGAAGCGCGCCTGGCGAACGTGGCGGGGGCCTTTGAAATGCGGAACGCGGAAGTGGGAACGCGGAACGACCGCAGGCAGGCCTGTTCCGCGTTCCGCGTTCCGAGCTCCGCGTTCGTCCTGGTGGACGACGTCTTCACGACGGGCGCGACCCTGGCGGAAGCCGCGCGGGCCCTCACGCGGGCAGGCGCGGTGCGGATCACGGCGGTCACCTTCGGGCGCGCCGCCATCCCCGATTTCACCTAGGAGTGTTCATGGCCGTGCGAGTGGGCATTAACGGGTTCGGCCGGATCGGACGCAATGTGTTGCGCGCCGCCGTGCTCGCGAACCAGACCGACCTCGAGTTCGTCTCCGTCAACGACATCACCGACCCCAAGACGCTGGCCCACCTGCTCAAGTACGACTCCGTCCACGGCCGTTTCCCCGGCACCGTGGAGGTCAAGGGCGACGGGCTCCTCGTGAACGGCAAGCCGCTCAAGGTGACGGCCATCAAGGAACCCGAGAAGCTCCCCTGGAAGGAGCTCGGGGTGGAGCTGGTGCTCGAGAGCACCGGCCGCTTCACCGAGCGCGCCGCAGCCGAGAAACACCTGGCGGCCGGAGCCAAGAAGGTCGTGATCTCGGCGCCCGCCAAGGGCGAGGACATCACCATCGTGATGGGGGTGAACCACAAGAAGTATGACGCGGCGAAGCACACGATCATCTCCAACGCCTCGTGCACGACGAACTGCCTCGTGCCCGTGGTGAAGGTGGTGCGCGAGACCTGGGGTTTCGTGAAGGGCTACATGACTACCGTCCACAGCTACACCAACGACCAGCAGATTCTCGACCTGCCGCACAAGGACCTGCGCCGCGCGCGCGCCGCGGCGCTGAGCATCATCCCGACCACGACGGGAGCCGCCAAAGCCACCGCGCTCGTCATCCCCGAGGTGAAGGGGAAGATCGACGGCGTCTCACTGCGCGTGCCGACGCCCGACGTGTCGCTCGTCGATCTCACCGCCGTCGTCGAGAAGGCCACCACCCCGGAGGAGGTCAACGCCGCCTTCAAGCGCGCGGCGCAGGGCGAGCTCAAGGGCATTCTCGACGTCTCCGACGAGCCGCTCGTCTCCGTGGACTACATCGGCAGCCGGTTTTCGAGCGTCGTGGATGCCCTCTCCACCACCGTGATCGACGGCACGCTCGTGCACGTGTCGTCATGGTACGACAACGAAATGGGCTACTCGGCGCGCTGCGTGGACGTGCTCGCCTACATCGCCACGCGCCGGTGAAGAAGCGCTCCCTCCGCGATCTCCCCGCGCAAGCGCTGGAGGGCCGGCGCGCGCTGGTGCGCGAGGATCTCAACGTTCCCCTGAAGGACGGCAAGGTCACGGACGACTCCCGCCTCCGCGCGGCGGTGCCGACGCTCCAGTATCTCCGCGAGCACGGGGCCCGGGTGATCGTGCTCTCCCACCTCGGTCGACCCAAGGGCGCACCCGATCCCAAGTATTCGCTACAGCAGATCGTCCGCGATCTGGAGCGCGTGCTCGGCGCCACCGTGGAGTTCATCCCCGATCCGGCGCAAGGCGTGGCTGCTACGCGACGGCTGCCGCGCGGCGGCGTGGCACTCGTCGAGAACACCCGCTTCGTCCCTGGTGAAGAGGAGAACGACCCGAAGCTGGCCGCGACGTTCGCCGCCCTCGGCGATTTTTACGTCAACGATGCGTTCGGCTCGGCGCATCGCGCTCACGCGTCGACCGAAGCCATCGCCCACCTGCTCAAGCCGGCGGTCGCGGGGTTCCTGATGGAGAAGGAGCTCAAGTATCTCGGCGACGCGCTCGAGCACCCCAAGCGCCCGTTCGTCGCCGTGCTCGGCGGCGCCAAGATTTCCGGGAAGATCGACGTCATCGACGCCCTGCTCCCCAAGTGCGACGAGGTTCTCATCGGCGGCGCGATGGCCTGCACGTTCTTCGCCGCGCTGGGGTTCGAGGTGGGGACCTCGCTCGTCGAGCGCGACAAGGTGCCGCTGGCCAAGGAGCTGCTGCGGCGTAGCGGCCCGAAGCTCATCCTGCCGCGCGGCGCCGTCATTGCACCAGGTCTGGAGCGCGTGGCCCAGGCCCGCGAAGTGTCCGCCGACCAGGTGCCCGCGGGCTGGGCCGTCTACGACATCGACTCCGTCACCCGGGCCGACTTCCACGCCCGCCTCCTCAAGGCCAAGACCATCGTCTGGAACGGTCCGATGGGCGTGTTCGAGACGCCGCCGTTCGATGCGGGAACGCGCGCTGTCGCCGAAGCGCTCGTCGCAGCGGGCCAGAAGGGCGCCGTGACCATCGTAGGAGGCGGCGATTCGGCCGCGGCGGTCGCCGGCCTCGAGGACAAGTTCTCCCACGTCTCGACGGGGGGCGGAGCGTCCCTGGAGTTCCTCGAAGGCAAGGTCCTGCCCGGCGTCGCGGCCCTGGAGGATGCGTGAGGCAGGTGGTGTTCGCCGCGAACTGGAAGATGCACCTCGGGCCGGAAGAGGCGCGGGCGTATCTGAAGACGTTCTTCGAGCGTTCCCGGTTGCCGGACGGCCGGTTGCCGGAAGGATGCGAGGTGTGGTTCTTCCCGCCGGCGGTCTCGCTGGAGGCGGTCGCGCAGGCGCTCGTGGGTCGCTCGGGCTTCCTGGCCGGGGCGCAGAACGTGTATTGGGAGCCGAAGGGGGCCTTCACCGGGGAGATCTCCGCTCCCCTCGCCGCGGCGGCGGGAGCCCGCGCCGTGCTGGTCGGGCACTCGGAGCGCCGCCACCGGTTCGGCGAAATCGACGCGGACACCGAGCGGAAGCTGTCCGCCGTGCTGGAGGCGCAGCTGCTCCCACTGTTGTGCGTCGGGGAGACGCTGGCGGAACGGGAGGCGGGAAACACGCTGGACGTCGTGACGCGACAACTGGAAGCCGCCCTGGGCCGCCGGCCACCGGCCGCCCTGCAACAGGTGACCGTCGCGTACGAGCCCGTCTGGGCGATCGGTACCGGAAGGAACGCCACGCCACGGGACGCCGCCGAGGTACATCGCGCCATCCGGCGCTGGCTCGCCGAGCACGGGGCGAAGTCTTCCCGGATCCTGTACGGCGGGAGCGTGAGCCTCAAGAACGCCGCGGAGCTGCTCGCCGAGCGCGAGCTGGATGGCGTGCTGGTGGGCGGCGCATCACTCGACCCGGCAACGTGGGGCGAGCTTGTGCGGAGCACGGCCGCATAGGTATTTTCCCGGCCGACCGATGTTCACCGTTCTCGTCGTCATCCTCCTGCTCGATGCGCTGATCCTCGCTGTCTCCGTGCTCCTCCAGGCGGGGCAGGGCGGTGGGCTCGCGTCCCTGGGGGGCGGCGCAGGGACCGAAATGTTGATGGGTGGCCGCCAGGCGGCGACCATTCTTCACAAGATCACCTGGTGGACCGCGGGGATTTTCCTGTTCCTCGCGCTGGTGCTCGCGTTCATGTCCGCCAATACCAGCGGGCCGCGCTCGGTGCTGGAGAACCTGCCGCAGCAGGGGCAGCCGGCGCAGCCGGCGCCGCTCCCGATCCAATCGTCTCCCACGACGCAGCAGCCGACGACGCCGACCAAAACGCCGACCAAGAGGCCCAACTAACATCGCCGACCGCCCCCGCGCGTACGTGCTGCTCGAAGATGGCGCCTGGTTCCCCGGAACCGCGCCGCTGCCGTTCGAGCCAGCGTACGCCGAGGTCGTATTCACCACCAATCTGAGCGGGTACCAGGAGGTGTTTACCGACCCCTCCTACCTCGGCCAGATCGTGGTGATGACCGCGCCGATGATCGGCAATTACGGCATCAACCCGGAAGATCTCGAGTCGGACCGCCCGCGCGTCGCGGGCGTCGTCGTGCGAGAGCTGTCGCTCAAGCCGTCCAACTGGCGATCGACGGGCAGCCTGCTCGACTGGCTGGCGCAGGCGAAGATCCCGATCATCGCCGACGTCGACACCCGGCAGCTCACGCGCCATATCCGCTCGAAAGGAGCCATGCGCGGCGTCGTGGCGGTGGGACCGGAGCCCAGCGCGGACGTGCGCGCGGCGCTCGCCGTGTCACCCTCGATGGACGGGCTCGACCTGGCGAGCGCCGCGACGATCGGCGCAGAGTATACGGCCGGCTCGCCAGAGGCCCACCACCACGTGGTCGCTTACGACTTCGGCATGAAGCAGAACATCGTCCGGTTGTTCATTCGGAACGACTGCCGCCTCACCGTCGTCCCCGCCACGACGCCCGCCGCGCGCGTGCGCGAGCTCCAGCCCGACGGCGTCTTCCTTTCCAACGGCCCCGGTGATCCGGCCGCGGTCGGGTACGCAATCGAGAGCGTGCGCGCGCTCGGCGACGGCAGCCTGCCGGTGTTCGGCATCTGCCTCGGCCACCAGATTCTGGGGCTGGCGTTCGGCGGGGAGACGGTGAAGCTCCCCTACGGCCACCGCGGCGGCAACCACCCGGTGCGCGATCTCCAGACAGGGCAAGTACTTATCACATCACAAAACCACGGGTTCTCGGTGCAGGGCGACACCGGCGGCGTTCCCGGAGCGAAGGCTCTGGAGGTCACGCACCTCAACCTCAATGACGGCACCGTGGAAGGGATCCGGCACCGCGAGTACCCGATCATCGCCGTACAGTACCATCCGGAGGCATCGCCGGGCCCGCACGACGCCCAAAAGCACTTCCAAGAGTTCCTCCAAGCTCTTGACAGTCAATAGGTAAGCCCGTATGTTGCCCCCCGGCTTTGGCAACCCTGAAGCCCTGGCATGGGGGACCGATGACGAAGGCCGACCTGGTCGAAAAAGTCACCGCGCAAATCGCCCGCACCGCCGGCCCCCTCATTTCCAAGAAAGACTGCGCCCGCGTCGTCGATGCGTTCCTCGATGCCGTCAAAGCCGCCCTCGCCGAGCAGCATAACATTGAGATTCGCGGATTTGGGACGTTCAAGATCCGTCAGCGCAAGACGCGCATGGCGCGCAACCCGCGCACCGGTGATCCGGTGGAAGTGGCGGCGCGTCCGGTGCCTGTCTTCAAGCCCAGCAAGGAGTTGCGGGCCATGGTCGCGGACGCGAGCGGAGAGCGGGTCAGCTCCTGACCGCGCATTCCGCGAGCCCCGCGGCCCGGACTAACCGTCTGGGCCGCTTTGTTTTGGATGGGGTATCAGCCCCCGCGTCGCTGCGTTCCGTCCCAGGGAGCTTCCCCGTGCGACAGCTTTGCGCCCTGCTGCTCACGATTCCCGCGCTCGCCGCGGCTCAAACCGTTCGCTACGAGGTGTCGGTCTCCGCGCCGACGGAGCGACTCTTCCACGTGAAGGCCGAGTTCCCCGCGCGTGGCAAGGACACGCTCTACCTCTCGCTGCCCGCGTGGAGCCCGGGCGCTTACGAGATCCAAAACTACGCGCGTTACGTGCGCCATTTCAGCGCCCGGAGCGTGGCCGGGCAGCCGCTGTTTTGGGATCGGGCCGACAAGGACACGTGGCGCGTGACGACGGGACGCGGCGACCGCGTCTCGGTGGAGTTCGATTACCTCGCCGATACCGTCGACCTCTCGCTCGCGCAGCTCGCCGACGATTTCGGCGAAGCGCTCGGCACCAATCTGTTCCTGTACGAGGAAGGACAGCTGGACCGACCCGCCGAAGTGCGCTTCGCGCTGCCGGCGGGGTGGCAGGTGACCACGGCGTTGAAGGGGGCGGGACGCGGCGTGTACAGCGCTGCCGATTATCACGAGCTCGCGGACGCGATGACGTTCGTCGGCAAGTATGCGCTCGACTCGGTGCAGGTGGACGGGCACTGGATCCGCATCGCGCTGTGGCCGACTGCCGACTACACCCTCGCCGTGCAGCGCAACTTCCGCAGCGCCGTCGAGAAGATCGCGAAGGTGCAGAACCTGCTTATGGGCGGCCCACCACCGTACGAGACCTACACGATCTTCTTCAACGTCATGCACGCACCCGTCAACTTCGGCGGAGGCCTGGAGCACAGCGCCAGCCAGTACGACATCATGCCGGCGCCGGCGTTCGCGGACCCCACGGGCAGGTTCGGCGACTTCATCCTGCCGCTGCTGTCGCACGAGTCCTTCCATCTCTGGAACGTCAAGCGCATCCGGCCGGCGGAGATGTGGCCGTACGACTATCACGGGGAGCAGTACACGCCGCTGTTGTGGTGGTCGGAAGGGGTGACGGACTATTACGCGGACTTGACCAACCTCCGCGCCGGGTTGTGGGCGGACTCGACGTTTCTGTCAAACGCGGCCGTGAACATCCGGCAAGTCGAGGCGGCGCCGGAGCCGTGGAGCGAGGAGGACGGCAGCGTCGCGACCTGGATCAACGAGGTGTACGTCAACAGCTCCCAGCTCTACTACCCGAAGGGCTCGCTCACCGGTCTCCTGCTCGACGTCTCCATCCGCGACGCCAGCGACAACCGCTTCAGCCTCGACGACGTGATGCGGGCGCTGTTCACGCGATTCTACAAGCAGGGCAAGGGATTCCGGACGGCCGACCTGCTGGCGCTCTTCAAGGAGATGGGGATGCCGGACGCGGACGGGTTCTATCAGCGCTACATCAACGGCCGCGGGCCGCTGCCGTACGACTCGGTCCTTCCGAAGGCGGGGATCGTCGTCACGCGCCGCACCACCGCGCTGCCGTTCCTGGGCGTGACCTCGGGCGCGACGCCGGACGGCCAGCTGGTGGTGCAGGCGGTATCGCCGGGCAGCGCGGCGGGCGAAGCCGGGATGGTCCCCGGGGACGTGCTGCTGAAGATCGGCGACATCGCGGTGACCCCGGACTCGGATTGGGGCGCCGCATTCCGGACGCGCTACCGCGGACAGGCGGGGCAACCGATGACGCTCACCGTGCGCCGCGAAAGCCAGACCCTCACGCTGAACACGCACGTGCGCGAGCGCGCCACCACTTCGTTCCGGCTGGAGCGCGCCCCGTCGCCGACCCCTAAGCAAGCGAAGATCTGGCGGGGCCTGGCGACCGGTACCACCGGTCCCTGACAGGCGGTAGCTTCACAGCATGGCGACGGGCACGGTCCAGGTGCGGTTCTTCGCGCGCTACGCCGAGCTGGCGGGCTGCGAGACGACGGCGGTCTCCGTCGCCGTCCCCGCGACCGTCGCCGACGTCGTGCGACAGGTGCGCGAGGCGATTCCCGGCGCCGCCCTGTTGCCCGAGCGCCCCCTCGCCGCGGTCAACATGCGCCACGTGAGGCTCGACGCGCCGGTGAACGATGGCGACGAAGTCGCGTTCTTGCCGCCGGTCGCCGGAGGCTAGCGGTGACGTATCTCACTCGAGACCCCATCGTCGTCAGCGCGCTCATCGCCGAGGTGGCGGCTCCGCAGTGCGGGGGCACCTGCGTGTTCCTCGGCACCGTGCGCGACGCCCCGCAAGACGGCGGCGTCACGGGGATCGAGTACTCGGCGTACGAGGCGATGGCGGTCGCCGAGCTCGACCGCCTGCTCGCCGAAGCGCGCAAGCGCTGGCCGGAGACGCGCCTCGCCGTGCGCCACCGGCTGGGGCTCGTCCCAACCGAGGAGGCGAGCATCGGCATCGCCGCCGCCGCGCCGCACCGCACCGCCGCGTTCGAGGCCTGCCGCTACGTGATCGAGGAAGCAAAGAAGCGCCTGCCGATCTGGAAAAAGGAGCTGCGCGCTGACGGGACGGCGCTGTGGGTGGATCCCGCGGGCCGGCCGGCCGTCGTGGGGCCGGAAGGGACGCCGTGATCCGCGACCGCTTCGCCCGCCCGCTGGGGAGCCTCCGCGTGTCGGTCACGGACCGCTGCAACCTGCGGTGCCGCTACTGCATGCCGGAGGCGGAGTACGTTTGGCTCCCCAAGTCCTCGTTGCTGACGTTCGAGGAAATCGCGCGGCTGACGGGCGTGTTCGCGGGGCTGGGTGTGACCAAGGTTCGGCTCACCGGCGGCGAGCCGCTGCTGCGTCACGAGCTCGCAGCGCTGGTCTCGATGTTGCACGCCGAGCCGCGTCTCGCCGACCTCGCCCTCACGACGAACGGCGTGCTGCTCGAGCGCTTCGCCGCGGCCCTCAAAGCCGCCGGGCTGGGGCGCGTCACCGTGAGCCTCGACACGCTGCGTCCCGAACGGATGCAGGAGTTCGCCAGGAGCGGCCGGCACGCGGACGTGCTGGCGGGGATCGCGGCCGCGCGTGGCGCCGGGTTCGAGCGCGTCAAGCTCAACACGGTCGTCGTCCGGGGGTTCAACGACGACGAGATCGCCGACCTGGTCGCGTTCGGCGAGCGGCACGGCGCCGAGGTCCGGTTCATCGAGTACATGGACGTGGGCGGAGCGACCCGGTGGTCGCGCGACCAGGTGGTGAGCCGGGCCGAGATCCTCGAGCGGCTCGGCGCCCAATTCGGCCCCATTACCGCTGTCCCCGACCGCGACCATCCTGCCGCGCCGGCCGAGCGGTTCCGCTTGGCGTCGGGAACGACCTTCGGGATCATTGCGTCGGTCACCGCGCCGTTTTGTGCGAGCTGCGATCGCAGCCGCCTGACGGCGGACGGAACCTGGTTCCTGTGTCTCTACGCCGCAAAGGGGATCGATCTGCGCGAGCCGCTGCGCGCCGGCGCGAGCGACGCGGATTTGGAGGCGCTGATTCGCGAGACCTGGCAGGGGCGCGCGGACCGCGGGGCGGAGGAGCGGCTCGGGGTGCGCGAGCGGGGCGTGCTGTACCCCATCGAAGCCCTGCGCGCCGACCCGCGACGGGAGATGCACACCCGCGGCGGCTGACGCTACCTTTAGCGACCCTCTAGCAGGACCGTCTCACCGATGCTCCAGAAGATCACCGTGGTCGGCGCCGGCAACGTCGGGGCCACGACCGCGCAACGGCTCGCCGAGAAGGAGCTGGCGCGCACGGTCGTGATGGTGGACGTCATCGAGGGCGTCCCCCAGGGGAAGGGGCTCGACCAGTGGGAATCGGCGCCGATCGAGGGCTTCGACACCCGCGTGGTGGGCGCCAACGATTACGCCCCCGCCGCGGGCAGCGAGCTCGTCGTCGTCACCGCCGGCATCGCGCGCAAGCCGGGGATGAGCCGCGACGACCTGGTGCGCACCAACGCCGACATCGTGAAGCAGGTGGCGCAGCAGATCAAGCAGGTCTGCCCGAACGCGATCGTCGTCGTCGTCTCCAACCCGCTCGACGTGATGTGCTGGGTCACCAAGCAGGTGACCGGCTTCCCGCGCGAGCGGGTGATCGGGATGGCGGGCGTGCTCGATACGGCCCGCTACCGCGCGTTTCTCGCTGAAGCGCTGGACGTGTCCGTGCAAGACATCCAGGCGATGGTCCTCGGCGGCCACGGTGACACCATGGTGCCGCTCACCTCTTACACGACCGTCTCCGGCATCCCCGTCACGCAGCTCCTCGATCAGGCGACGCTCGACAAGATCGTGGACCGCACGCGCAACGGCGGCGCCGAGATCGTGGCGTTCTTGAAGACCGGCTCCGCGTATTACGCGCCGTCGGCCGCGGTCACCGCGATGGTCGAGGCGATCGTGAAGGACAAGAAGCGGGTGCTGCCGTGCGCGGCGTGGCTGGAAGGGGAGTACGGCCTCAAGGGGATGTACTGCGGCGTGCCGGGCAAGCTCGGCCGCAAGGGCCTGGAGCGGATTCTCGAGGTGCAGCTGACGGCGGCGGAGACGGCGGCGCTGAAGCAGTCCGCGGACGCGGTGAAAGAAACCATGGCCGCCGTGAAGTTGTAATCGGTTATCGGTTATCGGTTGGCGTTGACACGATCACCGACAACCGATCACCGAGAACCGAGAACGGTCTTCAAGTAGTCCCGATTCAACCGCGCAATAAAGTCGATGCGGATCTCCTTGGGGCACGCCGCCATGCACTCGCCGTGGTTGGTGCACGCCCCGAACCCCTCGGCGTCCATGCGCTCGACCATGCGCACCACCCGTTCGCCGCGCTCCGGAGCGCCAATGGCGCGCAGGCCCGCGGCGTAGGCGTCGAACTTGGCCGGTCCCTCGAAGACTTTGAGATTGCCGAGCAGATGTGCGACCACGAACAGGAACAGCACGAGCCCGGTGACCGCCATGATCGCCTTCTTACCGACGAGCGAGCGGACGAGCTTCTGCCAGCGGGCCATCCGGACTCCGGAAGAGGCGGGTTCGGAACGGTGGGATGATACATGCGGCCCCGGGGCGCGAGCAAGGCGGCGCACCCGTATCTTCTCCACTCGTGAAACCCACCGTCGTCATCGTCGGCGCCGGGTTCGGCGGGCTGCGCGCGGCGCGCGCGTTGCGGCGCGCGCCGGTGGAAGTCGTCCTCGTCGACCGGCACAACTATCACCTGTTCCAGCCGCTGCTCTACCAGGTGGCGACCGCGGGCCTCGAGCCCGAGCAAATCGCGCGGCCAGTGCGCGCCATCCTGCGCCGCCAGACAAACGCCGACTTTCGGCTCGCCGACGTGACCGGCCTGGACGTGGGGCGTCGCGAGCTCGCCACCGACTCGGGCCCCGTCCATTACGACTACCTCGTCCTGGCCGTCGGCGGCGAAACCAATTTCTTCGGGCTCGACTCCGTGCGCCGCCACGGCTTCGCCTTGAAGGACCTCCCCGACGCCCTCGGCATCCGCCACCAGGTGCTGCGCAGCTTCGAGCGGGCGGTGCTCGAGCCTGACGCCGACCGCCGCCGCGCGCTGCTGACGTTCGTCGTCGTGGGCGGAGGCCCGACCGGCGTGGAAATGGCCGGCGCACTCTCAGAGCTGATCCGGCTCGTCCTCGCACGCGACTACCCCCGCCTCAACATCAAAGACGTCCGCATCCTGCTGCTCGAGGCGGCCGACCGGCTGCTCGGCGGGTTCCCCCCGCGCCTCTCGGAGGCAGCGGCGCGCACGCTGTGGCGCAAGATGGTCGAGGTGCGGCACGGCGCCGCCGTCGCCGATTACGACGGTGCGGCGGTGCGGTTGCGGAGCGGGGAAGTGATTCCGGCCGGGACTCTAGTCTGGGCCGCGGGGGCGGCGGCGGTGTCGCTCACCGGCCGCCTCGGACTGCCCACGGGTCGGCAGGGGCGCGTTGCGGTCGAGCCGACGCTCCAGGTGCGCGGCCACCCGGAGGTGTTCGTGATCGGCGATGCCGCGTATCTGGAGCACGACGGCCAGCCGCTGCCAATGATGGCTCCGGTCGCGATCCAGCAGGCGGTAACGGCCGCGGACAACATCACCCGTCTCGCGCGGGGCGAGGCGCCGCGCGCCTTCCGCTACCGCGATCCGGGCACGCTCGCCACGATCGGGCGCAACGCCGCGGTCGCGCACATCCGGGGCATCGCCTTCACGGGGTTCCCGGCCTGGGTCGTGTGGCTCGTCGTCCACCTCATCCAGATCATCGGGTTCCGCAACAAGCTGTTCGTGCTACTCAACTGGGCGTGGGATTACTTCTTCTATGAGCGCGCGTCGCGGCTGATCACCACGCCGTGAGCGGCGGACCACCCCTTCCCAGCCGCAGTCCAGACACCAGGCGTGCTGCAGCGGGGACAAGAGGCGGCTCAGGAGCCCATGCGTGATGGGGAGGAGGTCGGCGCGGCAGATGGGGCACGCGGGCCCGCGCGGGACCAGGAGGTAGGCGAGTCCCGCGGCCATCGCGAACCGCAGCACCACAGTCGCGAGCAGCACGAGCACGATCAGGATCTCAGAGTCCACCGGGCCCTCCGGATCGACGTACCAGTCGAATTTGGGGCCCGGGACCCCGCGGCGCAACGCAGCGGGCCGGGCAGGCCGGGCGTATTGTTGAGGCACCTCGAGACCGCGGTCACCGCCGTCACCACCTTCAGCCCTGGACCCCCGATGCGACCGTTCTTCCCGCTTGTCGCGCTGGCCTTGTTCGCGGCCGCGCCCGCATTCGCTCAGCAACCTGCCCGACCCGACACAACCCGGCCCCAGCAGCGCACCGGTCAGGCCGAAGGCCCCAAGCCCTACGCGGAGGTCATTACCCGGGCGGCCACGACCGATTCCGGTGTGTTCATCCTCCACCAGATCGGCGAGAAGCTCTTCTACGAGATCCCGCGGGCCCAGCTCAACAAGGAGTTCCTGCTGGTCGTGGATTATGCCGCGACCCCCGAGGGCACGCGTTACGGCGGGGAGAACCTCGACAGCCGGGTGGTACGCTGGCAGCGGATGGGCAACCGCGTCCTGCTGCGGAGCGTGAGCTACGACCTCGTGGCCGACAGCTCCACGCCGGTGTCACGCGCCGTGCGGCTGTCGAACCTCGAGCCGGTGCTGATCAGCTTCGACGTGGCGGCGTTCAGCCCCAACGCCGATTCCAATCTCGTGATCGAGGTGACGCGCCTGTTCACGACCGACGTTCCCGAGCTCACCGCGCGGCGCGCGTTCCGGCTGCGGCGCCTCGACCCGGCGCGCTCGCTCGTCGAGTCGGCGCGGTCGTTCCCGACGAACATCGACGTGAAGGCGCTGCACACCTTCGAGAACGACTCGGTCCCCGGCGACCGCGGCCTGGGCACGATGTCGTTCGAGATGCACTACTCCATGGTGTCGCTGCCCGAGCGCCCGATGGCGCGCCGCCTCTGCGACCACCGCGTGGGCTTCTTCTCAGTGCGCCAGATCGACTACGGGCGCGAAGCCCATCGCGTGCAGGAGCGCTGCTACATCACGCGCTGGCGGCTCGACCCCAAGGACCCCAACGCCGCGGTCAGCGACCCCATCAAGCCGATCGTGTTCTACCTCGACCCGGCCACCCCCGAGAAGTGGGCGCCGTGGATCATCAAGGGCGTCGAGGCGTGGGAGCCCGTGTTCCGGGCGGCCGGCTTCTCCAACGCGATCACCGCGCGTCGCGCCCCGACCCCGCAGGAAGACCCCGCGTTCGACCTCGACGACGCCCGCTACTCCACCATCCGGTGGCTGCCGTCGCAGATCGAGAACGCGTACGGCCCGCACACCAGTGATCCGCGCACCGGTGAGATTCTCCAGTCCAACATCGGGTGGTACCAGAACATCACGAGCCTGCTCGAGGCGTGGTGGTGGGTCCAGGTCGGCGCGGTCGATCCACGGGCCCGGCGCCTTCCGTTGCCCGACTCCTTGGTGGGCCAGATGGTGGCCTACGTGGCGACCCACGAAGTCGGCCACACCCTCGGCCTCCCCCACAACCAGCTGTCCTCGGGCTATTACCCGGTGGACTCGCTGCGCAGCCCCACGTACACGCGCAAGAACGGGACGTCCTACTCGATCATGGACTACGCTCGCAACAATTACGTCGCGCAACCCGGGGACAACGCCGAGCTCCTGCCCAAGCTCGGCCCGTGGGATTATTACGTGATCGACTGGGGCTACCGCCGCGTCCCGGGCGCGACGACGCCCGACGCTGAGCGGCCGCTGCTCGACTCGCTGGCGCGGCTCCAGGACGCGATGCCGTGGCTACGCTTCGGCAACCCGGACGGCATCGACCCCCGCACCCAGACCGAGGCGCTGGGCGACGATCCCGTCAAGGCGACGCGCTACGGCCTAGCGAACATCAAGCGCCTGGTGCCGATGCTGATCCCGGCGACCACGACCGAGAAGCTCGACGACTACTCGCTGCTCGACGACTTCTACGACCGGCTCGTCGGCCAGTGGGCGTTCGAGATGGGGCACGTGGCGGTGGTGCCGGGCGGGGTGTGGCGGCACGAAAAGTACCCGGACCAGGCGGGCGTCATCCACGCCGCCGTGCCGCGCGCCCGGCAGGCGGAGGCGGTGCGCTTCCTCAACGACAACGCCTTCGCGACGCCGAGCTACTTCCTCGACACCGCGGTCCTGCGGCGCATCGAGCCCACCGGGTTCGTGGAGCGGATCCGCACGCGGCAGACGGCGCTCCTCAACACGCTGCTCCAGGACGCGCGGCTGTCGCGCCTCGCCGAGCAGGGGGCGACGTTGCCCGCTGGCCAGGCGTACACGCTCGCGGATCTGTTCGGCGACCTGCGCCGCGGCATCTTCGCGGAGCTCACGACGGCGCGGCCCGGGGTGGACCCCTACCGCCGCAACCTGCAGCGGGCGTTCCTGGACCAGATGGACCGGCTGATCAACACGCCGCTGGTCACGCCGCCGCCGCCCGGCTTCACCCCATTCCCGGGCTTCGTCCCGCCGCCGCCGCGGCCCGGCGACGCGCGGGCGTTGGCACGGCTCGAGCTCGTGGACCTGCAGGGCGTGCTGCGGACCGCGCTGGCGCGCCCGACCGATCGCGCCACCCGCGCGCACTTCCTGGACATGCAGGCGCGGATTGATCGGATCTTGAACCCGCGGTGACAGAGGAGCGTTGCCGGTTGTCGGTTTGCGTCTACCGATAACCGGCAACCGATAACCGAGAACACTCCCGGCTGGCGTTGCGTCCCTGCGTCTGCCAGATTGTGGCCAGCGGGGGGGAGACCATGTCCGACAACAGCGACCGCATGAAGATCGTGATCTGGTACGCCGCCTGGGCGACGGTGTGCGCCGCCGTGGCGGGCATCGCCATTGCACTGGCGCATACCTGGTTTTTCAGCTACACCCCCACGCGCGCGGCCCGCGTGTGGACGCTGATCGAGGGCATTGAGACGTCACTCGCGCTCGCGGCGGGGCAGGGCGCGGTCGTCCTCGTAACCGGCGGCCTGCTGGCCCAGCTCGGACGGGCGCTGCAGGGCACGGTGCTCCTGGGCCTCCTGCTCGGGCTGTTCGATTTCGTGATGTACTTCCTGCAGATGGCGATCCCGCGGCTGGAACTCGGATGGGTCCCGGATATCGCGATTCTGGTCGTGGTGACGATCGTGATTACGCTGCTGGGGGCGCGGGGCGCGGGGACTACAGCCTCGGCAGCGTGATCCCCCGCTGGGCCTGGTATTTCCCCTTCTTGTCCTTGTAGCTGACTTCGCACTCGTCGCCCTCGTCCGCCGTGAAGAACAGCACCTGCGCGATGCCTTCGTTGGCGTAGATCTTGGCGGGCAGCGGCGTGGTGTTCGAGATCTCCAGCGTCACGAACCCTTCCCACTCGGGCTCGAACGGCGTGACGTTGGTGATGATGCCGCAGCGCGCGTAGGTGCTCTTGCCGACGCACAGCGTCAGCACGTTGCGGGGGATCCGGAAGTACTCCACCGAGCGGGCGAGCGCGAACGAGTTGGGCGGGACGACGCACACGTCGCCCGCGAATTCGACGAACGACTTGGGGTCGAACCGCTTGGGGTCCACGATCGCCGACAGTGCGTTGGTGAAGATCCGGAACTCGGGCGCGACACGCATGTCGTAGCCGTAGGAGGAGAGGCCGTAGGAGACGACGCCGGCGCGCACCTGCGCTTCTTCGAACGGTTCGATCATTTGGTGGGTCTGCGCCATGCGCCGGATCCAGCGGTCGGGCTTGATCGACATGGCGGCGAATGTAATGGCGCCATCGACACTTACGCCACTCGTTCGGTTGACAGCGCCGCAGGCCCGGGATAGTTTCCGTCCGACTACGTGAAATTTTTCACGAACTCCATGCTGCGGCCCTATCTCCCGTTCCTGCTGCTGCTCCTGTTCGTCGTGGCCAACGCGGCGGGCATGATCGGGCTGTCGCATCTGGTCGGGCCCAAGCGGCCCACCCCCTTGAAAGACGCCCCCTACGAGAGCGGCATGCCGCCGCTCGGCTCGGCCCGCGAGCGCTTTTCGATCAAGTTCTACCTCGTGGCGATGCTGTTCATCGTGTTCGACATCGAGACGGTGTTCCTGATCCCCTGGGGCACCATCTACTTCGGCGGGGCGGGTGGCGCGCTGCGCATGGGCTTCCTGCTGGTCGAAATGCTCGTGTTCCTCGCGATTCTCGGGGTGGGATACGTCTACGTTTGGAAAAGGGGGGCCCTACAATGGGACTGAACCTAAAGACGTGGAGGAGAGGCGTGGAGGGAAGGCGTAGAGGGAATGCGTGGAGGAACTGCGTTACGTCTTTCCTCAACGTCGTCCCTCAACGTATTTCCTCAACGGTGTTACAGTCGTGAAACGAGTCTCCAAGGAGATCAGCGGCAGCCCGAACTGGCTCGTTACGAAGTTCGATGAGTTGGTCAACTGGGCCCGGGCCAACTCGCTGTGGCCGATGCCGTTCGGCACCGCCTGCTGCGCCATCGAGTTC
>QHVC01000065.1 GCA_003222205.1 Gemmatimonadota bacterium | reverse complement strand
CGCTGTCCCACTGGGCCGTCACCTGGAAGCTGGAGCGCCAGAGGTACAGGTCGGCGAGGGCCATCTGCGCCGCGCCCTTGGTGATGCGCCCCTGCGTCGGGACGCCGTACTGGTCGGCGGACGGCCACGTGGCGGGGAGGTCCGCCTCCGCCTCGATCAAGTCCGTGACGACCGCGGCGTGGATCTGGTCGACCGGGGTCCGGGTGGGGCGAGGGTTGGCCTGCTCCTCCGGTGTGAGCAGCAGCGGGACATCGTCGTACACCTTGGTGAGCCAGAGGTAGGCGTACCCCCGCAGAAACTTGGCTTCGGCCAGGTTGTAGGTCTTCGTTTGGGTGTACGGCGTCTGGATCGCGGGCCCCTTGGCGAGCACCAGGTTCGCGCGGCTGATGACGGAGTACATCGTGGTCCAATACGACCCGGTGCGTCCGGTGCTGGCGTCCCAGTCGAGTCGGTCGGGCCCGTACGTCCCGGCGTTCGGCTCGCGGTTATCGGCGCGAGCCATATCGGAGGCCAGCTCCAGCGTGGTCCAGTTGCTCTGGCCCTCGAGCCCCCGCAGCGCGTTGTAGATCGCGATGGTGGCGCTGTTCAGGTCGGCGCCGGTCTTGAAGAACGTGTCGGTGGTCGTGAACCCCTTGGGATCCTCGACCAGCAGGTCCGTGCACCCGATCAAGGAGACCGAGAGCACCACAGCGGCGATTACGTGAGGGCGGCTCATGGTAGTCTCCCGGGCTCAGTAGGTGGCGGTCACGCCGAAGTTCCAGACGCGGGCCCGCGGATAGGCCCCGATGTCGATACCGCCGAAGCGCGCGTCCCCGCCCATGCTGTTGACGTCGGGATCGAACCCCGTGTAGTGCGTGAGCACGAACAGGTTCTGGCCGGTGAGGTAGGCGCGGGCCGACGCAGCATGCGGGATGAACCCCGGCGGCAGCTGGTAGCTGAGCGTCAGGGTCTGCAGCCGCAGATACGACCCGTCCTCCACCAGCGTGCTGTACAGGCGGCGCGGGCGGCCTTGGTTGGCTCGAGGCACGGTGGTGTTCGTGTGGGTTGGGGTCCAGCGGTCAAGCGCCGTCGTCCGCTCGTTATTCTGCATGATCAGCAAGTCGCCGTAGGCGTTGCCGCCGTTGATGATCTTGTTCCCGGAGCTGAAGTTGAAAAACGCGTCCAGTGTCAACGGCCCGAAGCTCAGCGTGTTCCCGACGCCGCCGTAGAACTTGGGATCCCCGTAGCCGAGGATGGTGCGGTCGGAGGCCGTGATCACGCTGTCCCCGTTGCGGTCGGCGATCTTGTATTCGCCGGGGACGCAGTTCACCGCGGGGGTCTTGAGATAGCAGACGTCGCCCGTCTGCCACAGGCCGGTCACCTGATACCCGTAGATGGCGCCGAGCGGCAGGCCCGCCGTCAGGAGGTAGACGTCCGACGGGCTGAAGAAATTGCCGGTGCGCGGCGACAGGAACAGCGAATCGTTGGCCGTCCGGAGGGTCAGGACCCGGTTGCGGTTTGCCGCGACGTTGAGGGAGCTGCGCCAGCTGAAACGGCCGCGCTCCACGTTGACGGTGTTGAGGGAGACCTCCACGCCCCGGTTCCGTACCGAGCCGATGTTACGCAGCTGGCTGCTGTACCCCGAGGTCGACGGCAGCGGGATGCTGAGCAGCAGGTCGTTGGTCGTGGACCGGTACGCATCGAAGGTCAGCAGCACGCGGTTCTGGAGCAGCGCCGCGTCGACCCCGACGTTGAGCTGGGTCTGCTTCTCCCACTTGAGGTCAGGATTGGGCATGGTGGTCGACGGCGAGAGCGCCGGGAATTCAGTGCTCCCGAACGAGTACCACCGGGTGCTCAGCCCGGCGAGCGACTGGTACGGGCTCACCGCCTGGTTGCCGACTGTCCCATAGCTCACGCGCAGCTTTACGTCGTTGAACAGCGACTGGTGCTGCATGAAGGTCTCGTCCCCGAGCCGCCAGGCGAACGCGGCGGAGGGGAACAACGCCCACTTGTGATTCGCCCCGAACACGCTGGAGCCGTCCCGGCGGCCGGTGAGCGTGAAGAGGTACTTGTCGGCGATGTTGTAGTTGGCGCGCGCCAAGTACGACAGGATCGCCGACTCGCTGATGCCCGTGCCCGGCGGGATCAGCTGCGAGCCGGAGCCGAGGTTGTACACGGTGGTGGCGTCCGTCGGGAAATTGGCGCCGTCGGCACGGAGGTTCTCGCTGTACCACGTCTGCACCGAGAACCCGCCCAGGAGGTCCAGCCGCCCGGGGCCCATCGCCCGGCGCCACGTGAGGGTGTTCTCGTTGGTGAGGTTGCGGCTCGTGCCCGAGAACATCCAGCCGGCACCGGCCACGCCGCCCGCGATGATCGAGCGCGGGGCGAAGTTGTGAATGCCGTCGAACTGAAAATTCCCGCCGAAAGTGGTCCGCACCCGCAGGCTCGGCGTCACGTCCAGCTCGCCGAACGCGCTTCCCAATAAGCGGGATGTCGTGTTCAGATCCGTCAGGTCGGTGGCGTTAGCGATCGGGTTGGGCACCGGCTCGGTGCTCGGCGAGGTCTTGATCCACGCGCCGGCTGCGTCCCTGGGGGCCTGGAACGGCGCGAACTCCATCGCCGCCTGGATGCCGTTGGCGCTGTTGCCGAGCGAGCCGTTCTCCACCGACGGCGCGTTGCGGGCGGCGCGGGTGAAGCTCAGGCTGGTGCCCACGCGGAAGCGCGGGCTCACGTCGGCGTCGAGATTCAGGCGTCCGCCGTAGCGGGCGAAGTCGGAGCCGATCTCGATGCCCTGTTGGTAGGCGTAATTGGCGCTGAACAGATAGCGCAGTTGCTGGTCACCGCCGGCGAACGTCAGGGCCTGGCTCGTCTGCGGCGCGGTGCGCAGCAGCATCGACGGGTAATCGTACGTCTGCGCGGCCGCGATTTGCGCGGCGCTGTAAAGCGGGGGTTTGGCCGCGTTGATCCGCGCCTCGTTCGACAGCAGCATGAACTGCGGGCCGCTCAACACCGGAATCGTCTTGGCGATCTCCTGGAACCCGGCGCTCGTCTCGAAAGTCACCCGACTCTCCCCCACCTGGCCGCGGCGGGTCGTGATCAGCACCACGCCGTTCGCGCCGCGCGCGCCGTAAATCGCCGTGGCCGACGCGTCCTTCAGCACGTTGATCGCTTCGATCTCGTGCGCGTCGATCGCCATCAAGGGATTCGCCTTGGGATCCGAGGACGAGGTCCCCTGCTCGGCCGGCAGGCCGTCGATCACGTACAGCGGCTCGCTGTTCGCGGTGATCGAGCCGGTGCCGCGCACGCGCACGCGCAAGCCGCCGCCCGGCAGGCCGGTGTTCGAGGTCACCTGCACTCCTGCCGCCTTCCCCTGGAGGCCCGAGCTCAGCGTGATCGTCGGAGCCGCCTTGGTCTCGAACTGATCCGCCGTCACCGACGACACGGCGCCCGTGAGGTCGTGCTTCAACGCGGTGCCGTAACCGATGGCGACGATCGGGTTGAGCTCGATCGGGCTGCGCTGCAGCCGGAAGTCCGCGACGGTCTCCTGGCCCTCCCGAACGACGACGGTCGTGTCCCCAGGCGTGTACCCCAGCGAGCGCGCCCGCAGGTGATACGTCCCCACCGGCACTCCCGCGATCGCGTAGCGGCCGCCGCTATCGGTGGTCGCCGAGAACGACGTCCCTACCGCGATCACGTTGACCCCCGCGAGCGGCATCGCCGCCGCGCCGGCGCGAACGGTACCGGTGATCGAGCCCTGCGCGAGCGCCCCCCCCGGTCGGTCGCCCGGCGGGTCCGTGAGCAGGATCTGCCCGGTGCGATCGAGCGTCGGCACGGCGCCCGTGCCCTGGAGCAGCGTATCGAGCGCGACCCGGACGGACACCGCCTCGAGCTGGGCGGACACCGGACGGTCCAGCGGCACCACCCGGCGCGAGTACGCGATGCGCACCCCCGCCTGGCGCGCGACCTGATCGAGCGCGGTCTTGAGCGAGACGCGCTCGACGGCGAGCGTCACCGGCCGGTCGAGCGGCGAAGCGCCCGGTTGCTGGAGCGGGGCGACGAGCATGCCGAGACAGGCGATCACCAGGTGCATACCGAATCCTCCTTCATGGGCGGCGACGGTCGTGGACAACGGGAAGGAGCCGGACCGCCCGACCGGTCCGTGTGAAGCGCACATTGAGCACCCGGGCCAACGCCGACAGCGCGTCGTCGGCCGAGGCAGAGCTGAAGGCGATCGTGACCCGCTCGTCGTCGAGGGAGCGGTCGGCGGTCGCGACGTCGAGGTCGTACCACCGCGCCAGCTCGGCGAGCACGCGGGGCAGCGGCGCGTCTTCGAACACCAGCGACCCGCGCGTCCAGGCCACGAAATTGTCCAAGCGGACACCGCTGGTGCGCGTCGCCCGCCCGCGCGCATCGATCACGCCGCGATCGCGCGCGTGCAGGTTCAGCCTGGATGTTCCCGCGGCGCTTGGGGCCCGCAGCGCCACGCTGCCCTTGGCCACCACTACCTGCACACCGTCCTCGTGCCCGTAAGCGTGGACGTCGAATTCGGTGCCGAGATCCTCGGCCGTGCCGTACGGCGTGCGGACCACGAAGGGATGCGCAGGGTCGTGGCGGACGACGAAGTACGCCTCGCCGTCCAGCTCCACGCTGCGCTGGCGCGCGCCAAAGTCGCGCGGCAGGCGCAGGCGCGTGGCGACGCTGAGAAGAATCCGGGAGCCGTCCGGGAGCGACAGCTCGGCGCGCTGGCCGGGGCTGGTGGCGAATTCGCGGGAGGGTGGAAGATGGGAGCGGCGGGTCCAGAGCAGCGCGCTGGCGAGCGAAAGGATCACTGCCGCCGCGATCCGGAGCAGCCAGGGCGATGCCGAGAACGGTCCGGCCGGCCGGGCTCGGTCAGGGACTATATGAAGCCGCGGTGCCACGCCGGGGCGAGCGTCGCGCACGCGACCCCGCGCGGCTGCGACGTCCCAGCGCCGGGTGGCGTCGCCCGTCAGGCGCCACACCGCCTGCAGCTCGTCCAGCACGGCGGCGCGCCGCGGATCGGCGGCGATCCACGCCTGCATCGCCGCCGCTTCCGCAGGCGAACAGTCACCCTCGACGAATCGGAGGAGGTCGGACTCCGTGAACATGGGCGCTCAAGGAAGACAACCCGTGAGTGCCCTCAGAGTATGAATGCGGCGAGCTTGGACCTGAGGAGCACCGCGGCCCGCCACATCTGGGACTTGACGGTGCCTAGGGTCACGCCGCGGCGCGCGGCAATCGCCTCGTAGCTCAGCCCCTCGCGCCGTCTCAACAGGAACGTGGCGCGACAGCGCTCCGGCAGCTCGGCGATGGCGCGCTGCACGGCGGCGTCCAGCTCGCGGCGCAGGCAGACATCTTCCGGGGTCTCCAAGCGTGGCGTGGGGTCGCGGTTCACGCGCTCGAGCCACCCGTCCGCGACGCGACGGTGGCGGAGGTATTTCAGCGCGCGGTTGCGCGCCGCGACGTGCAGATAGCGGCGCGTCAAGCGGAGCACGTCGCGGGGGCCGCGCGTATCCCAGAGATGGAGGAACAAGTCCTGCACGATGTCTTCGGCCGTTTCCGCGGATCCCACAAACCGCAGCACGTACTCGCACAGCGCGACGTAGTGCGCGGCGAACGCCGCTTCCCACTGTGAGGGACGCGCGCGCGGGGCCCCGAGGAGAGGGGCCGATGGGAGGGACCGGAGTGACGGCTCCGACATGGCCTAGGGCGCTACTGCCGGAACCGACTCGTTCAAGAACGAGGCCCCCGTGTTGTCCCATCTGGAGCGCCCAGCAGCGTCGGAACCGAAATCGGATCAATGAGTTACTCGTTTCTCTACGGTGGCGTGCTCCAAGCGCTGTGGCGTGAGCGCGACAGGAAGCCGCATGCCCGCTGCCCGGCCGCCACACCGGGTCCAAGTCCAGCAGGCGGGCCCAATACCCCGTGATACCCATCACGTGACGGCTCCCCGGGCAGGCTATGGTTACTCCGGGACCCCATGGCGACTCGCGTACCTGTGAGCGACCCGCTGCCCATCGCGGGCCGGAGCGTGGCCTCCAGCGGCGGCGCGCGGTGGAGCGACGTCACCATCTTCACGGTGCTCGCCGCGGTCTACTTCGTCGCCGGCAAGCTCGGCCTCCGCCTGGCGTTCGTCCACGTCAGCGCGACGGCGGTGTGGCCCCCCACGGGAATCGCCATCGCCGCGTTCCTGATCCTCGGGCTGCGCGCGTGGCCGGCGATCCTCGCCGGTGCTTTCCTCGTCAACCTCACGACGGCAGGTTCCCTCGCCACCTCGATCGGGCTCGGCATCGGCAACACGCTCGAAGGCGTGGTTGGCGCGTACCTGGTCAACCGCTTTGCCGGCGGGCGCAACGCCTTCGAGCGCGCGCCCGACGTCTTCAAGTTCGCGCTCGTCGCCGCAATGCTCAGCACGACGGTGAGCGCGACGGTGGGCGTGACCACGCTGGCGGTCAGTGGGTACGCCAACTGGGCGGATTACGGCTCGATCTGGCTCACGTGGTGGCTCGGCGATGTGGCGGGGGATCTGGTGGTCGCGCCGGTCGTGCTGCTGTGGAGCGCTCGTCCCCGCGTGCGGTGGCACCGGTCCCAGGCGCTCGAGGCGGCGGCCCTGTTCCTCGCGCTCGTGATCTGCGGCGAGCTGGTGTTCGGCGGTCTGTACCCGTCGGACGTCAAACATTACCCGTTGGAGTTCGCGACCGTGCCGCTGTTGTTGTGGGCGGCGTTCCGCTTCGGGCCCCGCGAGACGGCGACCGCGATTCTCCTCCTGTCGGGCCTCGCCATCTGGGGGACCCTCGAGGGCTACGGTCCGTTCGCGCAGCGGACGCAGAACGAATCGCTGCTGCTGCTGCAGGCGTTCGTGGCCGTCGTGTCCGTCTCGACTCTGACGCTCGCGGCCGTCGTGGCCGAACGCCGGCGGGTCGAGGCACGGCTGCTTCACCTGTCGGTCAGCGACCCGCTGACCGGGCTCGCCAACTACCGCCAGCTCATGGCCGCCCTCGAGGGGGAGATCCAGCGCTCGCAGCGCACCGAGCGGCCCTTTGCCGTCATCCTCCTCGACGTGGACGGCTTGAAGCGCATCAACGACCGCCACGGCCACCTGGTCGGGAGCCTGGCGCTGTGCCGGGTGGCGGCGGTGCTGCAGCTTTCCTGCCGAGCCATCGACACGGCCGCGCGCTTCGGAGGGGACGAGTTTGCCCTGGTGCTGCCTGAGGCCGACGGGGTGGCGGCGGGCCTGGTGATGCGGCGCGTGAGCGAGCGGCTGGCTTGGGACACCGACACCCCGCGGGTCACGGTGAGTCTCGGCGCCGCCGTCTATCCCGGCGACGGCACAACCGTGCAGGCGCTGCTCGATGCCGCGGACCGCGGCCTCTACGCGATGAAGGGCAAAAAGGTGGGCCGCCGGGGTTAGATTGTAGAACCTCATGGCCGACACCACGAAGCCTCCCGCAAAGAAGCGGGCGTTCAGCCCCGGCGCCTGGCAGGAGGCGCGGGCGCTCGTGTACCAGCACCGCGGCCGGCTGACCGTGGGGCTGGGGCTGCTCCTCGTGAACCGCCTCGCGGGCCTCGTGCTGCCGTCGTCCTCGAAGTGGGTGATCGACCGGGTCATCAACCAGCATCACCCCGAGCTGCTCGTGCCGCTCGCCGTCGCGGCCGGCGCGGCGACGCTGGTCCAGGCGATCACGGGGTTCGGGCTCTCCCAGATCCTCGGCGTCGCGGCGCAGCGGGCGATCACCGACATGCGCCGCACGGTGCAGGCCTACGTGCTGCGGCTTCCCGTCGGCTACTTCGACTCGACCAAGAGCGGCATCCTCATCTCCCGGATCATGAGCGACGCCGAAGGCATCCGAAACCTGGTCGGCACGGGGTTGGTGCAGCTGGTGGGCGGGCTGGTGACCGCGGCGATCGCGTTGGGGGTGCTGTTCTACCTCAACTGGCGGCTCACCGTGTTCGCGATCCTCATCCTCGGGCTGTTCGGCGGCGGCATGGCGTACGCGTTCACCAAGCTGCGGCCGCTGTTCCGCGAGCGCGGCAAGATCAACGCGGAGGTCACCGGGCGCCTGGGCGAGACCCTCGGCGGCATCCGCATCGTCAAGGCCTACCGCGCCGAGCGCGGCGAGCGGCTGGTGTTCACGCGCGGCGCGCACTCCCTGTTCCGCAACGTCGCGACCACGATGACGGGCATCTCCGCGCTCGGCGCGTTCGCGTCGATCATCGTCGGCGCGATCGGCATCCTGATGATCCTCGAGGGCGGACACGCGATTCTGTCGGGGAGCATGACGCTGGGCGACTTCTTCATGTACGGCGTGTTCGTGGGGCTGGTCGCGCTGCCGCTGATCAACATCGCATCGATCGGCACGCAGATCACCGAGGCGTTCGCCGGACTGGACCGCATCCGCGAGATCCGGCGGCTCGCGACGGAAGACGCCGAAGATGAGACCCGGGCCCCGATGCCCGAGGTGCGGGGCGACGTCGTGTTCGAGGACGTCAGCTACGCCTACGTTCCCGGCCGCGACGTGCTGCGGCACGTGTCCTTCCACGCGGCGGCGGGCACCACCACGGCGCTGGTGGGCTCCTCGGGGGCGGGGAAGAGCACGCTGATCAGCCTCGTGCTGGCGTTCAACCGCCCGACGGCGGGGCGGGCCCTGGTGGATGGGCGGGACCTCGCCGGCCTGCGCCTGGCGGAGTACCGTCGGCAGCTGGGCGTGGTGCTGCAGGACAACTTCCTGTTCGACGGCACGATCGCCGAGAACATCGCGTTCGCGCGGCCCCACGCGACGCGCCGCGAGGTCGAGGAGGCAGGCCGGATCGCCCACTGCGACGAATTCGTCCGCCGCTTCGAGCTGGGCTACGACACCGTCGTCGGGGAGCGTGGGGTGAAGCTGTCGGGCGGCGAGCGCCAGCGCGTGTCGATCGCCCGGGCGATTCTCGCCGATCCGCGCATCCTGATCCTCGACGAGGCTACCTCCAGCCTCGACTCCGAGAGCGAAGCGGCGATCCAGGACGGTCTGCGCACCCTGCGGCGTGGCCGCACCACGTTCGTGATCGCGCACCGGCTCTCCACCATCCGCAGCGCCGATCAGATTCTTGTCATGGAGGGCGGGGAGATCGTGGAGCGCGGGACGCACCACGAGCTGCTCGCCAGACATGGCCGCTACCGCCAGCTGTACGACAAGCAGTACCGGTTCGAGCAGGATCGCTTCGTCAACCCGGGCGAGGACTTCACCCCCGAGCCCGAAGCCCCGGTCGTGACCGCGCCCGTGACGCCTCCCACGCGACTCTAGCAACGCAAAACGGCGCCTCCCGGAGGGGAGACGCCGTTTCTTTCCGCGGTACCGCGCGAGTCTTACAGCTTCACGACGTTCTGCGCGGCGGGGCCCTTCTGGCCCTGAACCACCTCGAACTCCACGCGCTCGCCTTCGGCGAGCGACTTGAAGCCCTGCGCCTGAATGGCGCTGTGATGCACGAAGCAGTCCTTGCTACCGTCCTCGGGCGTGATGAAGCCGAAGCCCTTGGCGTCATTGAACCACTTCACGGTACCGGTGACACGTGCCATCTGATCGTACTCCTGACTTAATAATGTTCCCGGCGACGCGCGGTCTTCGCCTTGCGGCGCGCCGCGGCCTTGTCCTTCCGCCGCCGTCGAGCGCTCGGACTCTCGTAGAAGCGCGTACGCTTCATGTCCTGGAATAGACCCGCCTTGGTGACCTGCCGGCGGAACTTCTTCAAGACGAAGTCCAGACGATCTGTCTCGCTCAGCGTGACGACCATGCGAACCCCATTCCAGGGAGAGTGAACCCAGAAACGAACAAAGACCTGCGGCGACAGCCCCAGGTCCTTGTGATCAGTCTCTGGTGTTCAGCCGCGGCACCGTGCCGTGGCTCTTTCGCTCGGTCGGGAAGCTCGCCCCCGGGCCCGGAAAAGTCAAGGGCGCCGTGCTCCGGGCCGAAACCGCTCCTCCCATTCGTCCAGGGACCGTGGCCAGTCCGTCTTAAGGAGGCGGGAGAGCGCCCGGTCGGCCAGGAGTTTTCCGCCGGTCTGGCAGCGCGGGCAGTAGTTCACTTCGTTCTCGGCGTAGCGGATGCGTTGCACGGGCGCTGCACAGACTGGACAGGGGAGTCGATAGCGCCCGTGCACCGCCATAGCTGGACGAAACGCCGTGACCTTCTCC
>QHVC01000087.1 GCA_003222205.1 Gemmatimonadota bacterium | reverse complement strand
GGGACGGGCACATGCTCCCCTGGGCGGTGCGCGATCTGGCCAGCGGCACCATCATCGGCTCGACCCGCTATCACGATATCGTTCCCAGCATCGATCGCGTGGAGATCGGGCATACGTGGTACGCGCAGAGCCGCCAACGGACGCACGTCAACACCACCTGCAAGCTGCTGCTGCTCGGCCACGCGTTCGACACGCTCGGGTGCCAGGTCGTAGGGCTCCGCACCGACACCTTCAACTTTCGCTCGCAGCGGGCCATCGAGGGGCTGGGGGCGAAAAAGGACGGTGTCATCCGGCACTACGGCGCGCGGCGCGACGGATCCGCCCGCGACGTGGTGATGTACAGTATCCTCGCCGCGGAATGGTCGGAGGTGCGGCGCCACCTCGAGCTGCGGCTCGCCCGCCACGCGGCGGACGACGGCGCGTAACCGGCCGTGGAATTCGAGTGCGGCGTGTGTCTCGTGCGCCCCTGGCGACAGGCCGACGCCGAGCCCATCACGCGCCACGCCAACGACCGTGAGGTGTGGCTGAACCTCCGGGATCGCTTTCCGCACCCCTACGGGGTCGCCGACGCCGCGGCGTACATCCGATCGGTGGCCGCGCGCACCCCGCCCACGAGCTTCGTCATTGCAGTGGCCGGGGAGCCCGCCGGCGGGATCGCCCTGCGCCTCGGCGAGGACATCGAGCGCTGCGGGGCGGAGATCGGCTACTGGCTCGGCCGCGCCTACTGGGGGCGCGGCATCATGACCGCGACGGTCCGCGCCGTCACCGCGTATGCCTTCGCGTCGCTCGACCTGCTGCGCGTCTTCGCGCTGCCGTTCAGCGACAACGTCGCGTCGGTGCGGGTGCTCGAGAAGGCGGGCTACGTGCGGGAAGGGCTGCTGCGCTCGAGCGCCATCAAGGCGGGGCAGGTCCGCGACCAGTTTCTCTACGCGACGATTCGCCCCAACGGCTAGCCGCGACGCCACGGCAAAGGACCATCCATGCAACGCACGCTCCTTCAAGTGCTCTGGCGCGCCGCGCTGGTGCTCGCGGCGAGCGCTTCCGCGCTCCCCGCCCAGCAGCCCGCGAGCGTCTTCCTCGAGGACTACAGCTGGTCCGAGCTCCGCGACGCGATAGCGGCCGGTGCCACGACCGCCATCGTCTTCTCCGGCAGCGTCGAGGAATCCGGCCCGCACCTCGCGCTCGGGAAGCACAATCTGCGGGCGCGCGCCTACGCCGAGCGCATCGCGCGGGCGCTGGGCCAGACCCTCGTCGCCCCCATCGTGCCGGCGGCGCCCACGGGGCCCGAGCTCATGCGGTTTCCCGGGACGCTGAACGTCCGGCCCGAGATCTTCGCCGAATACAACGCCGACATCGCGCGCTCCCTCGCCGCGGCCGGCTTCAAAACCATCCTGCTCCTGGGTGACCACGGCGGCGATCAGGCGCCGCTCCAGACCCTCGCGCCGCGCCTGGACGCCGAGCTGGCCCCGCGCGGCGTCCATGTGTACTTCATCGGCGACGGGTACGCGAAGGCGACGGCCGAGATCGAAGCGCTCGCCGCCAGCCGCCACCTGCGCGGGGCAGGGCACGGCGGCCTCTGGGATACCGCCGAGCTGTGGGCCGTGGCGCCCTCGGCCGTGCGCCCGGCGCTGTTCGCGGCCGGCGACACGTCCGCCTCCGGTGCGCTCGATGCCCGCGGCATCTCCGGCGACCCGCGGTCGGCCACCCAAGCGCTCGGCCGCGAATTCGGCGACATCCGCGTGCGCGACGCGGTGGCGCAGATCCGCGCGCTGCTGGCCGCGGTGCGCGCGCCTTGACGATTCCCTGACAATTCCAATCTGGGACGCTGTACGACCATCCCCGGAGCGGTAGATTTAGCGCCTACGAATACGCTTACCCGGAGAGGACCGTATGACCTGTCGTTCACCTAGGGCAGCGGCGTTCCTCCTCTGCGAAGCGCTCGCCGCCAGCCGCCACCTGCGCGGGGCAGGGCACGGCGGCCTCTGGGATACCGCCGAGCTGTGGGCCGTGGCGCCCTCGGCCGTGCGCCCGGCGCTGTTCGCGGCCGGCGACACGTCCGCCTCCGGTGCGCTCGATGCCCGCGGCATCTCCGGCGACCCGCGGTCGGCCACCCAAGCGCTCGGCCGCGAATTCGGCGACATCCGCGTGCGCGACGCGGTGGCGCAGATCCGCGCGCTGCTGGCCGCGGTGCGCGCGCCTTGACGATTCCCTGACAATTCCAATCTGGGACGCTGTACGACCATCCCCGGAGCGGTAGATTTAGCGCCTACGAATACGCTTACCCGGAGAGGACCGTATGACCTGTCGTTCACCTAGGGCAGCGGCGTTCCTCCTCTGCCTCGCGCTCGCCGCGCCGCGCGCCGGCCACGCGCAGACGTTCACGGTCGCGAAGTTCAACATCGGCGGCGACGGCGGCACGGACTACCTGACCGCGGAGCCCGGGACGGGGCGCGTCTTCGTCTCGCGCGGCACGCACGTGATGGTGGTCGACGGCGCGACCGGCAAAGTGCTCGGCGACATCCCCGACACGCCGCGCAACCACGGTATCGCGCTCGCCCCGACGTCGAACCACGGCTTCATCACCAGCGCCGGCGATTCGACCGTGACGATGTTCGACCTGCGCACCCTGGCGGTGATCAAGAAGATCAAGATTCCCACCGGCGGCCTCGACGGCATCATGTACGACGACTTCTCCGACCGCATCATCCTCACCAATCACAGCCGCCCCATCGGCACCGCCGTCGCCCTCGACGCCAAGACCGGCGACATCGTGGGTACGGCCGAGCTCGAGGACAACGGACCGGAGGGCGCGGCGAGCGACGGGAAGGGCAAGATCTTCGTCAACAACGAAGGCAAGAACACCATCCAGGTGGTCGACGTCAAAACGATGCACGTCCTGGCGTCGTGGCCGCTGGCGCCGTGCGAAGGCCCGACCGGCATCGCCTACGACCGCGCCACCAATCGCATTTTCTCGGGCTGCGGCAAGACGTCGGTCGTCGTCGATGCCGCCACCGGCAAGGTCGTCGCGACGATCGCGAACGGCGACGGCGTCGACGCGCTGGGATGGGACGCCGCGCAGCACCTGATCTACATCCCCGCCGGGCGCGACAGCAACGTGACGGTCGTGCGCGAGGACGCGCCGGACAAGTACACGGTGGTGGCGACCGTCGCCACGATGCGGGGCGCCAAGACCATCACGGTGGACCCGGTGAAGCACGTCGCGTACCTGTTCCAGCCGGAGTACGGGCCGCTGCCCCCGGGCACGCCGCCGCCGCCGCCGGGGACCCGGCCCCCGCGCGGCCCCGTGATCGCGGCCTGGTTCTTCGCCATCAGCCATTGACGGGGATCCCGATATGACACGACCAGCTCCGACAGCGTCCGTTCCGGGGGCGCTCATGCTGCTCGCCATCGCCGCGTGCGCCACCGCCACGCGGCAGGCGTCGTCCGGCACCGTCCCCGATGCGGCGCCCACCTCGCCCGCGACGCACACAGCCCCGTACACTGACGCGGACGTGCGCTTCATGGCCGGCATGATCGGTCACCACGCCCAGGCCGTCCTGATGGCCGGTTGGGCCCCCTCGCACGGGGCGAGCCAGGCGTTGCGCGCCCTGTGCGAGCGCATCGTCGTCGGGCAGCGCGACGAGATCGTGATGATGCAGCGCTGGCTGCGGGACCGGCACGAGACGGTGCCCGACATCGACACCGCGCGCGATGCGATGCCGGGGATGTCCCACGCGACGCTGATGCCCGGGATGCTGACCCCCCCGCAGCTGGCGCAGCTCGACAGCGCGCGGGGCCCCGACTTCGACCGGTTGTTCCTCACGTACATGATTCAGCACCACATGGGCGCCATCGTGATGGTGAACCAGCTCTTCGGCACGCAGGGTGGGGGAGAAGAGGAGATCGTCTACCGCTTCGCCTCCGACGTGTTCGCCGACCAGACGACCGAGATTGACCGCATGAACCGCATGCTCAACGCCCTGAAAGGGAGTCCTCTGTGAAACTCGTATCATTCGTTCTGCCGGCCGTCGCCGTGCTGTCCCTCGCGGGTTGCGCCCCGAAGCTCGATATGTCCACCACCGCCCCCGTGCCCGACCGGCGGGTCGGCCTGCGCGCGGGCCAGTGGAACGCCGCGCAAGCGTCCTGGAATCTGCGCCTGATCGTGAACCGGCGGCCGTCGGAGAAGTTCGTCGGCGTCACCAACTCCGACCTCTCGTTCTCCGGGCACTACGCGATTCAGGGCAACTACAACGGCTATCAGGTCTGGGACATCACGAACCCCAAGAGTCCCACGCTGACGATCGGGTTCCTGTGTCCGGCCTCGCAGAGCGACGTCTCGGTCTACAAGAACCTGCTGTTCGTGTCGGGCGAGGGCATGTCCGGCCGCCTCGACTGCGGCACCGAGGGCGTGCACGACTCGGTCAGCACGGTGCGGCTGCGGGGCATCCGTATCTTCGACATCACTGACATCACCAACCCCAAGTACATCGGCAACGTCCAGACCTGCCGGGGATCGCACACGCACACCGTGGTCGAGGATCCCAACGACAAGGACAACGTGTACATCTACGTGTCCGGGTCGGCGGGTGTGCGCTCGCCCAACGAGCTGGCGGGCTGCTCGCGGCTGGCGCCGGACTCGAACCCGAACTCGGCCCTGTTCCGGATCGAGGTCATCAAGGTGCCGCTGGCCCACCCCGAGCTGGCAAGCATCGTGAGCTCGCCGCGGATCTTCCAGGATCTGACGGAAGCCCCGACGCACGCCGAGACGCCGGAGGACATCGCCGCCGCCGCGAGAGCCGCCGACTCGGCGCGCGCCGTCGGCGGGTTCACCGCGAAAGTACGCGGTACCGATTTCGTGCTGGGACCGGGCTTCGTCCGGCCGATGCTCGACAGCGTGGTCAAGGCACGCCAGGGGACCGGCGCGCCGACGGGCGCGGACAGCGCGGCGCTGCGCGGGGCGATCCAGGGCATCGTCGATCTGCTGGTCAACGCCGTGCCCCCCGGCACGAAGAACGGCATCCGCCCCGGGCCCAATCAGTGCCACGACATCACGGTGTATCCGGCCATCGGGCTGGCCGGCGGCGCCTGCGGCGGGTACGGCCTGCTGCTCGACATTCATGACGTCGCCAACCCCAAGCGCCTCGGCGCGGCGGCGGACTCGAACTTCTCCTACTGGCACTCGGCGACGTTCAACAACGACGGTACCAAGCTGCTGTTCTCGGATGAGTGGGGCGGGGGCGGGCAGCCCAAGTGCCGCGCCACCGATAGGCCCGAGTGGGGCGCCGACGCGATCTTCACGGTCGTCAACGACACGATGCGGTTCCAGAGCTACTACAAGATGCCCGCGCCGCAGACGCCGTTCGAGAACTGCGTGGCCCACAACGGCTCGCTCATCCCGATCCCCGGCCGCGACATCATGGTCCAGGCCTGGTATCAGGGCGGCATCTCGGTCTTCGACTGGACCGATCCGGCGCATCCCAAGGAGATCGCCTATTTCGACCGCGGTCCCATGGACGCCACCAAGATGGTCGGCGCCGGATCGTGGTCCGCGTACTGGTACAACGGCTACATCTACAGCTCCGAGATCGCCCGCGGGCTCGACGTCTTCGAGCTCCGGCCCAGCGGCCTCATCTCGCAGAACGAGATCGACGCCGCCAAGCTGGTGCATCTCGATTACCTGAACGTCCAGGGCCAGCCGAAACTGGTGTGGCCCGCGAGCCCTGTAGTGGTGCGCGCCTATTTGGACCAGCTGGCGCGCTCGAACGGCCTGTCCGCCGACAGAGTCGCCGCCGCGCGCACGGCGCTCGCCGCCGCCGAGAAGCTGGTGGGGCAGCCGCGCAAGGACGCCCTCACCCAGCTGGCGACCCAGCTGACCGGCGATGCCCAGGGCGCGACCGATCAGGCGAAGGTGCGCACGCTCGCGGCCGCGGTCACCGACCTGGCCAACGCGGACCATTGAGGCGGTGATGGATCAGAGGGCGGCGTTCCTCGAAGCCGCCCTCTGGCACGGCTCCCTGGACGCGGCCGCGGCGATCCTCGCCGCGCACCCTGACATTGCCGGCAGCGACATCCACACCGCCGCGGTGCTCGGCGACGAGGCCGCCGTGCGCCGCTTCCTCGCCCAGCATCCCGGCAACGCCACAGGAAAGAGCGCTCCCTACGGCGGGGATGCGCTGAATTATCTCTGCCTTTCGAAGTATCTCCGCCTCGACCCGACACGCTCGGACGGTTTCCTCGGGGCGGCGACGGCGCTCCTCGACGCCGGGGCGGATCCCAATACGGGGTTCTGGACGACCGGTCAGCATCCTGAGCGCGAGACGGCCCTCTACGGCGCCGCCGGCGTCGCCCACCACGCCGCGCTGACCCGCCTGCTGCTCGAGCGCGGCGCAGACCCCAACGACGAGGAGGCCGTGTATCACTCGCCGGAAACCCGCGACAACGCCGCCATGCAGCTGCTCGTGGAGACCGGCAAGCTCACGCCCGAGAACCTCTCGCTGATGCTGATCCGCAAGCACGACTGGCACGACTACGAGGGGGCCAAGTGGCTGCTCGAGCACGGCGCCGACCCCAACTACCAGCGCCAACGCGGTTGGCTCGCCATCCATCATGCCATCGCGCGCGACAACAACCTGAACATCATCGAGCTGCTGCTCGACCACGGCGCCGACCCGAGGCTGCGCAAGGATGGCGCGTCCGCCGTCGCGCGGGCGGCGCGCCGCGGGCGCGGTGACGTGCTGGTATTGTTCGAGCGGCGCGGCATCCCCATCGAGCTGTCCGGCGCGGACCGCTTGATCGCCGCGTGCGCCCGGAACGACCCGGCCGCGATCCGGGCGATCGCGGACCGCGAGCCCGATCTCGTCCGCGAGATCGTCGCGCGGGGAGGCCAGCTCCTCGCCGAGTTCGCGGGGACCTGGAACACCGATGGCGTCCGCCATCTCCTCGATCTCGGCGTCCCCGCCACGGCGCTGTACGAAGGCGACGGGTATTTCGACATCGCGCAGGACAGCACCGCGCTGCACGTCGCGGCCTGGAAGGGGCTCCCGGCGACCGTGCGCCTGCTGATCGCGTGCGGCGCGCCGGTCGACGCGAAGGACGGGAAGGGCCGGACGGCGCTCGCCCTGGCCGTCAAGGCGTGCGTGGACTCGTACTGGACGGAACGACGGACGCCCGCGTCGGTCGCGGCGCTCCTCGACGCGGGAGCGTCGCCGAGCGGCGTGCTCTATCCCTCGGGCTACGCGGAAGTCGACGCGCTGCTTGGGCCTCACATCGTGCGGCTTTCGGAACGGGGCTGACCCCGACACGACATCGAGAGTACATTGCAAAGCAAAGGAGGCCCACATGGCCGAGAGCGTCTACAAGGTCATCGAGCTGGTCGGGACGAGCACCGAGTCGTGGGAAAAGGCCGCGGCGGCCGCCGTCAAGCGCGCGTCGAAGACACTGCGCGATCTCCGGGTGGCGGAAGTCTCGCAGCTCGACATGCAGCTCAAGGACGGCAAAGTCGAGAGCTACCGGGCCAAGCTCAAGGTGTCTTTCAAGTACGAAGGGGAGTGATCATGTCGAAGAGTGACGAGCAGAAACTCGCCGCCCTGGTGAAGAAGAACGCCGCCAAGGCCGCCAGGGCGAAACAGAAGGTCAAACGCCAGTACGATACCACGCTGCCGCCCGAAACGACCGATGAGGATCTCGAGCGTCGCGATTTCTTTTCGGAGATGAAGAAGCGGGAGTTCTGAGCCCCGATCATGGACACACGTTTCGTTCGTCTAGGCCTCACCGTTGCTCCCGCACTGGTTCTCATCGCTTGCGGCACTCCGACCGCCCCCACGCCCAGGGAATTGCTCGTGGAGCGCGCGCAATGGCAGGCCCAAGGCTTGACCAACTATTCGTATGTGTGGGAGCAGATCGGCTTTTTTAACAGCTTCGCGGGCCAGCCGATCCGTCTCGAGATCCGCGGGGGGGTGCTCCGGTCGGCCGTGTTCGTCGCCACGGGTGATACCGTGCCGGGCCCGCTGACGTGGTTTCCGACGATCGACCAGATGTTCGACCAGGCGATCGCTGCGGCCAACGGCCACACGCTGCACGCCATCGTCTTCGATCATCACTACCACTACCCCGTCCGCATGGACCTCGACGGACCCGCGGACGCCAGCGGCTCGGTGCTGGCCTCGGAGCTCACTCCGGCTCCCTAGCCGATCGCCTTCAAGTACTCGCGGTCCCAGGCGGCGGGGATGCTCTCGCGCGGGGAGTAAGGACCCGGCCCGTACATCCGCGAGCTGACGCCGAGCTGGCTGCGCTCGCAGATGCGCCAGTCCTGGCGGTTGGTGCGATCCCAGAATTCCTCGGCGTCCTGAATGTTGTAGCCCGCCGCGCGCGGCGCGTCCGGATGCACCAGCCACTCGCACACCACGCGGCTCTCCGAAGCCGACCGCGGCCACACCGTGTAGAACACCGCGTAGTCCGGATGCAAGCTCAGCATCATCGTCGGGAAGATCGTGTAGTAGTACGCGCGGCGGCGCTCGTCGGGCGGGAAGTCGCCGAGCGGCAGGGCGCAGGCCCTCCCGCTGAGCGTGGCGCTCGCGTTCGGCGCCTTGATCTCCATGTAGCCGCCGAGGAACGGCCCCTCCACCAGGTCGTTGGCGCCGCTGGTGTAGGGCAGCTTGTCGGACAGCTCCGGGTGGATGGTGGGGCAGTGCAGGCATTCACTGTAATTCTGCAGCACCAGCTTCCAGTTGGCTCGCACGTCGTACTCGATGCGCCGCACCGTGGCGAGCGCCGGGAGGTTGAACCGCGCGAACCGACCCTGCAGCGGGCCGAAGACTCGCGTGAACGGCTCCGGCTCGGGCGCGAGGTTCGTGAACAGGAACCCCTCCCAGCTCTCCAGCGGCACGGCGTGTAACGGGTAATCGGCCTTGCTGAAGCCCGCCACTTCATTCATGTGCGGTGCGCCGACCAGCCCGCCGTCGAGCCCGTACGTCCAGGCGTGGTAGGGACACTGAATGGTCGAGGGGAGGCTTCCGCTGGGCCCCTCGCACAGGCGGGTGCCGCGATGGCGGCACACATTATAGAAGGCGCGCGGCTGACCGCCGCTGTCGCGCAGCACGATGATGCTCTCGCCTGCGATCTCCGCCACCAGGTAGTTCCCCGGCTCGGGGATCGCCGCCGCGCGGCCCACGCACACCCAGCGCCGCCGGAAAATCCGCTCCGCCTCCTCGGCGAAGACCTCGGCCGACGTGTAATAGCGGCCCGGCATCGTGCGCGCGCCCTGCCGGTAGGTCTCGGTGGTCTTGTGGAACGTCGTCGTCATTCGGCCACCCCCTTCAGGATCTGCCGCGCGGCGAGCCGGCCCGCCGCGCCCGCGATGCCGCCGCCGGGATGGCTGCCCGCCCCGCACAGGTACAGGCCGGGGATCGGCGTGCGATAGCGGCTCCACCCCGGCACCGGCCGCATGAACAGGAGCTGATCGAGCGTGAGCTCTCCGTGATAGGCGTTGCCCTCGGTCAGTCCGCCGCGCTCGGCGAGATCCTGCGGCGTAATGACCTCGCAGCCGGTCACCACCTGCCGCAGGCCAGGGGCATGCGCGGCGAGATGCTCGACGACCAGATCGCCGAGGGCGCGGCGCCGCGCATCGTCCCACGCACCGTCAGCGAGGGTGTGCGGGGCGTACTGAACGTGCACCACCACGCGACTGTCCTCGGCGCGGGCTTCGAGATACGGATGACGGGACATCGCCCCGTACTTGGCGTCGTCGTAGGCGCGCTCCAAGTACTCGAGTGACGGCGCCACGGCGAGCGTCGAGAACCCCGGGTCCCGAGCGACCGTCAGTATCACGCGCGCCGCCACGCCGCGGCACTTGATCCCGCGCACCGCGCGCGCGAACTCGGGGTCGAGCCACCCCGGCTCGAGCAGGCCCAGGAGCGTGGCACGGGGGTCCGCGCTGGACGCGACGACGGACGCCGTGATCTGCTCCCCGGAAGCGAGCACGACCCCGGTGGCGCGACCGTTCGCGACGGTGATGCGCGCGACCCGGGCGCCGCGCCGCGCTTCCACGCCGGGCAGTCGCGCGAGGACCTCAACCATGTTGGACAGCGGCGGCCGGAACACTCCCGGCGGGCTCCCCACGTGGTGGTGGAGCATGACGAACGCCGTGCCGCCCGAGCGCGGCCCCTGGCGCAGGTGCAAGACGCCGGCGGCGCCGAGGGCCGCCTTGAGCCCATCGTGCTCGAACCAGTCGTCCAACAGCTCGGCGACCGACATCGGCAGCACCCGCAGCAGATCGACGATCGCCTCCTTGCCAAGCCGGCGCGCCTTGAGGCCGAGCCCGGCGAGGCGGGCCAGCTCGCGCAGGTCTCGCGTCTCCACGTCCGGCGCCGGCACCCGGTAGAGCGCCTCGAGGAAACCGGCGAGCCGGTGCATGCGCCGGCAGAACGCCGGCCACTTGGCGGCGTCCGCCGGGCTGACCCGCCGGATCGCTACCGCGCTCCGTCCCGCGTCCTGAGACAACTCCAGCCGGCCACCGCCGGGGAGAGCGACGGAAATCCACGTGTCCGGTCGCACAACCCGTAGCCCCAAGACGCCGCCGGCGCCGAGGGCCGCCTTGAGCCCATCGTGCTCGAACCAGTCGTCCAACAGCTCGGCGACCGACATCGGCAGCACCCGCAGCAGATCGACGATCGCCTCCTTGCCAAGCCGGCGCGCCTTGAGGCCGAGCCCGGCGAGGCGGGCCAGCTCGCGCAGGTCTCGCGTCTCCACGTCCGGCGCCGGCACCCGGTAGAGCGCCTCGAGGAAACCGGCGAGCCGGTGCATGCGCCGGCAGAACGCCGGCCACTTGGCGGCGTCCGCCGGGCTGACCCGCCGGATCGCTACCGCGCTCCGTCCCGCGTCCTGAGACAACTCCAGCCGGCCACCGCCGGGGAGAGCGACGGAAATCCACGTGTCCGGTCGCACAACCCGTAGCCCGTGGCGGTCGAGGCCGAGGTCGCTGACCACCTCGGGAGGCACCCACCCGGCGTCGAGCGCGCCGTCGATCTCCTGACGCTGCTCGAGCACCAGCACCCTCCGCCCCGCCCGGGCCAGGATGTGCGCCGCGACCAGCCCGTTCGCCCCCGCGCCGATGACGATCGCGTCGGCGGTCATGCCCCGTCTCCCAGCATCGCCAGCGCCGCCAGCCGGCCCGACGCGCCCATGATGCCGCCGCCGGGATGCGTCCCGGCGCCGCACTGATACAGCGCGCGCACGGGAGTGCGGTAGCGCGCCCACGATGGCGCGGGGCGCAGGAAGAACAGCTGGTGCAGGGCCAGCTCGCCCTGGAAGATGTTGCCTTCCGTCAGCCCAGTGACGCGCTCGATGTCCGCGGGCGTCAGCACCTGGCGGTGCAGGATGATCGATTTGAGGTTGGGCGCGAATCGCGCCACCGCGTCGATCACCGCGTCGCCGAACGCCTCGCGCCGCGCGTCAGTCCAGCCGCCGTTCAGATGGTAGGGCGCGTACTGGACGAAGATCGACATCACGTGCTTGCCCGGCGGGGCCATCCCGGGGTCGATCATCGAGGGGATGACGATGTCCAGGTACGGCCGGCGCGAGAACTCGCCGTACTTGGCATCGTCGTAGGCGCGCTCGACGTACTCGAGGCTCGGCGAGATCGACACCGCGCCCCGCAGGTGGCGGCCGGGCCCCGGCATGCAGGTGAAGTTCGGCAGCGCGCCCAGCGCCAGGTTCACCTTCCCGGAAGAGCCGCGGAACTTGAAACGGCGGATCGCTTCGACGAAATCGCCGGGGAGGCCGTCGGATTCGAGCAGCTGCAGGAAGGTGCGCCGCGGGTCGAGACTCGACACGACCGCCTTCGCCCGGATCTCGTCCCCGTTCTCCAAGACCACCCCCGTCGCGCGCCCGCGCGTGACGAGGACGCGGGCGACGGTCGCATCGGTCCGGATCTCGGCGCCGAAGCGACGCGCCGCGCCCGCAATCGCCTCGCTCACCGACCCTGTGCCGCCCTTGGCGAATCCCCAGGCGCGGAACACGCCGTCGAGCTCGCCCATGTAATGGTGGAGGAGCACGTACGCGGTCCCCGGAGAGCGGGGGCCCAGGAACGTGCCGATGATGCCGCTCGCCGACTTCGTCGCTTTCAAGACGTCGGTCTCGAACCACTCGTCCAGGAAGTCTGCCGAGCTCATCGTCATCAGCTTCACGAGCGCGTGCAGCTTCTCGGCGCCGAGCCCGCGGAAGTGGCGCCCCAGCTGCAGCAGGCCGGCGAGGTCCCGGGGGTGGAGCGAGGTGGGATCCGGCGGCACCATGCCGAGGATCGGCTTGACGGCGTGGGCCATGAAGTGCATCAGCCTGCCGTACTCGTCGTAGGCGTCGGCGTCGCGCGGGGAATGACGGTATAGCTCGCGGCGGGTCTCGTCGTGGTCCGCCCAGGCGGCCAGGTAATCGCCGTTCTCCATCGGGGTGAGCGTGCTCTCGAGCGGCAGGATATGCAGCCCGTGCCCGGGGAGATCCAGGTCGCGGATGATCTCCGGCCTGAGCAAGCTCACCACGTAGGAGAACATCGAGAACTTGAAGCCGGGGAACACCTCTTCGGTGACAGCCGCGCCCCCCACACGGGGGCGGCGCTCCAGCACCAGCACGCGGCGGCCGGCGCGGGCGAGATAGGCCGCGTTGACGAGGC